>CAYYPI010000001.1:0-41261 GCA_964473565.1 uncultured Gammaproteobacteria bacterium
AAGGATATATATCATAACATATACTTAAATATTAATCAAGATAAAGCACTAAAAATAAAAAAATAGCCTGAGTTAGGCTATTTAGTGTCTGCGGAACGGACGGGACTCGAACCCGCGACCTCCTGCGTGACAGGCAGGCGTTCTAACCAGCTGAACTACCGCTCCTTGTGTTTATAAAATACAGCCAATGGCTGTATCAGTGTTATTTTTTATCTTTTAATAAAGACAAAGAAATATTAACAAATAAAAAAGTATTTGTAAAGACTTGTCAAAATACTATATTTAGTATACAATAATAATACATTAACAGCCACTTGTAATGGCTTTTTAATTACCGAAAAATATGGAAAAAGAAAAAACAATGGACAAGAATACTCTTAATCAAATCAAGCAGGAACTCTTGGACAGAAAAAATAAAATATTAGAAGATCTTAACGATATTTCTAAGGAAGATAGTCATGAAGCAGATAACCGTAGTGCTAAATTTCCAGAATATGGAGATAAGCCTGATGAAAATGCTCAAGAAGTTAGCGAGTATAGTGCTAACGTTGAGACAGAGAGAATACTTGAAAAAACTCTTTCTGATATAGACAAAGCTCTAAAGAGAATTGAAGATGGAGAATATGGTATCTGTAAGTATTGTGGACAAGAAATTTATCCTAAAAGACTTCTAGCCAGACCAACTGCTAGCTCATGTGTAGAGTGTAAAACAAAACTGCAAAGCAGCTAATTTTACTATGATAAAAATAAATAGATTCAATATAAAAAATATAGCAATAGTAATATTACTTGCTATATTTTTTTTATTTGATCGCTACTTAAAACAAGTTGCTATAAACAATAACCCTAATCTAAATCTAATTGGAGAACATCTTAAATTTACTTTTTCAAGAAACTTTAATATTGCTTTCTCCCTACCTATTTCTGGGCCAGTTCTAAATACTATTATTGTGATTATAATACTGGGATTAATATTTTATATGATAAATTTAATTAAAAAGAAATATTCATATATAATAATACTGCCTTTAATAGCTTTAACACTAGGAGCTATAAGCAATGCTTTAGATAGATTAATATATGGTTATGTAATAGATTATTTAGAGGTTTTAAATTTTACCATCCTAAATATTGCTGATATATTAATATCTTTAAGTGCTTTTACTTTAATTATCATCAATCTTGCTTCATCAAAAGATAATAAAAAAACCATCTTTAAAGATGGCGACGTATAATTATATAAAAAAATAATCTTAGATAATAACTTATTCACTATCAAAATGAATAACTCTTTTATTACCTTCTTCTTGTTCAATTCTTATCATGTATGTATATGCGGGTAATAATTCTTTAACCTTATCTGCCCATTCAATTAAAACTATAGTATTCTCATCATTTAAATATTCATCAATACCTATTTCAAGTAATTCCTGATAGCTATTTAAACGATAGGCATCAACATGACAAAAAACTTTGTCATTTTTTTTATTATCTTTTATTTGATAAGTTTTAATAATGTTAAAAGTAGGACTAATTACTTCCTCTTTAACCCCCAACTCCTTAGCAAAAGCTTTAGCAAAAACTGTTTTACCAGCACCTAAATCCCCAATTAAAGCTAACACTGCTCCAGGTTTTATATCTTTAGCAAACTCTTTAGCTATCTTCTTAGTTTCTTTTTCTGTTTTTACATTTAAATGCTTCATTGTCTCTAATAAAATATAAAGAAAATTAATTATTAAATAAGTCTTTTCTTAATTCATAGCTTTCTTTTTTATCATAATCTTTTACCTCTCTTCCTTCTTTAGCAGCTATTTTTCTTTGAATAAAAAGGGGTTTAGATTTATAATTATTATCAAATTCATCTTTCAATTCTTTAATCTTATTTAGTATTTTTTCTGAGTCAGGATAATCAGCAATCTGATTAGTTAGATTTTCTCTTTCCTCAGTAAATAGTTTTATAAAATCTTCATGAGATAACTTTAAACCATCTACTTTTTTGAATATATCATCAACTTTTTCAGTGTTTTTTAATTCTTTATAACTATAAAGGTTTTTTGAATCTGTATATGGAACATTAAAGCCACTCATTTCTGTGGTTGGCTTTCTACCGGTAACATGATATAGGTCATTAATTAATTTACTTAAAGAGCCAGATTCTTTATTACGTAACTCATTGATCTGTTCACTTAATTTTATATCTAAATCAATTAAGTCTTTTTTTATTTCTAAAGACGAATTTTTACTTAAGTTAATATCGAAGTGAGGCGGAATGCTAAGTAGCTTATTAGTAAATTCATAAGGTTTTTCACAATAAAAATTATCTGGGACCTTTATCTCCTGCATTTTTTCTATAGCTTCATCAATAATAGCAGTCATCTCTTTTACTTCTTCTTTAGTTTTTTTACCAATTAAAAGACCTGATGGCATTTTCTCCTTAGCAGCTTTATAGGCAGACAGGTATTCATTTATCACATCTTCACAAACTTTTTTAGCTTCTACATTTTTTTCTTTAAAATAATCCACCTTCTCCATTAAATCATTACGAAATAATTTATTATCTTTTACCATTAACTCCCCTGAACTTTTCAAAAAATAATCAGCATTAATTTCATTGCTCACTCTTTTTAAACCTTCTTCTTCACTTTTTAATTCTAAAAGATCTTCATGCTCTTCTTTAATTTTATCAACATCATAAATAAACTTTTCGGCCTCAAGAGAAGAATCAATATCATTATCACTAATATGCAAGTAAGCATGTTTTTCTTCTATTGTTTTTTGAATTTGCTCTTTAGCTTTTTCTTTTATCTGTGACCAAAGAACATCACCTCCTAGCTCTAAAACTTTGTCATTAATAAACTTTTTATTAGATAACTGTGGATTCAAGTTAAGATCCTCCTGTGAAAAAATTTTATCAAGTTCCAAGCTAATCATTTGCCCCAACTTTGGCAACAACTCATCTTTTTTCTCTGATTCTTTTTTATTTGTTTCTTCTAGCTCTGTCTCTAATTCACTAATATAGTCTTCAATTTTTGAAATAGAAATTTCACGAGGACTCATTTCTTCACCGCTCTTCTTCTTACCTTTAAAATCAAGATTCATATCTGGCAAAGCCTCTTTAATAGCTGTTTTAGCTTTAGCCACTCCTTCTACACTCTCACCTAAGTTACCTCTTTTGCCGGTTTCGTCTATTTGAGCAGCGCCACTTTCATGGTATTCCTTAACCTCTGCATCCTCTTGAAAATCATCACTATGAAGAATCTCTTCAACAGAATCTATTCCTTTTTCATTTAAATAATCTTTATATTCTGAGTATAACTCTTTAATATTAGCAGCTGATTTTTTAAAATCCTCTAAACTGCTCTCTGAAGTACGATATGAATCTTTAAGTTGAGAGACTAAAGACTTTAAATCATTAATTCTAGCTGTTAATACTTGTTGCTGATTTAAGGTTTCATGTAGGACCTCTTTGTCTTCAGCTATATCCGTTACTGTTTTTTTAATTTCAGAATCTTTTTTTATAGCTTCAAACTTCTCTTTAATAGACATAGATTTATTTTAATTTATTAATACTATTACTATTTTCTTTATTATTTTAACTTAACTACAAGAAAAAGGCAAAAAAAAGCAGACTCTCGTCTGTCTTTTTTGGTGGGTGCACAGGGATTCGAACCCCGGACCCCTTCGGTGTAAACGAAGTGCTCTAACCAGCTGAGCTATGCACCCTATAATATAAAGCTTGGTGGGCGAAAGAGGACTTGAACCTCCACGGGCCTAAGCCCACAAGCCCCTCAAGCTTGCGCGTCTACCAATTCCGCCATCCGCCCGAAGCTTATTTAACAACGGTTTCTTTAAATCTTTTTTTGTAACCTCTTCTTAAGAAATATAACTTAGCACGACTAACCTTAGCAATCTTTTTAACTTCAATCTTATCAATACTAGGTAGGTTCAATGGGAAAATCTTTTCCACGCCAATACTATCAGAAACCTTTCTAACTGTAATAGTGCCACCAATTTCTTTATTATGCTTTCTAGCAATAATCATACCTTCAAAATACTGAATTCTTTCCTTTTCTTCTCCTTTAATATTAACTTCTTTAATTTTTTGATATACACGAACAGTCATACCGGGTTTTAAATCGGTCTGATCTAATTTTTTAGAATCAGCACTGTTTTCAACTTTAGTTTCGGCTGCATTCTCTTTATTTTCTTTTGTCTCTTTTTCCTCGTTATTTTCTTGTGAGGCTTTTTTCTCTTCAGCCATATGAATAAAATAAATAAAATAGAACACCTAAGTTCTATTAATCATTTGATTAATTTTTATCTACAAACTATCTTATAACTAATTTTTATACTTGTCAACTAAATATAAGTCTTTTAGTAAGTTTTTGCAATTTTCTATAGCTTTATCTAAATTCCCATCAGCATTTTCAATCTCATAGTCATATATGTCTCTATGCTTCAACCATTCTTTAGTATAAGCCATTCTTTCCTCTAGATAAGAGCTAGGCAGATTATCCCTCTTTTTAATTCTTCTCTTTAAATCTTCTAGAGGAGCATTGATAAAGATAGCTTTAATGCCAGGAAATAGTTTTTTAGCTGTAATCACTCCTTTATATTCTATTTTCCAAATACCAATTTTACCGCTTCTAGCTACTCTAAGCAATTCTTTTTCACTAACACCATAATAATTATCATTATACTCTTTAGCATATTCAATAAATTCATTATTTTCTATACCTTTCTTAAACTCATCTTTGTTAATAAAATAATAGGACACTCCCTCTACATCTTCTGCTCTCATTTTCCTAGTAGTAGTGGTAATAATTTTCTCAGCAGGTAAATCCTTTAGTACAGCCTTAATAATGCTGTCTTCCCCAGCTCCAGAGGGTCCTGAGATAATAACAATGTTTTTAGCAATAACTTGCTTATCCTCTTCAGTCATTTGATAAAAAATAAGATTAAATCTATAATAGAAAAGTAGCACGTAAATATTATTAAAACAATAGTGCCTTTTTATTTTATATGCATCTAGAAAAACTTGAAATACAGGGTTTTAAATCCTTTGCTAATAAAAATACTTTAGTCTTTCCTGGATTTATCTCCAAGGATAAAAGAGGGCTAACTGCCATTGTCGGTCCAAATGGTTCAGGTAAGTCTAATATTGCTGATGCTGTACGCTGGGCCCTAGGAGAACAGAGCACTAAGACTTTAAGAGGAAAGAAAGGTGAAGACGTTATCTTTTCGGGTTCAGATAAAAAAGGTCAGCTTGGCATGGCTGAAGTTTCTTTGTATTTAAATAATGAGGATAATGATAATACTGAAGATGACCCAGAATCCTTTTTACAATACAAAACTATAGTTATCACAAGAAAACTATTTAGAAGTGGTGAAAGCCAATATTTAATCAACAGTCAAAGAGTTAGACTTTCTGATGTACAAATGTTACTGGCAAAAGCTAATTTCGGACAAAAAACATACAGTGTAATTGGGCAAGGAATTGTAGAGAATTTTTTAAACACTTCCCCAGCTGAAAGAAAAGATTTTTTTGACGAAGCTACTGGTGTAAAGAAATATCAAATTAAAAGAGACTTAGCTTTAAATAAGTTAATAAATAGTTATAACAACCTAGAACAAGCAGATCTTCTCATTTCTGAAATAGAACCTAGATTAAAAAGCTTAACACGACAAGTTGAAAAACTTAAAAAAAGATCAGAGCTAGAAGAACAGCTAAAAGAACTGCAATATAACTATTATGGCTTACTTTGGCAAGAACTAAATAAATCTTTAGAAGAAACAAGTCAACAAGCTTTGGAGCAAGAAAAAATAGAAAGAAATAAAAATCAGGACTTAAATAAAATAACTACTAAACTAAGTAACTTAGAAAAAAATAATCAAGAAAGCGCTGAAAAGCTAGAGCTTAAAAACAAACTTTCTCAAGAAAGAATTTCTATTCAAGAATATAATCGCAAATTAGCTCAAATTGAAACTAAATTAGAAATAAATTTAGAAGCCCAAGGGAAATTTGATTTATCATGGTTGTATCAAAAAGAAAGTGAATTAAAAAACAAATTAGATAACCTTGATAAAGAGCTTATAAACTTAGAGACAAAATTAAAAAAAGAAAGTGTAGAAGAAAATAATCCAGAAATAAATCAATTAAATGAAAAGATTAAAGAATTAAACAGCCAAATACTTAAACTTAGCCAAAAACAACCCGAACTTAAAACTCTTATTCAAGATTTTGCTAATAAGTTTAGTAATTTAGACATTGAAAGCCCTGATCTAAAAGAAGAGTTAAAGAAGCTACAAGAAGAGTTTAATGAGAAAATTAAACCATCTTTAAGCCAAGAAGCTTACAGTCAAGAACAAGAAAGTGAAATGCAAAAAATCCAAGATGAAATTGAAAATTATGGCAACCAGAAAGCCGAACTTTTAGAAACTGAACAAGCTAAAAAACTAGAAAAATTTAAATTACAAGAACTTTTAAACAACAAGAAAAGCGAAAGAAACAATGTAGAAAGAGAGCTACAAGATATAGTTAATAAATTATCTAAACAAGAAAATGCAGAAAAAGTAGATAAATCTGAAAGCCTAGAAAGAGAAAAAGAAGACTTATTATCAAACTTAAAGAATTCTAAGCAAAAAGAAGAATCTCTAAACCAAGAACTATCTCATTTAGAAGATAAGGAAAAAGAACAAAGACAAGAGCTTTTTGATCTACAAAAAACAGCTCAAAAAACACAACAAGAAATTAATACTATCAGTATCAAATTAAATGAATTAAGAGTTCAAGCGGCCAGAAAAGAAACCAGACTAGAAGACTTAGAAAATGAAATTAGAAATAATGAATTATCACTTGGAAAAATTAAAGATATTGAAGTTGATTATAACTTAAATAGAGAGCAAACTCATAATAAAATTGAATCCAATAAAAGACAACTTGAGCAAATTGGTGGTATAGACCCTGAAACAGAACAAGAATACAATAACACTAAAGAACGTTTTGATTTCTTAAGTAAACAAAGTGATGACTTGTCTAATAGTATAAACTCATTAGAAAAAATTATAAGCGAACTAGATCAGACTATTAAAAAACAATTTGACAAAGAATTTAAAGTGATTGAAGAAAATTTTAAAAAATACTTTAAACAATTATTTAATGGTGGAAAAGCCAGTTTAAATAAGTTAAGCAGTTTAGAAGAGAAAAATGATAAAAACAATGAAGAAGAAAGTAAAACTGAAACTGAAACTGAAAAAATTAAATTCTTAAAAAAACATAACACTACTGGTCTTAGTGGTATTGAAATTCAAGCCTGCCCTCCTGGTAAAAAAATAAAATCTATTAGCATGCTCTCAGGAGGAGAAAGAGCCTTAACTGCTATTGCTTTAATTTGTGCTATTATTAGCGCAAATCCTGCTCCTTTTGTAGTATTAGATGAAGTTGATGCTGCCTTAGATGAGGCTAATTCTGAGCGTTTAGCAAATATTTTAGATGAACTTTCACATAAAACTCAATTCATTGTAGTTACACACAACAGAGCTTCCATGCGTAAGTCTAGCTTATTATACGGAATTACAATGTCTGACGATGGGGTTAGTCACTTACTTAGCGTTAAACTAGAAGATATTAAAACTCAATCAGATATAAAAAATCTTAGTAAAAAATGATAAGAAAAAGATTTCATATATATTAATTTTTTTGCTATAATAAACACAGGTTTAAATCCTGTGTTTATTTAAATTATTTATATATTTATGAAAAACAAAATTATAGCAATTTCTTTACTTTTATTATTCGTTTTAACTTCAGCTTTTGGCTGTAAAGGAATAGATAGAGAAGTAGAAGAGGCTATGCAACCAATCACTTTAGAATATTGGCGCGTTTTTGATGGTCCAGATGATTTTGGTGAAATTATATCAGAATATAATGAACTTCATCCTTATATCAATATTAAATATAAAAAACTCCGTTATGATGAATACGAAAAAGAGTTGGTAGATGCTTTGGCTGAAGACAGAGGGCCTGATATATTTTCTATTCATAACACTTGGATGAAAAAATATGAAAACAAATTAGAGCCTTTACCAGAAGAAACCACTATGGTTTATCTTGTAGAACAAGGAAGGATTAAAACAGAAATTGTGCCTGAGTTAATAACTAAAAAAACTATAAACTCTAGAGAGTTAAGAGATAAGTTTGTAGATGTAGTTGGTCATGATGTAATTTTTGATGATAATAAAATATATGGACTACCTTTATATGTAGACACATTAGCTTTATATTACAATAGAGACCTTTTCAACAATGCTGGTATTGCCACAATTCCTAAATATTGGAATTCTGAATTTCAACAAAGCGTCAAGAAATTAACTAAACATGACAATAGATATGGTATAATTCAATCTGGAGTTTCCTTGGGAGGCAGTGACAACATTGATCGTTATAGTGATATACTATCATTACTTATGATGCAAAATGGTGCTATTATGCTTGAAAATGGTAAAGTACTATTTCATGCTGTTCCTCCCCGCTTTAAAGAAGATGACTACAATCCAGGTTTAGAAGCTCTACGTTTTTACACAGATTTCTCTAGTCCAACTAAAGAAGTCTATAGTTGGAATGAAGATTTAAACTCTTCAATGGAAATGTTTATTAGTGGTAATCTAGCCTTAACTTTTAGTTATTCCTATAGCTTAGAAGAAATTAAAAATAGAGCGCCTAAATTAAATTTTTCAGTGGCTAAAATACCACAAATTGAAGGAAATCCTATAGATATTAATTTTGCTAATTACTGGGTAGAGGTAGTTTCAAAAAAGAGTGAGCACGCTGAAGAAGCCTGGAACTTCATACAGTTTGCAACCGATAAAGAACAAGTTACTAGTTATTTAGATAAGACTAATAAACCAGCGGCTATACGCTCCTTAATTAGTGAACAAGAATTAGAAAATCCTGAATTGAGTGTTTTTGCTAGCCAAAGCTTAACAGCTAAGAGTTGGTATCAAGGGAAAAACCCTCAAGCCATGGAAGAGCTTATGGGAGACATGATAGACTCAGTTGTAAGTAAGGAAGCAGATTTAGAGAGAGCAATTAATTTAGCAGCTTCAAAAGTTCAACAAACTATAAAATAAAAAAATGAAACTAAAAATTTATAAAAAAAAATTATTATCCTTATTAGTTTTTTTCGTGATAATAGGTCTAGGCTTCATAACTAATACAGCTATAAGCCCTTTAAAAGCACAAGCCGCTCCGATAATTAGCGAGGAAACTCTAGGTTCAGACTGTTATAAAAGGGGTGATTGTGGCTTAAATGATTTTATAAGAATTATTGACGCTTCTTATACTACAGTCTTTGGTTTTATTGGTTCAATTGCCCTTATAATGTTCATAATAGGAGGATTAATGTTTCTACTCTCTGCTGGTAATCCAGAGAAGGTAACTAAAGCTAAAAAACTTATGATTAGCGCTGCTATTGGATTATTTATAGTTTTTGCTAGCTACTTAATTATAGAATTTGTACTAAACACTATTGGTTACGAAAATGCGGCTAACTGGAACACACCCCCTCAATCATAATAACTATGGTAATTTTTAAAAAAAAGAATTTATTTGAAAAGCCGGAAAGCTTAGGTGAAAAATTAAAAAATGCCAGAGAAAAAGAACATCTCAATTTAGAAAGGGTAGCAAAAAATGTTGGCATAAAGAAAAAATACCTTAAATCATTAGAGGATAATGATCTTAAAAGTTTGCCTGGTGGACTGTATGCTAAAAAATTCATTAAAGAATATAGCAAATTCTTAAATTTAGATCAGAAAGAAATTGATAAAGATATAGAAAAGCTCATAAAAAATTCAGAGTCTCAAGAAGATTACTTTTCCTACAAAAAATTATCAAAGAGTAGATTTTTAGTTTTTCCTAGAATACTTAGAGCTATATTGATATCTATGATAGTGCTGGCTTGTTTACTTTATTTGGCCTTTTATTTTAACAATCTAATATCAGCACCTCAATTAAAAATCATTTATCCTGAAGCTAATCAAACAGTAAGTGAAAACCCTATTGTTGTTAAGGGTGAAACTGAAGCAGAAACAGAGGTATATATTAACGGCTCCACAGTTCTTATTGAAGATAATGGTTATTTTGAGAAAGAAATAAATTTAAAAAAAGGTTTAAATAAAATAATTATTGAAGCCAAGCAAAGATATAGCCGCACTAATACTAAAACTAGACAAATAAAACTTGAATAATAATTAAAACATATGGAAAAAAATAAAAGGTTACTCTTAGACATCGATTCCACTTTACAAGAAATACCTATAGAGGCCGGACAAAAAGTAGCTGATCTAGGTTGCGGTAATTTTGGTTATTTTATTTTAGCAAGCGCAAAGATAATAGGTAGTCAGGGCATTGCTTATGCAGTTGACATACAAAAACATCACCTAAAAGAAGTTGAAAAACAAGCAAAAAAAGAAAATTTAAATCAGGTTAAAACAGTTTGGACAAATTTAGAAAAATGGAAAGGCGCTAAAATTGAAAACAATTCTTTAGACGTGGCTCTGCTTATCAATACGCTAAACCAATCAGACAAAAGGGCTGACATCTTAAGAGAAGCCTCTAGAATGATAAAAAAGAAAGGAAAATTACTGATCGTAGAGTGGCTAAACAAAGACGTACCTTTTGGACCCAAACCAGAAAAGAAAGTAAGAAAAGATGCTATCATTGACGCAGCCCCTAAATTAGGTTTAAAATTAGATAAAGAATTTTCAGCTGGAGAATTTCACTATGGATTATTATTTTCTAAGTTATAAAAAATATGAACAATTTATTAACATTTAAGTTCTGGCTAGCGAGCCGTCCACCTAAATTACTTCCCGTGTTTCAAAACCTTTTATATGGAATAACAGCAGTTTTTATTATTGCAAGTTTTGTTTTCGCGCACTTAAAAAAGAAAAAAGGTATCTATCAAAAAATATACGGAAGACTATTTGATTTTTCAGTTTCTAATTCAATAATTGCTTTATTTATATTATTTTTTAATCTTGAAAGTATTCCTTTTTTCTCAGCTCGTCTTTGGTTTATTGTATGGATAATTGAGATTATTGTGTGGTTAGTATTTATCTATAAAGAATTTAAAAAAATTCCTAAAAAAAGACAAGAATATAAAAAAGAGGAAGAGTTTAAAAAGTACATACCTTAATTTCTTTAGCAATATATTTAAAAGCTCCTTTATAAGGAGCTTTTTTGTTTAACAGTCTTTAATTTTTTTCTCAGTTTTATTGTTTTATATATAAAAGACTTAGCATCTTTAAAAACTCTAACCTTACTTTTTCTTTCTTGATATCTATCTTCTTGCCAGTTAACTGGGATTTCTTTAAGTTTGTATTTTAATTTTTTAGACCAAGCAATCAACTCTGTATCAAAAAACCAATGATTATTTTCAAGTCTTGGGAAAACATCTTTTTTTATTGAATTATTAATTCCTTTAAAGCCACACTGTAGATCAGAGTAATTGTGTCCTAATACCATTTTTGAAAACAGGTTATATGCTAGAGAGCTAAAAGAACGAAAAACACTTCTTTTGACTCTTGATTTATTTAAATGTCTTGAACCCCAAACTAAATCTTCACCTTCTTTTAAATATCTAATAAGAAGGGGTAAAGACTCAAGGGATACTGCCAGATCAATATCCATATATATAAAATAATCTGCCTCACTTTTTCGCCAGCAGTATTTTATAGCTCTGCCTTTACCACCCTTTTTTAACTCAAAAAAAGAGACTTTATTATTTCTTTGACTTATTTTTTTAGCAATTTTTAGGCTATCATCATTTGAGCCATTAACTACTATGTATATATGCCAATTAAAATCAGCTTCTAAACTATTTAAATAATTTAATATCTTACTTGTATTTGTTTCAAGAATTAACTGTTCATTGTAGGCTGGCAAGCAAATATCTATGTCCATATTTAAATTATCTTATATAAATAATACTTGTATCGCTGATAAAAACCTTTTCCCAATTTTTATTAGATTCTAAATAATTATACAAATGATTACTTCTTTCTTTATAATTTAATTTTAACACTTTTTTTTCAAACCATGTAGCTCCTGCTTCCTTCTGATTGTTTGGCATTAAAACAGCCTCTATATTGTATTCATTCAATTTTGTCTCGGCCTCACCCTCTTTAAAAAACTCAAAGTATTCTTCTAAAATCGTATGGTTTTTATATTCAAGTTGAGGCATGCGACCATCAATGAAAATTTCTTTATCATTTAAAGTCCATATCAAATAACCGCCCCAAACGTAATTATTAAAGATTTTCTTTTGCTTAATCTCATTATTATTTTTTATGAACTCCACTGCTTCACAAGGAAATTTATGACAATAATTGGCAAAAGGATTATTGGTAAAATTAATTTGTGATAAGAGAGAAGCTATAACAAGGATATACATAAATAATATAAAATACTTAATATATTTAATACTTATATATTCCTTTAAATAAGAAATTGTAAACATTTTTTTATCCTCTACAAGTAATTTATTCAATAAATAAATTATTGTTGGCGCTGCAGCAACAAAGAATAAAGGGAAATGCCTTTTTGAACTAATTGCAAAATAGAAAAAGAATATAAAAAGAAAAACATCCCATAAATTAAACTTAATATCTTTGTGTTTTTTCAAGAACCATATAGCTAAGACTAGTGATAGACTTATAGCTAAATAAGCTATCTGCCACACATTTATAGGCAACATATATTGAGGTAACCATTCTTGAATATGTTTTAAATAAAAGGTGTTAGTATAACCGCTTAAAAAATCATACAGCCTAAACCCATAAGGGTTAATTAATGTTGCCAAAATACTAAGTATGATTATATTAAAAAAATTAAATATCTTTTTATTTGACCATAAATATAAGTAGTTTATTCTTTTTACCTTAAAATAATATAAAATCCTTTCTAATACCTTTATACCTAAAAAAGCAAATATCAATCCCAGTCCTAAGACAAAAGTGCCATGCATATTAGCCCAAAGCAAAAATAAAAGTGGTATTAAAATAATATGCTTAAATCTTTTCTTTTGATTGTAAGCTTCTAAGAGAATTAAAAGTAAAACAAAAAAAACTAATGCCACAACCTGCATTCTCACACCAACGTGAGGACTAATAGCTATGGTACCAAACAGTGATAAGATTATGTATAAAAAAAATGAAAGATTATAAGAAATCTTATCTTTATCTTTTATCTGCTTATATTTTAATCTTAAAAACTGATATAAAAAATAAAAAACAAGCGTTGATAAAAAAGCAAATAGTACGCTTAAAGATAAATAAGCAAACTTATTGTAAACAATATAAGAAAAGGCATCCAGTAACCACTCATGGTTTACCCACTCTGCATTTTTTAAAGTGTAATTATAATAGTTATCTGTGCTTACTTTTTGATCTTGAATTATATCTTGACCCGCCTTTAAGTGCCAGCCTAAATCTGGATCTAAATAGTTAAAACTGTTATTTAAAAAAAACAAAAAAATTAACAAGCCCAAAAGTAATAAAGTGATTAGTGTATTTTTTATTTTCATATTTTACTTAAATTTTCTTATATCTTTTTATTTTAGTTTATCATATACAAAATTGTTTGTCTTTAGATTTAAATCATGGTAAAATTAAAGTATAAAAATAAACTTTAAGCTAGAGAGGTGGTGAATTATGAAAAAATTTTTAGTAAAAAATCTGCTATCATTTGCTTTGATAGCTTTGATTCTTGTTCCAGTTTTAGGCATTGCACAAGTTAATGCTTTAGACGTAGGAACAAACGAAGTTGAAGATTCTATTGAACTAGGAAATAAAGATCCTAGAGAAACAGTTGGTCAAATTATTAATGTAGCCATGCTATTCCTTGGTATTATTGCTGTTGGTATCATCTTAGTTGGTGGTTTCAAATGGATGACTGCTGGAGGTAATGAAGAAAAAGTTAGTGAGGCTAAAAAATTAATGGGATCAGGTGTTATTGGTTTAATTATTGTCTTAGCTGCTTGGGGTATTGCTACGTTCATTTTAGAACAACTAGTAAACGCAACTGGAAATTAGTAATATTCACTATTAGTTTCTAGAATCGATTTTGGAAAATGATTCCTCCTTCTTTTTTAAGGAGGAATCACTCCTATAAATATAAAATGTTTGTATTTATAGGAGTGATATTAATAAAATACTATGAAAAGAAAGTTTTTATACATCTTAATGCTTTTTATCCTATTACCAGTATTTGCTGTAATGGCTCAAAGTGAGCAAGATAATAGCTATGGACTAAACGAGCTCACTCAAAATGAAGAGACTAATAATATTAGTGGGGCTTTAAGTGTTGATGAGATTGGCATCGGACCAGGAGCAGCTTCTGGTTTTCTAGCTACTAAAACTGGTACTATAATCGGAACTGTTTTATCTTTTCTAGGAGTAATTTTCCTAATACTTACTATTACCGGTGGTATTATGTGGATGACAGCTGGTGGTAATACAGATCAAGTAGCTAAAGCAAAGAAGATGATAACCTCTGCTATTGTTGGTTTAATTGTAGTTTTCGCCTCTTATGCCCTAACATCGTTTATTGGAGATATTCTTACAAATTAAAAAAAATGAGACTAAAAAAAATATTTTACATTTTAATAGCTACATTAGTTTTTTTACCTAATAAATTAAGCCTGGCTCAAGGTTATGATTTTGATGAAAGCAGCGGCTTAAATAAAACCGGTGAATCTGGTGGATTTACTAATACTTTGTTTAAAAACTCAGATTCCATTAATACCGCTATTTCTCAAGTAATAACCACTATTTTATCATTTTTAGGTGTTATTTTTTTAATACTAATAATAAAAGCAGGAATTCAATGGATGACTGCTGGCTCTGATGTTAGCGGAGAAAAAGAAACTAAAAAAATTAATAATGCTAAAGAAACTATAAAAAACTCTATAATCGGTTTAATTATAGTATTAGCTGCCTATGCCATTACTGTGCTTGTAACTGGAGTCTTGACTAATCAAACATTAACAAATTAATTAAATGAAAAAAATCGCTTTAACAATATTTATTATAATGATATCTATATTTAGCTTTTCAACAGTTAAGTCAGCTGATGTTAGTGATGCTTTTAATGAAACTAGTTCCAGTGTTTTATCTCAAACAGCCGAAGGTGCTGGTTTTTTTCAAAATGATACTAATGATATTAATTCCTTAATACAAACTATCATAAATGTTGTTTTATCATTTTTAGGTGTTATTTTTACGATAATAATTATATATGCTGGATTTAAATGGATGACTGCTCAAGGAAACCCAGAAGAGGTTAATCAAGCCAAGGGTTTATTAAAAAACGCTATAATTGGTTTATTAATTGTTTTGGCAGCTTACGCTATTAGTGTGGCCATATTTAGTTTTCTTATTAACACTAATTCAACTTTAGAATATAATCAATAAGTTTATGAAATTAAACATTAACCTACTAAAACAAATCTTTTTCCTTTTTGTGTTGCTTTCACTTTTGGTTTTACCCTATTTTGTTTTTGCGCAAGAAGCAAGTGATAACAATCCTATGAATAGATTAGAAGCAGTAGGCTCTGGAGATCAAGGAGCTTATGTTGAAGCTGATCAGTGGACTTTATCAATGATTATTGGACAGGCTGTAAATGTATTGCTTAGCTTTTTAGGGGTTATATTTATAATACTTATAATACTAGCTGGGTACAATTGGATGACAGCTGGTGGTAATCAAGAAAAAGTTAGCAAGGCCAAAGATTCTATAAAATCCTCCTTAATAGGATTGTTAGTGGTTGTAGGTGCTTATGCTATTTGGGAATTAATATCATCACAATTATTATTCTAATTATATATATGAAACTATTTAAAAGAATACAAATTATATCTGTTATACTTATAAGTCTTTTTCTTGCAAGCAGCAACATAGCTCTTTCTCAGGCTCCTGCTTTGCAAAATACTGAGGAAGTAAAAAATCAAACAGAAGCCTTTAGAAATAACAGTGGCTATACTGAAGTTTCTGGTTCTGTGGGTGTTTCTGATATTGTTGCTAGAGTTATCTTTATTGCCTTAAGTCTTTTAGCTGTTATATTTATAGTGTTAATAATTATAGCTGGCTACCAATGGATGACAGCAGGTGGAAATGAAGAACAAATTACAAAAGCTAAAAAGAATATATCTAATGCTATAATAGGCTTGGTAATTATATTATCTGCTTACGCTGTTACTTGGTTTGTATTCACATATTTGCCAATGTCAGCAGGAACTGGTAGTGGTGGAGTCACTGGTGGTGGTGGTGATTAAATTATTTTTAAGAGTATAAAAAAATAAGCCCCTTTCTTTTTTTAAAAGGGGCTTTTTGTTTTTTACAGATTAACATAGGCAAAGTTGTCTATGTCCTGTGAGGTATAATTTGTACCTCTTAAATCCTCTGATGAAACCAGAACCTTGTGTTCCGATAACATTGAGACTCTTGATTGCCATACAGATTTTCCTTCATAAATAAAATCTATAACATAAAATCCACTAGGCAACTCTAAAACTTTTTTACCTTCCGCCTCGAGCCTTACTGTAGCTACCTGCCTAATAATTTTAGCTTCTCTAATTGAAAAGCCTGGCTTTGCTTCTTTGGGTTTAACCAAATAAATCTTGGCATCCACAGAATAAGGATCAGTAGACCTGTATGAAGTTCTTTTCCGGGTCTTATTCATCAGCAAAAGGTTCATCTGCGAACTTTCTTTTGCATTCCTGTCAACACTACCGGCATTAACTGCTTGATAAAAGTAAGCAGCCTCATAACCGTCATGAGATTTAACTCGGATACTTCTTTTTTGATCCTGTTGAGCCATCTCCTCCAAAACCTCAATGCGACTTTCTTTTATTCTAAGCAGGCTATTTTTATCTGCCTGACTTAAAAGATCGTCCTGATTATCGGTTTTTTGACGCGACTGCATTTTTTCCATTTGCAGTTGTTTTTTTTCTTGTTTGTTAAACAAGGCAACTTTTCTTTCTTGATCCTCGATACTCATGCTACCTAACTGATATTCATAGGTTGAACATGAAGAGAAAATAAGTGCTATTGAAATTGTAACGAACAAATAAAATAAATTTTTCATGACTACTATTTTTTTGGTTTATACTATACTCTTTATTTTATATTTCAGTATATCATTAATATTATATATTGTCAAGGCCTACAAGAGCCTAAAAAGCTTGACATCTTTTTTTAAGTATGCTATAAAAAGAGGAAACTTTAAAATCCCTGCTTATATCTATATATTGTAGGGGTTTTTTAATTAAGAAAATATATGAATATGAAATTAGTAGATGTGAAGAAACTAATAGTGTCATGGACAATGACTAGTTTTGTTTTTAACTTTTTGTTTTTTCCAGCACCTATCTTAGCTAAGGATGAACCAAAAGCTCATCTAGATGTATTTTTGCCAAGAATTCAAAAAGAAGAAGCACCTATATTTATTGGTAAGCTACCTATAAACCCTAACAAATCTTATGAGGTGGTATATAGCATGACTATGCCAGTTACCGCTTATAACACAGGTGATGTTAATCAATGCTGGGGAGATCCTTGTGTATCTGCTAATGGCGAGGACATCTGTATGGCTCTAGAAAAGGGCTATAAACGCTGTGCAGCTAATTTTGTGCCTTTAGGAACTAGACTAAATGTAGAAGGTTTTGGTCAATGCGTGGTTACAGACAGAATGAATAGTCGTTACCATTATCGTGTAGATATAGCCATGAAAAAAAATGAATATAAAGAGGCTAGAAAATTTGGACTTAAAAGATTGAAGATCGAGGTTTTAAGATAAAATTAAATTAAAATTACCTGAATAAACAAAAACAGCTTATTAAAAAGCTGTTTTTGTTTTATATATAATTTCTTATATTTCTTTAGAAAATACCAAGTTTATTTATTATACTCTTTCCTTTTTTCTTTTTCATCTCCTCTTCTTTCTTATTAACAGTCATGGTAGTTTTAATTACTGTGTCAGAAATTAAAGAAATGGAGTCAATTCCTTCTTGAACTAAGAATTTAACTATTTCAGGAAAATCACTTGGTGCTTGCCCACAGATTCCTACTTTCTTTTTATGTTCTTTAGCAGCTGCAATTAAAGTAGATAAAGATCTCATCACGGCTTCATTTTTCTCATTAGAAACTCCAGCAACATCGAGTGTTCCTCCTGCATCCCTATCAATTCCTAATGTTAATTGAGTTAAGTCATTAGAACCAATAGAGAAACCGTCGAAAATTTTAGCAAATTCATCAGCTAAAATAATATTAGAAGGAATTTCTGCCATTACATAGACTTCAAGACCATCCTTGCCTTGCTTTAGACCATTTTTTTCCATAATTTCTAAAACCTTTTTACCTTCTTCTATCGTTCTACAAAATGGAACCATTACTTTTAAATTTTTAAGTCCCATTGTATTTCTAACTTTTTTCAGCGCTTCTAATTCTAACTTAAAAGCAGGTAAAAACTCTTTAGAGTAATATCTGGACGCACCCCTCCAGCCAATCATCGGATTAGATTCTTTAGGCTCATAATCCTCTCCACCAATTAAATTAGCATATTCGTTAGTTTTAAAGTCAGAAAGTCTAACAATTACATCTTTAGGATAAAAAGCGGCTGTAATCATACCTATACCTTCAGCTAATTCATCTACAAAAAACTTTTTCTTATCTTTATATTCAACCGTTAACTTATCTATTTTTTTCTTTAGTTGTTTATCTTTTAGTTTATTATAGTTAACCAGTGCTAAAGGATGAATTTTAATATGATTACTGATTATAAATTCCAATCTAGCTAAACCAACGCCATCATTAGGAATAAAGGAATTCAAAAAAGCAAAGTCTGGCTCACCAATATTCATCATCATTTTAGTTTTAGGACGTTTTAAAGCTTTAATATTGGTTTTATCAACCTCATATTTAAGCTTACCATCATAAACCATACCAACCTCACCTTCAGCACAACTAACTGTATATTCCTTGCCCGGTTTTACGTCTTTAGAGCCACTTTCAGTTCCTACAATACAAGGGATTCCAAGTTCTCTAGAAACAATAGCAGCATGACAAGTTCTACCACCTTTATCAGTAACAATAGCAGAAGCTATTTTCATAATTGGTTCCCAGTCAGGATCTGTCATGTCAGTTACTAAAACTTGTCCCGGTTTAAAATCTTTTATATCTTTTATATCCATTATCCTATTAGCTACTCCAGCGCCAATTCTATTACCAACACTTTGTCCCTTAATTACCACCTCTCCTTTTTCTTTTAATCTATAACTTTCTAAAAAATTAACATCTTTAACACTTTGAACAGTTTCAGGTCTAGCTTGTAGAATGTATAATTTCTTATCCTTACCATCTAAACCCCACTCAATGTCCATAGGGTGTCCATAATGCTTCTCAATCATCATTCCCCACTTAGCTAGGGTTTTTACTTGCTCATCGCTTATAGAGGCTTTTTCCTGCTTTTTAATTGGCACCTTAATATCTTTTACTGTCTTTTTTCCTTTAGTATTATAAATCATTCTTAGAGCTTTCTTTCCAATTGATTTAGAAATAATAGCTCCTGTTGGTTTAAAAACATAATATTCATCAGGATTAACTTTTCCTTGCACAATATTTTCGCCTAAACCATAAATAGAGTTAATAAGTACTGCATTTTGAAAACCTGACTCAGTATCAATAGTGAACATAACCCCTGAAGCGGCTAAATCTGAACGCACCATTTTTTGTACTCCTACAGATAAAGCAATGTCAAAATGATTAAATCCTTTATCTACTCTATAAGAAATAGCTCTATTGGTAAATAATGAAGCAATACACTTTTTTACTGCTACTAGCAATTCTTTCTCTCCTCTAATATTTAAAAAGGTCTCCTGTTGTCCTGCAAATGAGGCGTCAGGCAAATCCTCGGCTGTAGCTGAAGATCTAACAGCGACATCTAGGTTTGTGGCTTTATTCTCTTTAGATAATCTTTTATAGGCTTTAGAAATCGCTACTTCAAACTCTTTAGGTAAATCTTTACTAAGTATAGCTTTTCTAACTTGTGCGCCTTTTCTCATTAGTTCTTCAACATCGTGAGCATTCAGGTCTTCTAAAATTTCTCTTATTTTTACATCTAAACCAGTTTGTTCTATAAAGTATCTATAAGACCATGCAGTTGTAGCAAAACCCCCTGGCACATTAATTCCTTTTTTTGTTAGTTTACGATACATTTCTCCTAAGGATGCATTTTTACCCCCTACCTCGGGAACGTCTTTAATGCCAAGCTCATCAAAGAACTTAATAAATTTTTTCTTTGCCATAATGATATATTTTAAAATATTATTAAACTAATATAAATATAACATATTTTCTGCTATAATAAAATTGTTGACAAAAACACAAATTTGAATAACAATATCAATATTGCGGACGTGGCGGAATTGGTAGACGCGCTTGGCTTAGGACCAAGTGGGGCAACCCGTGAGAGTTCAAGTCTCTCCGTCCGCACCAATTTATGATAAAATTTCTTCACACATTTCAACCTGAAGCAATACTAGCAACTATAGGTCCGGTTACAATTTACTGGTATGGTTTTTTTATGATGTCAGCAATACTAGCTGGCCTTTTATTTATTATCTATCTAGCAAAGAAATATAAAATTGAAAGTAATATTATCATTGACTTAGCTTTCTGGTTGATACTGTTTGGAATTATTGGCGCTAGATTATATGAGTTAATAATTGACTTCACTTATTATCAAAACAACCCTTTAGCTATATTTAAACTGTGGCAAGGAGGCCTTGCTATTCATGGTGCAATTATCGCAGGTTTAATTACCCTCTATTTATTTACAAAGAAAACAGCCAAAATATTAAATGAAAAACACAACCAAACTTTTTGGAAATTAACAGCAATTATTACTCCAGGTTTAGCCTTGGGTCAATTTATTGGTAGGTGGGGAAATTACTTTAATCAAGAACTATTTGGTTTACCCAGCAGTGCTCCTTGGGCTATACCAATAAATATTATTAATAGACCAATTGCTTATATTTCTGACCAATACTTTCATCCCACTTTTTTATATGAGTCTATAGGTAATTTATTTATTTTTATAATACTATTTTCTATTCATTTATATGTAATAAATAAAAAAAGGTTTAGCACTGCAATCTTTATTAAAATAACTGCTCTTTATTTATTTCTATATTCAATATTAAGATTTTCATTAGAGTTCTTAAGACTGGATCCAACTTTAGTTTTAGGATTAATGCGCTGGCCACAAATAATCAGTATAATTATTATTATTGTTTCAATATATTTATTTATTTACTCATTTAGGGTAAATAAGCAGGAAAATAAGACTATTGACCAAAATAGTTAATTTAGTTAGTATATTAAATATCGCGGGTATCGTATAATGGTTTCATTATGTCAGCCTTCCAAGCTGAAGATGGGGGTTCGATTCCCCCTACCCGCTCAAAGACACAAAGACAACTTCGAAAAATGTTGTTTTTTGTTAGGTAAAAACGAAAAGTTTAGCTGTCGTTTATTTAGGACATTATCTTAACTTTAACGAGTTGTTATAATAATATTATATAATTCACTGAATTGTTCATTAAAATAATTTATTATGAAAAGACATAATGTATTTATTTACAGTATCGTTGCTAGCATTTTTATGATTTTTTTAACTGGTTCTATGTGGTTAAATAATTTAGAAAAAATAAATGCAGCGGATTTAACAGTTACTGAATGGCTAGTTTTTATCTTTCTGATAGTTGTAACTGTTTTTTTGACTATTAAAACAGTTTTTTTTAGTTCATATAAAAAATAAAAAAATACAGGGCCATTTAAGCCCTGTTTTTAGTAGATTTAATTTATTTGTGATTAAATTATTGATTAAAAATAAGTTTAATTTTTTTTATTATAGCTATTACTATTGGAATACTTTATAGTAGAGAGTTTTTTATATATATTTTTATCTGTTCTAATGGTTTCATTCTAAAATAGGTTTAACTAACCTCCACTTTGGAGCTCCAAGCAAAAATAACCTTTTTAGATGGGGTTATTTTTTTATTGATTTCCACATAACTTCAAACATTTCCTTATACATCTGTATTATATTTGGATTCTCAACAGATACAGCTATAATAGGTGGAACTAATTGATGAATTATAGCTCTTTTAGGTATAAAAACTAAGTTAGTTTTCAAATCTACTTCTTTTGGTAATAATTTAACTTGTGAATTAAACTCATGTTGTCTTTCAATATACTTCTTAGCCTCTTTGTTGTTTTGTAATAATATTTTTATATTAATATTAAGTTTAGCTCTTTTTTTAGTAAAGTTCATAAAATATTTTCTATCTAAATCAAACCATTTATTAGCATCTGATAAAATACAATAATCTTCATGTGCTTTTACATCTTTAAGCATGTCCTCATAAGCTGATTTTACTGACTCTAAACCTTCATAATATTTAATCAAAGAATCATGGCCGTGCATATTATATAATGATAAAAGTCCAGGCAAGCTTTCTTTTAATTTGTTTTTTTTCTTTTCAATAATATTTTTTAATTTCTTTGGATTTTCTGAAACATAATATTGTTTCCAACCTTTTTGTTCAATGAACATTAACCCTTTTTGTTTTAAAGATTCAACTACTGAATATACAGTGGTTCTTTTAACGCCAGCTTCCCTGGATAACTTTAGAATTGTGCTAGGACCTAAAGTGAGCCCCGCAATATAAACAAAAGCCTCATTATCGTTTAAACCAAGACTTGAAAGAGTTTTAATTAATTGATTTTTATTCATATTTGTCTATTTTTTAGTCAACATTATTTCTATCTTAAGTATATATAAATATTAAATTAAATACAACTATTTTAATTTTTGTCGACATATTAGACATTATAATTTATATATAGTAAATTAACATAATTAAATTGTTATTTAAAAACTTAATAAAAGGAGGTAAAAATGAATTTAACTGAATGGTTTTCCCGCGATCCAGTAGGAGCTAGCATCCTAATTGGAATTATTGCATTTATTGCTTTTTTACTATTAGTAAGACTTACACTTTATTTGTTGTTTGATGAATGAAAAAAAATAATATGAAAAATCAAGAACTTATTGGAAAAGAACTTTTGTTGACAGTTAATTATTCTTATAATTTAAAGAAGGTAATTACACCTAGAGCGTATAGTTGGTCAGATGAAAAAATTAATACTTCCAATTTTTCACCGCCTTTCTATAAACCAAACAAGGAAAGAATTATAATGAAATTATTTCATTATAAAAAACCTGTTTCAACAAAAAAAGCAGCGAAAGATATTGTAAAAAGTGGATTTAACTTAGCTAATTTATACGAACTAATAGCTTTAGGTAAAAAATATCCTAATTTACAACATGAGTTTGCAGTGTTTGCTTTGGGGTCACAAATCTTATATGGAGCTAATAGTGTGCAGTTTCCTGTGCTTATCTTTGGGGTCGACACAAAATACCAGGGTTATTATCCTACGCCCGAAACAAAAGCGCGAGGCATAATGCTTTTTAATGCATCCATATATAGCTACACTTGTTTGTATGCTGGGGTTAAAATAAAAAAATAAAAAAGGAGGTAAAAATGTATTTAACTGAATGTTGTCTTTATAAAATAGCAGAGTTAATTGTTATAGGTGCTTGTGTAATTGCTTTTTTTGCTTTTACAGCATTCATGGCTTGGGTTAGACATAAAAATAAAAGACTTTTAAATTAATTATGGATAAGATTGTATATGTATTTATAGGATTGTTATTTGCGTTTGCCTTGTTAGTTTCAGCTCTTGGAATTTTCTTATGGGGAGATGCAGAAGTTAAAACAATAAAGATGATTATTGTTAATACAGGATTAATTGTAGTAATTGAATTAACCTGTATGCTTGTCATTACTGGAGGCCTCCTTCTTTATAATATTTTATTTGATTATTATGAAGACTGAAATAAAAAATGTTAAAGACCTTTTTAATAGGGGTCTTTTTTTATAGTTATTTTTATTTTTTCTAATATTTTCCAAAATCATATTTAACAATCTTTTTTCTAATTGGACCAACAAAAAGAAAGTACAAAGCCGCCTTTAGCCATTTAAAAATAACTGTCCAAAAACCCTCTTTTTCTAGTCTGCGAGGAGAATATTTTATATAAGATGATTTTAACATTCTAAATTTTCCTTTCTTAAAAACCTTTTTACTATAATCATAGTCCTCTCCAATATAAATAGTTTCATCAAAACCGTTAATTTTATTATGAATCTGTTTTTGAACTATAATAGCTATACCAATATTACTGGGTAATATTTTTTGTGATACTTTAAATATGGTATTTAACACTTTACTTAAAACTATATACTTAAATTTTCTTTTTTCTATTTTTATATAAAATCCTCCACCAAGAAGTTGTCTATTCTCAAATTCATTAATAACGTTCCTTAGAAACATTTTGGGTAATCTAGTGTCTGCATCTAAAAATAATATAAACTTACCTTTAGCTATTTTTGCTCCTTGATTTCTTTGATGAGATGGGTGCCTTTTTTCACTAATAATTACTCTACAATTATTATTTTTAGCTATTTTAATAGTATTATCTTCAGAATTACCATCTGACACAATAATTTCATAATCATTATAGTTTTGCTCTTTAATAGAGCTGATTAAGTCTAATATATACTTTTCCTCATTTAAGGTGGGAATAACAATGGATAAGTTCATAATTAATTTTTAAATATTTCTTTAGCAAGATTATAATATTCATTATTTCCTTGTAGCTTTTGTAAGTACCACCATTCTACACCCCAAAAATATACTTGTTTGAAATTAGTTCTAGTGGCATAATCAATGTTAGCTTTGAACTGATTTATACTAAATGACTTATTATATTCATCAGCATTAGCATCAGCTAAGGTTCCATTTTTAATCCAAGGCTCTGCCTGTAATTCAATTAAAAGGCTCTCACTTGCATTAACTCCGTTAGCTTTAGCTTTGGCGTTGTAGAACCAGGGAGGTAGAGGGTACCTAAAGTATCCAAAGATGGGGTTATAAACTACTCTATACAAGGTTGTGGCAAATATATCTGAAATTTTATTCTCCTTACTCCAGCCTCCAATTTCTCCTGAAGAAGAAATGATAATTTTTCTATCATCCAAGCTTCTTACCAAGTCAACTTCTTTTAATAATAAGTTTTCATCGTGTTTTGGACAAATGCCGAAACTATTTAAAAATGGTTCATTCTCAACTTGCCAATATAAAACATTGTCATAATCTTTAAAATGATTAATTGTTTTTTTAAGATACTCTAAAACCTTATCATCCTTGTTTTCTATATCCTCTTCACTCATCCACTTAGGAAAATGACATTCTGGCCACCTTGGTAATCTATAACCAACGCTCAAAATGTATTGAACATTGTTTTTTGCCCCATCTTGAAGTATTTGATCATATTGAGAAAAATCAAACCTTCCTTCTTCCTTCTCAACCTGATCCCAATATATTGGTAATCTAATATATTTTACCTTAAGCTCGTTAACAATGTCTTTGTGCGCCTTTATAGCATTAAGGTTTAACTCTTTAGCAAACTTATCTGAATAAGTAACACCAAAAAAGCTATTATCAGCCGTTAAATTGGGATTTTTAGGATGATATTTGCTTGTTTTTGCAAAATATATATATATTGAACCTAATAAAATAATTATTAAAACTAAAATTATTTTCATATTAATATTTTTACGCATAGGCAATAAGATAAAGACCAAAAGCAATCAATATAACAGCAATGATTTTCTGTATAATTATTGGTTTGGAAATATTTTCAGTTAAAAATTTAGGATAAAATAAAGTTGCTACTACACCTATTATAATAATAAATACATATTGAACCCCCTGCAAGGCATTAACAAGAGCTACTGAAGTTAGACTTATAGCATAATTTTGCATCAAAAAACCTCCTGCCGCTAAACCCTGATTAGCAATAAAAAGTGAACCCTTTTTTGAATTTAAAACTTTAATATTTTTAAGTATTTCTTTTCTTGATCTTAAATGAAACAAGAGAAGTAAAACAAAAACAAAACTTCCACCTCTTATCCAAATAAAAGCACTTAAAAACTCTTGGTTATTAAAGGCTTCTTTAGAACCAATAAAAAATAAAGAAAAGAAGATGCCAGCTAAAGTAGCTAATATTAGCCCTTTATAAGCCCTTTTTCTGTTTGCATCTAAAACCTCTAAGGCTTTATACCAAAAATTTTGCTTTTCTGGCAACCATGAAATAATTATTGTTCCCAACAGTAAAGAGCTAAGAGCCAACCATTGTCTAGAGTTAAAACTGTCATTTAAAAGTATTAAAGAAAATATAAGGGTAAAAACAGGAACTGCTCCACCTATCAAAAGTAATGTTTTTGATGCCTCTCCTTTTTTTAAGGCAGCATAAAAAAACAATAAAGCTAAAGGAAACAAAGCACCTACTAAAATGTTAAAAAAGAATAGGTTTAAGCCAGGCCACTTTAAAAACCAGGGAGCCAGAATAAAAACAGCCATCCCTAAAACACCCACCAAAAAAGTATAAGCTCTACTACTATTAACAACGTTTTCTAGTAAAAATTTATCTAAAATATTAACTAAAGCTAGCAAAAAATACGCTATTATAGCTATCGACAACCAGGTCATAATTTTTTTATTTTATATAATTATAATAAGTGAACATCATCAATTTCCTTTGTTTTGTTTTTTAAAACTATATCTTCTATATTATAGGTTCCTAAATTAGGTGCATCTAAGTATCCCTGCATAGCTGCCTCAGCCAACCAACCAGAATCCAACCAATCAAAGAGCCACTCATTAACATGTGCTACCTTTTTGCTATCAATTCCTGCGCCAATAGCAATTAACCACTCTCTGTTATAATGCTCTTGTGAACCTATAGGGCTAGACATTAAAATAGGAATACCAAGGCCGCTATAAAAGGTTAACTCTGATGGCTTTGTCCATAAAACATCAGTATCTCTTAAGATTTTATTAAAAAGTGAAAAATATTTAACCTTATCTTTATGATATATTATTTTAACATTTTCAGAGTCTAGCAATCCGATCTCATTTAAAGCTTTAGAGAAGCACTTATAAACATCATCTCTACTTCCTGCTACCAGGTTTACCATAAGCTCTCCACTGCTAATTTTATTCTTTAAATTTTTTACAATATTTACGCCCATTTCTCTTTGAGCGCCCGCACCCCCAACAGCAAAAGTAATAGTTAAAGGTCTTTCAGGTTTCTTTATGTTTTCAAGGGGTCCTAGATATTCACTTATTAGCTTAGAATATTTTTTTCTATAAACACCCTTAGGATCTAGCATACAAAGCCTTTTCCTTAAATCACTTTTTAAGGTATTTTTAGATCTTCCACCAATATTTTCTTTAGGAAGAGGGAAGCCAGAGATATGTATGTTTTTATCTCTCACGCCATAAAGTTTTAACCTTTCTTTAACCCTTTTATTGGGGGCTAAATATTTTACTGTTGATGTTTTAGGTTTAAGTGGAGCCCACGCCCTAGAAATATCAGCATCACAAATAATACAATATATTTCTCCTTTATAATTATAATGCTCAGCAAAGTAAGCGGGCACAAAAAAAGTAGTAACAAAGGGAAGTGGATTTTCATTTAGACGATTTATTAACTTTCTACCCGTGCCTGCTTTAACTTTTTTATAAAAATATCTTTGTTGCGCAGAGGGTTTAGATAGGTCTCTTTTAGGATAAAATGGTGCTATTCTTTGAAAATAATCCATTACATTAAAAACCAAAGGGCCAAGTAGTGGCACTTTCTTAAAATAAGAAATAATTTCATACCATTTTCTCCCTTTATGCCAAGATTTCTTTTCTTTTGGATCAATACCTTCATAATCATTAACACTAACTATACCCTCAGTGCTAATATCAATAAGTGGATAAGCTGCTCTTTGATGGCCATAACCCATGTTTATAGCTATTAAGTGAACCTTTTTATCTTTGCTCATATTTTTTATTCTTTACTTTTTACAACTAATTCTTTTTATATTATATCACTTTACAAAATTAAAAACAAAAAAGACTTCCTACTATAAGAAGCCTTTATCTATTAACTATGCGATGTTTAGCTATTATTTTTTTCTGCATCTATAGTTTGTAGGTATTGATAAGCACTAAGGGCAGAAATTGTCGCTTGACCCATTGCAATTGGAATTTGTTTATATTTAACCTGTGTCACATCTCCACAAGCAAACAACCCCTCAGTTCTTGTTTGAGTTAAATCATCTACTACTAATTCTTTTTTTTCATTTCTATCAATCAGACCCTCTAAAAGATCAGTGTGTGCAATCCTTCCTATTTCCACAAAAGCTCCATCTATATCAATTTCTCTAATTTCATTGGTTTTTAGGTTTTCAAGCACCATTCTTTCTAGTTTTTCCTTTCCGAGAAACTCTTTTGGAGCAGAATCCAACACAACTTCAATATTTTCTCTTTCTTTTACCTCGTTAACCAGAGCTTCAAAAGCTCTAAACTCATCTCTTCTGTGAACTAAATAAACTTTTTTAGCAATTTTAGACAATATTTCTGCAGCATCTAAAGCAGAGTTTCCGCCACCAATAACACTAACAATCTTGTCTTTATAAAAAGGTCCATCACAATTAGCACAGTAAGACACACCTTTTCCACTAAAGCCCTCTTCGCCTTTTATAGCTAATCTTCGCGGAGAAAGGCCGATTGCTATTATCACTGTTCTTGCTTCATACATGTCTTTGTTTGTAAAAACCTTAAAACTGCCATCATCTTGTTTTTCAATCTTTTTTACATCAGCAGTTTTTATTTCAACACCTAATGAACTAACCTGTTCCTGCATTTTTTGAATAAGCTCAAAGGCGTTAATAGTTTTAAATCCAGGATAATTTTCAATTTCTGAAGCCCAAACTAACTGTCCACCCATTTCCTTGCCAATAACTAGGGTTTTCATTTCTCTTCTTGAAGCAAAAATGGCTGCTGTCATACCAGCAGGGCCTGCACCAATAATTATAGTATCATACATATTATTAAGTATTTAATTATTATTATATTATTTTAATTATATTCTCAATTTTAATAATTTGCAAATTATGTATAAACACATGATAATTTATGAGTATTTTATTAATTTCAGTGAAAACAGTAAAATACTTTAGTCCAGAGAAACCTGGACTAAAGTATTAGTAATAGTATACTTTAGTCTAGGAAAACCTGGACTAAAGTCCCTTTTTGATAACTTAAGTCTGTTTTTTATTTAAAAGATTAATTTCTTTATTTAGTGTTCTTTAAAGAACTTTATTAAATAATTATTAACTATTATATAAATCTTTTAATTTCTAGACTGTTTACACTAACTAAAACCTTATTAATTTTGTGGACCCAACTGGATTCGAACCAGCGACCTCTTGCATGCCATG
This sequence comes from uncultured Gammaproteobacteria bacterium, assembly GCA_964473565.1. Classification (GTDB taxonomy): domain Bacteria; phylum Patescibacteriota; class Patescibacteriia; order Patescibacteriales; family UBA12465; genus JAIPJO01. The sequence goes on from CAYYPI010000001.1 coordinate 29,514, forward strand.
CAAGCGCTCTAACCAACTGAGCTATGGGCCCAAATAAAAAGAGTTCTTTGAAGAACTATATATAATTATATATATTAATAAGACAGTGGTCAAGGCATGAAATAAGGCCATACAAGCCTCATACAGGCTTTTTTCCTTCAAATAGTAGGTATTATTTATAAACACACCCTCTTTATTTAGATATAAAATTTAAATTATATTTTATAGATCAGTCTCAACTTTTAATATCACTTCTTTTACCTATTGATAAAATGTAGATAACTATTGTTTCAAACTAGTGTTTACATTAATCTTTAATTATTAAGACCTCTTTTTGTATATTTTATCTTTTCTTTATAAATAATTTAGAGTTTAGTCCAGGTTTTTCTGGACTAAAGTCATATTTTATAAAAAAATTCCTTAAATTTAATTATTAATTTACCTTTCTTTATTTCTTGTGTTTCCACCAGGAGTCGAACCTGGATCTAGAACTTAGGAGGTTCTTGTTTTATCCATTAAACTATGGAAACTAAATCATATTTAATATAACTTATATCGCTTTAATAATCAAGCTTTTTTTGACATTCTAGTTTTAATTAACTATAATATATATATTAAATAAATACTTTAAAATAAAATTTATGTTTGGCAACAAAGATAAGTCTTTTGAAAACATTAAAGACGCGGAAACTGTGATTGGTCCTGCAATTAAGGTAAAAGGAAACTTTCATGGTAAAGGAAATATTATTATTGAGGGCTCTTTAGAGGGATCAATAAAAACTGACTCTAGTCTTTTAATAGGAGAAAAAGCTAAGGTAAAAGCTAATATTAAAGCAAATGAAGCGGTTATTAATGGTTCTGTGGATGGTAATATAAACATAGATAAAGCCCTTTCACTTGGTAAAACAGCTTCAGTTAAGGGTGATGTTGTTTGTGCTGAAATATCTATAAGTCAAGGAGCTAAAATTAATGGGAACTTTGCTATGCACGATCTTAATGAAGAAAAGGCTAAAAAAGAAGATAAAAAGGAAAATCTTGACAAAAATAATAGCAAATAATAATATATGCATCTTTATATATATGATGATTTTCTTGAAAAAAATAAGTACACTAAAACTGTCAACAGAATTGAGACTCGTATAACTGACCTGGGCTTAACTGGGAAAATCATTAGACTTAGCAACTTAAAAAACGTAGAAAGTGCCATTTGGGGTGAAATCAAAAGGGGCGCTCGAACTTTGGTTGTTGTAGGAAATGATGGCAGTTTTAATAAAGTTTTAAAAACCTTATTGGCAAAAGAGGTTTTATTTTTTTTAAAAGACCTTTTTCTCGCCTTTATTCCAGTAGAAAACACTCAAGTTGGCTTAAGTTTGGGTATTAAATCTTATACAGATGCTTGTAACATCTTACTGGCAAGAAGAACTGAAAATATTAAGGTGGCTAAAGCTAATGATTACTTTTTTCTTTCTCAAGCTGAGATTTTAGCAAAAAATGTTTCAATAAAGATCGAGGATAGCTATAGTGTTGAAAGCAATGATAAAAGCTCTATTTATGTTATCAACATGCCCTCATACAATATTTCTAAGCTACTTCCAAAAAAAATTGACCCTAGAGACAATTATTTACATATTTATATAAACAATAAGGGTCACAGCTTTATTCCAGTTAAAAAAATTGAGCTGTCTAGCGCTGATAAAAACTATATTACTCTAGACAATTCCACACAAATCGACCTGCCCTGCTCATTAAGCATGAGCGATAAAGAGATAAATTTAATTGTTGGTAAAAAAAGAGTTTTTCTCTAATATTAGTTAATTTCTATACAAAAAAACTAGGCTTACCTAGTTTTTTTATTTGCTTTTTTTTATTTTTCTAGCTTATCTTTTTTACTTTCAAACTCCTTAACTTCACCTTCAATCACTAGATCTTTTTCTTTTTTGTTTTGTTTGTGCTTAAATATAAACACCTGTTGTAAAGCTGTGAGTAAAGTTATTAAAAACCAATACAGAGTTAAACCACCTGGCAAAGTTAAACCAATAAAAACTGTAATTACAGGCATAAAATATAGCATCTGCTTACTCATAATAGCAGCCATATTTTCATCTTTACTGCCCTTTGTCTTTATTTCAGGTTTTTTAGCCATCATCATTTTGGCTTGCCAAAACTGAGCTGCACCAGCTAAAATTGCTAAAGGAATACTTCTTTCGGCTAAGTTAATACCCAACCACATATTATTAATTGTTTCTGGGGTTTCTATAAAGGGGTATATTAATGATAGGTTGTTTTCTATACCATCTCTAAAAACTCTAAAAACTGCTAGTAAAAAGGGTAATTGAATTAAAAGTGGTAAACATGATGAAAAAGGATTCACCTTATGCTTCTTATATAAATTCATCATAGCCTTGCCCATTTCCTCCTTATTGTCTTTGTATTTCTTTTTTAATTCATCAATTTTAGGTTGTATTTCCTGTAATGCTTTTTGTGATTTAATTGATTTCTGTGATAAAGGTAATAAAATCAATTTAATAATAATAGTTAGGGCTATTATTGCTAAACCAAGGTTATCCCCAGGAATGGTGTTATAAAGCCAAATAACTAAATTAAAAATTGGTTCGTAAAAAAATTGGTTAAATAATTGAATCATGTTGTTAGTTTAAAATTATCTTATTTTAGGGGGTCATTTCCCCCTTTATTAAAGGGGTTACACCTTAAAATCCTCCAAGCAGCCTTAAGACTACCTCTTATTGGACCATACTTATCAATAGCTTCTATACTGTACTGTGAACAAGTAGGATTAAACCTACAAAAACCGTGTGGATAAAAAACCTTAAAAGGACTATGGTCAAAGGAAAGGGTTTTTTGATAAACCTTTATAATACTAATTAATAGTTTTTTAAAGTAATAACTTATATATTTCATACTAGGCTTATAATTTTTTTAACACTTAATTTTAAATCTTGAGTGCTTAAACTTTTAATTCCTGGTAAAGCCACAAATATAAAATCTTTATTCTGCTCTTTATTTTTAATCTCTTTTAGGAAGAAATACTTTATCTGTCTTTTAATCTTATTTCTATCAACAGCTTTTGAACAAACCTTTGAACTTACAATAACTGTCATTCTGTATTTATTTAAATTATTATCCTTAACTTTAGCCAACAAACTGTTATTTTTATAGGTTTTCCCCAACTTAAAAATTTCTTGAATTTCTGTTTGCTTTCTAATTGAATGATTTTTTTTTAACATATAAAAAAGAAAAAGTTTTATTTAGATAAAACTTTTCTTCCTTTATCTCTTCTATTCTTTAGTATTCTTCTTCCTACACTGTTGGCCATTCTTTTCATAAAACCATGTTTTTTACTGGCTCTACGTTTATTTGGCTGATATGTTCTTTTTGGCATACATTTACAATCTTTAATAAAAATATAACCATATTACTGGCTATGTAAAAACATATTATCATTGAAACTAAAAAAGGTCAACCGCTTAAGAGATTAAACTTGCAAAATTATCAACTAACTATTAACATATTATAAACAGCTTCCTTATTGAGTTATATTTAAAACTCTAATATAATAAAAACATAAATTAACTTATATACTCCTATGGATAAAAACAGGGTTTGGCAAGCGGTACTAGGAGAAATTGAAATTACTCTATCAAGGGCTAATTTTATTACTTGGTTCAAAGATACTTTTGTGTCTTCCTTTGAGGCTGGAAGGGTAATTATTTGTGTTCCTAATAGTTTTGTTAAAAGGTGGATTGAAAACAAGTATCATAAAAGGGTTTTAAAAGCATTAGAAAATGTTAGTGGTCAAAAAATAAATGATATTATTTATAAGGTTGAGTTAAGAAAAGATTCAGAAGAACTAGTCATGACCAACACTACAAAAGTGGAGACTGATAATAAAAATGAGGTGGAGTCCACTAAAACAAATATAAATACAAATAAAACACTTAGATCAACCAGTAATATTAACAGGTATGGACTAAACTCTAAATACATATTTGAAAATTTTGTTGTTGGTAAAAGCAATGAACTAGCTTATGCTGCTTGTCAGGCGGTTATAAGAAAATTAGGGGATGTATATAATCCTCTTTTTATATATGGTGGTGTTGGTCTTGGTAAAACTCACCTTTTACAGGCTATTGGTAATGCTGCCTCAGAAAAAACTGATAAGATTTTATACACAACCAGTGAAAAATTTACCAACAACTACATACAATCAGTGCATGGGGGTAAAGCAAAAGAATTTAAAAACTTATATAGAAATGTTGATATCTTGTTAATTGATGATGTGCAGTTTATGGGTGGTAAGGATGGTACCCAGGAGGAGTTTTTCCACACTTTTAATGAATTACAGCAAAGCAATAAACAAATAGTTTTAACCTCAGATAGACCACCCAAAGCTATCCCAGCTATTGAAAAAAGACTTATATCTCGATTTGAGTCTGGTATGGTTGCTGATGTTGGTAAACCAGACGTAGAAACTAAGATAGCTATTTTAGAAAAAAAAGCTAGAGAAAAAGGATTAAATTTAAACGAAGAGGTTCTAAATTATATAGCTACTTGTATACATAATAATGTTAGGGAGTTAGAGGGTGCTTTAAATAAAATTTTAGCATACCATGAACTTCGTGGTATTAAACCAGACCTTGAAAGTGTAAAAAGTATTTTAAATGATTTGATAACTGACATTCAAAGCAGGTCTATAACTCCAAAAAATGTTATTGAAGCTGTGGTTAAATACTACGACATTACAATGAAAGATTTGCTTGGTAAAGGTAGAAAAAAAGAATTAGTTAGACCAAGACAGATGGCAATTTATTTAATTAGAAAAGAGCTTAACACTTCTTATCCTAGTATTGGTAATGAGTTGGGTGGAAGAGATCATACCACAGCAATGCATGCTTATAACAAGGTTTCCAAAGAACTTGAAGAAAATGAAAAGACAAAACAAGAAATTAATTCAATTAAGAATTTGTTTAATACTAGCCAAATTTAGTTGTTAATTTACTGTTTATTTCCTGGGTTTCTGTGAGGATGAACTGTTAATAAAAAAGGTGTATAATTTCTTATTAACATTTACACACAAAAACAATCACAGTTTCTATATAGTTATTCCCCAGCATAATAGTCATTTTAAATCTTTAATAATCGTTATAAAATAATTTTAACAATAGTTATCCACTCCCTTATTATTACTATTGTTAATATATAATTAATATATAAAATATATGAAAATTATCAGTCTCCAAGAAAATTTAAAAAAAGGAATTTCTATAGTAAGTCATATAACAAGTAAAAATATAAATCTTCCTATACTGAATAATATTTTAATAAAAACTGAAGATGGTGGTATAGACTTAATAGCAACTAATTTGGAGATTGGTATAATCCATAGCGTTAGAGGTAAAATAGAAAAACCTGGAGAGATTACTGTTGATGCTAAAATAATAAATGAGTATATAAATTTTTTACCTCAAGAAAAAATAAGTTTAGATGTTAAAGATGAGAATATAAAAATTGAGTGTAGTAATTATAAAACAAAAATAAGAGGAGAATCTGCAAAAGAATTTCCGCTGTTACCAGAAGTAGAGGAAAGCAATATTATAAATACTTCTTTAGTAGAATTTAAAAAAGCTTTATCTCAGGTTGTTTTTGCAGTTTCTAAGTCTGAATCAAGAATTGAGCTTTCTGGTGTTTTATTTGAAATAATTAATGACAAGTTGTTTATAGTTGCAACTGATAGTTATAGATTAGCAGAAAAAACCATTGATGTTAGTGTTGAAAAAAATAAAAACCTAGAAGAAAATAATAAAATAATAATTCCAGCTAAAACAGCACAAGAAGTTTTAAGGATAGCATCTAATTTAAGTGATGACCTTGATAGCTCAGAAAAAAAAGTTAAATTATATATTAACGAAAATCAAATAGTTTTTGAACTTGATGATAGTAAGATAATATCAAGATTAATAAGTGGTCAATATCCAGATTATAAACAAATAATTCCAGACAAAAAAGAAACAGAGATAATGGTTTCGAGGCAAGACCTGATTAGAGCAATAAAAGCTTCATCAATTTTCTCAAAAAGTGGAATTAATGATATTAACATAACTGTTAATTCAGAAAAGAAAGAAATAATTATTTCATCATTATCCTCACAAACTGGCGAAAGTGTTATTAATTTAAACGGAGAGATTGAGGGTAAAAATAATGACATTACTCTAAACTTTAGATATTTATTAGATGGTTTAAATAATATAAGCTCAGATAATGTAAGACTTTTTATTGTTGACAATAATACTCCCTGTATAATTAAAAATGAAAAAGAAGAATCTTATGTATATATTGTTATGCCTATTAAACAATAAAGAATAAAAAAAATATTTATTTGTGTATATAAAAAAACAGCTAAGTAGCTGTTTTTTTGTAAGAAGAGCTTTACTAATTAATATTTAATAAAACTCTATCTGTACTTATCACCTCACCAGACCAAGTGTTAGCTGTAACCCAGAAATCATATGATCCAGGCTCTGGTTTTTCATCCCATGAGATATTTAAAGTCTCTGTTCCTGGAGAGTTTTTTGTTAAAACACTTGTCTTAACACCATCTTCATTATTTTCTATATAAGCACTAATTGTGCTTATTTTTTTAGGATTATCCATTTTTAAACTAATACTTAATGGGAAATCAATAGCAGATAAAGATAAGCCGTTACTTGGTGAAAGTAGGGATATGTCAGCGTTTCCATTATCAATGCTATCCTTTAATTCTAAATTAAAATTAACTGTTTCAGTTGTGCAGTTATCAATATCATCACAAGCTTTAACCCTTAACTCGTAAGAGTCGTTATCTAAAAAGGAAATATTTCTAGATAAAGAAAAAGGAAAAGAATTTCTACTTTCAAGTAAGTTATTATTAATATAATATTCAACTCTACCCACTCCTCTAGGAGCGCTGACATTAATTTTAATATTTAAAAGGCTGTTTCTAACAGTTTGATTGTTTTTAATGTTTTGTATTTCTAAGTTAGGTCTGTTTTCTGGTAGGTGTAAATTATCCTCTTTGGTGGGCGGCGCTTCAAAAACTAAATTACTATCTTCTGGCAGGTCTTCTTCTTTTAGATTTTTAGCCCATTCTTGTACAGCATTTTCCCAAGCATTAAATTGAGGATCACTTTCTGGGTTTGTGGGCCTCTCAGAGAGAGGGTGCTCCTTGTCAACGTAATATAGTATAGAGTGGTAGTTAGCAAAGGTTTTTTCCTCTATGAAGCTCTCAGGCGTAAATTCGGTAGCTAGAAATCCTGAAGCTGTATCAATTTTTACTGTTTTAGAAAAATCTATTGTCCCATCAATTATTTCTTTACCTGTTTCTTTAATCTCTGGTTTTTTAAATTCCTCAATTGGTGTATCACCCAAAACTCTTTTCATGTATTCATTCCAAATAGGAGCTGCTACAGCTGAACCACCAGCCCCTCTTTTCATTTCTCTGTTATCATTATTTCCCGCCCAAACACCAGTAACCAAAGAAGGCGTGTAACCAATAGTCCAAGCATCCTTATAATTATTTGTAGTACCAGTTTTAGCTGCCACAGGCCTACCTGGGAAGTATAAGGGGTTATTAGTGCCAAAGGCGTAAGCTCTAGCATCATTATCAGTTAAAACGCTGTTTATCATTTTAGCAACATTACTTGATAAAACATTTTTGGTTTCCTCTTTAAATTCTTCTAAAGTTTTTCCATCCTTGTCTTCAACTTTTAAAATTATACTAATAGGATGTATTTCCCCTTCGCGGGCAAAAACTGAATAAGCATTAACATGCTCTAAAAGCTTCACTTCTCCTCCACCTAAAACCAAAGAAAGTCCAAAACGCTCTTTATCTTCTAGGGTGCTATAACCAGAGTTATTAAGTAAATCTAAAACGTTATCAACACCCGATAAATATAAAGCTTTCACTGCTGGAATGTTTAGAGAACCTGCTAATGATTTTCTAATTGAAACTGGACCAAGTTCTTTTAGATTGTAATTATGTGGAGTATAAGTGTCACCAGAGGTTGAAAAATCAGTTACCACATCAAAAAGTATAGTATTTGGATTGTAGCCTTTTTCAAATAAAGAGGCATAAACCATTGGTTTTAAGGATGAGCCAGGTTGTCTAGGGCTTAAAGCTACATTAAATTGACCATCAATATCTTCGCTAAAATAATCTTTAGAGCCAACCATAGCTAAGACCTGACCATTTTTTGGGTCAATAGAAACAAGTGAGGCGTTTTCAGCATCCCAATTTTCTAAGTTTGCCTCAGCTTTTTCATTTATAACCTCTTCAGCAATCTCTTGTTTATATAAATCTAAAGTGGTGTATATTTTTAAACCACCCTGTTCTATCATTTTTTCTCCATATTTTTCAGCTAGCACCTGCTTTACATACATTACAAAGTGAGGAGCTTTTATGTCACTAGTTGGAGCTTGAAAAGAAAGTTCATAGTTTTTTGCTTTTTGAGCCTCCTCTTCACTAATATATCCCTGTTTTTGCATTAAATCTATAATGTAATGTTGTCTGCCAAGTAGTGTTTCTTTGTCGTGATTGTAGGGAGAATATAAACTGGGTGCTTGTGGTAGAGCGGCTAAAATAGCAGCTTCAGAAATGTTGATTTCAGAAACACTTTTACCAAAATATTTTTTACTAGCAGCTTCTACACCATAAGCATTAGAGCCATAAGGAATCTCATTTAAATACATCTGTAATATATCATCCTTGGAAAATTCTTTTTCAAGTTTATAGGAAAGGATTAATTCTTTTATTTTTCTGCTATAACTTTTTTCTGGTGTTAAAATAGCATTTTTCACAAATTGTTGCGTTAAGGTTGATCCTCCAGCTCTTCGATTGTATAAAACGTTAGTTATAACAGTTCTACCAATTGCCCACAAACTAAAACCACTATGTTCATAGAAGTTTTTATCTTCAATCGCTATGGTTGCTTGCTCAACATGATCGGGAATTTCTTCCAGTGTTACCATGGTTCTTTTTTCATCACCATGAATTTCATATAAAACATTTTCACCAGTTCTATCATAAATAATAGTGCTTTGTGGTATTTGTCTAGACATTAACTGATCTGGATTAGGTAAATCTCTTGAGTACCAAGAAAACACCGCTAAAACACTTACAAAACCTAAAAAAACCAAAACAAGAAGACTAATCCAAAGCTTTTTACTTTTCAAAATACGACCAAAAAGAGACCCTTTATTTTTATTAGAGTTTTGCTTTTTTGCTTTATTATTTTTAGATTTCCAACTTTGAGAGTTGTTGTATGTGTATTTTTTTTTCATATATTATTTTTCTCTATAATAACTAGCGGCTACCTCAGGACTTATTGAATTTATTACCAAACCTGATCCTAACTCCACACCAGCCCAAACGCTATCACGAGGCTGTACTTTTACATAAAAGTGCTGAGCCGTGTTAGAAACAACGTTGTGAAGAAAGAAATTATAATCAATGTTTAAGGCTTGTAATTTTTTAGTTATAATTTTTATAGCCTTAGCAAATGATTTTAATTCGCTTTTATTTAATAAAGTAACATTATCTAAGTGTCTTTTAGGGAAGATCCAGGCTTCATAGTGATATTTACTAGCATAAGGCGTAAAGGATGCTATATTTTTATCTTCAAAAACTCTTCTTTTGGTTTTAATTTCTTTTCTTAAAATATCACAATAAGCACAGCTATTATGTCTTATTTTGTAGTTTTCTGCAAGTCTTGCCTCTTCTTTTAAGTCTTTTGGCACCACAGCGCTAGCAAAAACTTGTGAATGAGAATGCTTTAAAGAAGCTCCAGCCTTAACACCGTGATTTTTAAAGCACAGTATATAATCAAGTTTTTTGTTTTTTGATAAAGCTTTAGTTCTTTTACTGTACATTTCTAAAACTTTATATATTTGTTTTTGACTAAGGTCAGCTAAATCTAAGCCATGATTGGGTGTTTCAATAATAACCTCTTGTTTACCATACGCTTTTTCATTGTTTAAAGTAACAGCTGGAAAAATATTATTAATACTGACAATCCCCCAATTATTAGAGTTTTCTTTATTAATCTTATCAACTATATTTTTTTTATCTAAATTATCAACACAAAAAGGACAATTTGGATTTGATTTAGCCACCTTTTCTTCTTTAACATCTCTTGGTCTTTTGGCTCGAGATGGTGTTATTATTACGCGTTCATCAAGAAGATAGTCTTTTCTGATTTCTGATTTATTTGTAGGCATATTGTTTATTTTTGTATTTAATAATAGTATTATATAGCTATTATAACACACTTGAAAAAAACGAAGAAAAGAAAACCTTACCTATCTGTATTTTAAATTAGTTATTATATAAATATTTGCTATAATGTCATTATGAAAGAAATAATTAGTCCCACCAACACCATTATAAAAGAGGTGTATAAATGCAAAAACAAAGAGGTGCACAGAAAGGAAAAGCACTGGGTTTTAGTTGAGGGGAAAAGACAGATAAACTTAGCTCTGGATAAGTTAGGCTTAGTTCATTTGTTTTATTGTCCTGAGTTGTTAAAGAATCATGACTTAGAAATAGATAATAAAGTTAATGAAAATAAAGTAGCACAAGTTAGTCAAAAAGTTTTTGAAAAAATATCTTTTAAAAATAACCCAGATGGATATTTAGCTGTCTTTGAAGATAAAGAGGTAAAATTAGAAGATCTTAAGCTCAGTGATAATCCATTACTTCTAATCTTGGATAAAGTAGAAAAACCTGGAAACTTAGGAGCTTTAGCTAGAACAGCTTTAGCTACTGGAGTTGATGCTATTATCCTCACAAGTCAAAAAGTTGACCCCTATAATCCTAAGGTTATCAGCTCTAGCACAGGACACTCTTTAGGTGTTGATATAGTTTCAAGTAATAAAGAAGAGGTTTTTAGATATCTAAAAGATAAGAAGATAAAGATTTTTGCCACTAGTATTGAGGCTAGTCAAAACTATCTTAAAAGTAACTTTAAAGAGCCTTGTGCTTTAGTTTTTGGCTCTGAGGATAAAGGTTTAGATAAAGACTGGTTAGAGGTTGCGGACAAAAGAATTATTATTCCTATGCTAGGAGAACTAGATTCTTTAAATGTGTCTGTAAGCGCAGCTGTTGTAATATATGAAGTTTTAAGGCAGAGAAATTTAATTGACTTTTAGAGACTAATTTGATATGATATGCTTGTTGCCAGAAAACCATGGCAATTTTATTTTAGCGCCCATAGTTCAACGGATAGAACACCAGCCTTCTAAGCTGGATATGGGGGTTCGATTCCCTCTGGGCGTACTTAGGTTTTAGTAAAGTATAACAACTTTAAATATGACAAATAAAAAAGAAGAAAAAAAGAAAGAAGAAAACACAGTTGAAGAAATAAACCTAGATGAAATTGATATGGAGGATTTAGATTTTCCACAAGGATCATGTAATTGTTCTGCTTGTCCTATGAATTGTCATGATGATGTAGAGGAAATAGATGAAGATAAATAAGAAAAAGAAAAGTAGAAAAGGATAATAGAACTATAAAGATTATGGTGGTAGTAGCTCAGTTGGTTAGAGCGCCGGGTTGTGGTCCCGGAGGCCGTGGGTTCAAGTCCCATTTACCACCCCAATTTATCTAAGCTAAAAAACAAAGACAATTAAAACTCTGATAAGCATATGAGGACCATATGTTTTTTTGTTAGTTTAATAAAACGAAAGATAAGTTAGGGCTGTTTTTGTGCTTGACAAAA
>CAYYPI010000001.1:41361-217796 GCA_964473565.1 uncultured Gammaproteobacteria bacterium
TTGTTAGTTTAATAAAACGAAAGATAAGTTAGGGCTGTTTTTGTGCTTGACAAAACAGTATAAATTGGATATTATATTTCTAATAGTTCTTTAAAAAATAATCTAAAAAAATAAATCATGAAAAAATTAAGGCCACTTTTGTTGCTCTTACTTACTTATTTTATTATTTCCTGTGATGATAAGGAAATTATCAGTTCAGAAGAATTGTATTTAAAATTGCCAAGCCTTGAATATATTTCTAATACTTACAGTGTTAATGGAGCCTATTTAAATAAAAAAACAATATTTAAGGCACCTAATTTAGAAATACCAGAAGGCCCTCACCTGATTATTGAATATAATAACCAAGAAATAGCTGGCATTAGCTATACTGACTCTAGCTCTGTTATAACAATCTTAACTGCAGACACCGACATAGGTGATATTTGTTCAATTTTTGAGTCAGAACGAGATGATAACAAGTATTTATTTATAAACGGAGAAGAGGTGGCTGTAAAGGATGGGCAGTATGTTGTTGATTTTAAAATTTATAATAATAATTTTTTCCTTGCTCTTTCCAACGACTTAGGAGAGATAAATTATAAAATTTACAGATAAACTTTTAATAGACCCCTGCTGAAAACAGAGGGTCTTTTTTTTATTAGTTTGTTAAATAACCTAACCAAGATATTTAATAATTATATAATTGACTGAGACTATAATTTATGTTAGTTTTCTATTACTCGTACCTTAACAAAAAATAATTAACTTGATTGTGAAAAAAAGAAAACCATGGAAAACCAAGTTTTAGAAAAAGTATTTAAAGAGGAGTTAATAGTATTGAAAGCGACAAGCGGCAAATTAAAAATTAAGGACTGTCCAAGCTTATTTGAAGTGCATTTAGATGCTAAGTTTAAAGATTTAAACAAAAAACAAAAACCGACTAAAGAAACTAAGCTTGTAGTCTATGAATTAAAAAAAGATGCTACTTTTAAGGAGATGTATAAGTCTCTTCAGAAAGATTTTAAGGAGCTTTGTTTAACCCAGCACCAAATTGTTGAGTTTTTTCAAAAAAAGAAAAATTACTTGCAACCAAAAACTTTAACATTTTTCCTTTTTCAAGAAGGTGATGATTTGTTTGTAGCTTCTACACATTTAAAATCAGATGTTTTATATATACTTCTTGATTATTTTGATGACTTTATTGTTTGGTTTGCTAACTATCACCATCGTCTTGTTGTTCCTGAAACTGATTTCTAAAAAACTTTTCTTTTTAAAATTTTATCCCTTAAATTCCTAGAGACTTAACTCTAAGGATTTAAGGGATTATTTATTTTTTAAAATTTTTAATCATGCTAATATATAAATATGCCAATAAGTAAAAAAGTTTTTCTTGGTATTATGCTAAGCCAAGAAGCAAGAAAACAAATAAAAGATTTTCAAGAAAAACACCAAAACTTACCAGTTAAATGGACGAGCCTTGATGATTTGCATATAACTTTAGTACCCCCTTTTTGCACTATTGACTTAGATAAGCTAGTTAGTGTTTTAAAAGATTATAGCTTTCCAGAAGCATTTGAAATAAGAATTAAAATAGTTTCATATGGTCCAAACAAAGAAAGCCCTAGATTAATATGGGCTTTAATGGAAGAAAGTGAAAGTTTGTATAATTTGAAAAAGGAGATATATAAAAGTTTAAACTTAAAACTGCCAGAGCAAAAATTTTTGCCCCACATTACTCTCGCTAAGTTTAAGTATTTGGATAAAAAAGATTTGGAGATAAAATTTGAAGACTTAAATATTGTTGAAAAGGTTGAGCACTTTGATTTAATTCAAACAATTGAAATAATAGGTGGATCTAAGTATGTAAGCAAGGCTCGTTTTAATTTATGAAAAAAACTAAAAAGAAACTTAATATAAAAACATTAGATCTTCATGGTTTAAATAGGTTTGATGCCGAGTTTGAGCTACAAGAATTCTTTAACGACTTAAAGGAAAAAAATGTAGATAAATGTAAAATTATTACTGGCTGGGGAAAAGAAAAGGAACCAGTTTTATTTACCTTCACTAAAGATTGGCTTCAAGCTAAAGGCTATGATTTTGATAATGATTTAGGTTCTTTCTTTGTTTATTTAAATGATTAAAATACAAGTATGATTAAAAAAATCTTTAATAATAGTTTTCATTTTTGGAGACAAATTATCAATTTTTGGACGATTGTTTTTATGATTTTTATTGTTTATGATTTTATTAACAATAATCAATTTATTGAAATAATGGGATCATTAGCAGCTATCTATATAGGTGTTCTAGCAATTTATGTAGGCAACAAAGAGTTTGAGCGCTGGTATGACATTCATAGAAGTAAACACCCAGGTGAGATTTATGTTATTGCTTGGACTCTTTTAATTTTTACCATTATCGCTTTAGATGTTATTTGGCAAAAGGATTACCAACTTCCTTCAGGTGTGGTTTCATCTTATCTAGCCGTGCTAACTATATTAGTGATTACTAATAAATCTAAAACTCTATACAGAAGAAAAAAGTAGAAACGCCATTACCTCATGCAAAAAATTATTAGAAAATTAAAAGAATCATCTATAAGAAAGTATTATAAAATTTTCTTCTGGTTTATTATTGTTCTTTTAACAATATTGTTTCAAGGTCAACATATTTTAAATCCAGATGAAGGTGTTTTATTAAATGGTGCCTGGCAAATGTTAAATGGATCTGTTTTGTATTTAGATATTTTTTCTTATGTTGCTCCTTTTGGTTTTTATTTAATATATTGGTTGTTTTACTTGTTTGGAGCGACTTACATGGTAGCTAACTTATTTTCAATAGTGCTTTTAATACTTAGTGCCTGGGTTTTATTTAAAAGTAGTCAGTTAATCAAAAAAACTAGTTTAAATTATTTAGTACCACTTTTTTATATCATCGCTAGCTCTTGGTTTCCTTTAATTAACCATAATTTCTATAGCACTTTTTTTGTAATAATAAGTACCTATTTCTTTCTTAAATACATAAATAATAGGCAAAGTTTTTATATAGTATTAACTGCTATATTTACAGGAATTACTATTATTACCTTACAACAAAAAGGTTTAGCTCTTTTAGCTGCCACCTCTCTTTCTTTACTTTTATTTATAGATAGCAAGTTAAAACAAAAAATAAAAGATTTAAGTTTATATATTTTTGTTTTATTTTTGCCTTTACTATTTTTAACATTGTGGCCACTAAAAACTATTTTTAATAATTTAATTTATTTCCCCCTTTTTAACTATACCGAGGCCAATACTATTTTATTAAATTCTTGGATTGCTGTGATGATAGTTTTAATTGTGCTTAGTTTTAAGTATTTTAAAAGCAAAAGAAAAAAAGTATATTATTTATTATTACTGCAATTTTTTCTTTTTCTTAGCACGCTAACACTTCCAGATGTGTACCATATACTTTTAGCGTCTTCACCACTTTTTATTTTAATCCCAGACCTTATCAGTTTAAAAAACAGCAAAGACTTAAAAGAGAAAACTTACTTCATTATAGTTACAAGTTTTATAGTAACAATTATTTTAATTCCAATATTTAATTACGACTTAGTTTTTAAAAAGGATAGAGAGTTTAAAGATAACATTAAGGCATCAGTTGAAAGTAATTGTGAGGGTGATTATATATATGTTGGACCTTTTGTTCCGAATTTATATTTTGAGCTTAAAAAAATTAATCCCAGTCCTTATGATATTTTATTAAGCAATCACCATACTGAAAAACAATTTCAAGAAGCTAAAGAAAAAATTATAGAGCATCAAGTAGATTGCGCAATCCTTTCTTATCCTAAAAGTTTAAAAAGGTTTAATTATAATAGAAATAATGCAGTGGATACACACATAAGAGAAAACTATTATTTGCTATCTAATGAAATTGGTGTTAATTTGTACAAGAAAATAAATGATTAACTATGGGAAAATATAAACTTAGTTTACACATACATAGCGCTGAAGACAAAAATGAAAATTTTCAAATAAAACATAATGTATATGATTTAATTGATTATGCTCATAAGAAAAACTTTAATGTTTTAGCTTTAACCTTTCACGACTCATATGGTTACAGGCAGGAGTTTGCTGATTATGCAAAAAGCAAAAACATTCTTTTGATTGCTGGAATTGAAATTACTCTTTATGACGATGGCGCTGACAAGAAAAAAAGTCACACTCTTGTTTTAAATTGTGATAAAAGCATAGAAAAAGTAAAAACGTTTTCAGATTTAAAAAAATATAAACAGGAGCACCCTGATATTTTTGTTATCTCCGCTCATCCACTCTTTGGTTTAGGTATGTCAATTGGAGAAAAAAAACTTAAAGAAAATATGCCTTTATTTGATGCTATTGAGCACAGCTGGTTTTACCACAGGCATTATAATAAAAATAAAAAAGCGCAGATTATAGCTAAAGATTTTAAAAAACCCTTTCTTGCCACTAGTGATCTGCACCATTTAAAACACTTAGATGATGATTATTTAGTTGTTAACAGCCCTGCTTTAAATGCTAAAAGCTTATTTGCTAGCATTAGAGCTTTTAAGTATAAAAATGTAAGTAAACCCAAATCTTTCTTTAGGTTAGCTAAAACAATTTTTCTTACCTACTTTTAATAATATCTAAAACCTCTTGGGTCTTTTCTTCCATGGTTTTTTTATCTCTGGCCTCTAAATTTAAACGCACTTTATCCTCAGTGTTAGAAGCTCTAACATTAAACCAATAATTTTCATATTTCACACTAACACCATCAATGGTTATAAGTTCAGCGTCAGCATACTTTTCCTTTATAGCCTCTAAGACGCTATCTTTGTCAGAGACCAAGGAATTAATTTCCCCACTATGAAAGTATTTTTTATATGGCTCTACTTGCCTTGAAATGACTTCATCCGATTTAGAGAAGTAAG
This sequence comes from uncultured Gammaproteobacteria bacterium, assembly GCA_964473565.1. Lineage (GTDB taxonomy): Bacteria > Patescibacteriota > Patescibacteriia > Patescibacteriales > UBA12465 > JAIPJO01. The sequence continues at coordinate 46,283 of CAYYPI010000001.1, forward strand.
CAAGAAGCTTAAGTATTACAATAACAGGAACCTCAAAGCAACCAATGTCCATATTTAAAAAGAAATGACCAGATGATTCACCTGCAAAATACGCACCTTCGTTAATAGCTTGTTGTTTAATTAGAGAGTGCCCTACTCTAGTAACAATAGGGGTGCCACCATTTTCTATTATTAAATCTTCCGTTATTTTTCCTGGTCTAATATCATAAGCTATTTTAGCTCCAGGTTTATCAGCTAAAAATATCTTAGCTAAAAGCCCTCTTATAATAGACTGATCAATGGTTTGACCATTTTCATCCATAAAAAAGACTCTATCACCATCACCGTCTGTGGCTATCCCTAAATCAGCCTTTTCTTCAATAACCTTATTCTTTAATTGTTCTAAGTTTTCTTTTTTTAAAGGGTCAGCCTCATGGTTAGGAAAGGTTCCATCAAGCTCAAAATTAAGTTCAACAAGCTCAGCAGGAATGTATTTAAACACTTCTTTGCAAAACGGAGCTCCCATTGAATTAGCTGCATCAACTACTACTTTTAGTGGCTTTATTTTTGTTTTATCAACGTAATCCAGGTCATATTGTATTTGAGTTTCTAAAACATCCTCTAGTTTTTTGTAAGACCCCTTAGCCCTTGCTTCTTCTAAATCATTGTTTAAAACTAAAGTTTTTAAGTCTTCAAGTCCAGTTTCTTCACCAATTGGTAAGGCTTTGTCTCTTACCAGTTTAAAACCATTGTATTTAGCTGGATTATGAGAAGCAGAAACAATAATACCGCCATCATAATTATAAAAAGAAACAGCGAAATAAAAGGTAGGAGTAGAGTTTAAACCAATATCATAGACATCAGCGCCTGCAGCCATTAGACCCTCGCTTAAAGCCTTGTGTAGCGAATCTGAGCTAACCCTCATGTCTTTAGCAATAACAATTTTAAGCCTGTCTGTGCCTGTTTCTTTTTTTCTCATTGCCACGTAAGCCAGTCCTAAGCGATAAGCAAAATCTTCATTAAAATCTTCTTCATACACACCCCTAATATCATAAGCCTTGAAGATTTTTTGATTAATATTCATATAATTTGTATTAATTTATTATCTACCTAAGTAAGCAACTAACTATCTTTTATTAAGTGAAGAAATCCTAAATCTTTTATACCTCCAAATAACTCCTAAACCAATTAATGTAGTGAAAAACATAATTATAGCTCCTAAAAAAGGAATAGCAAATAGTAAATATAAAACAGTAACACCTATAATAAGGTCAGCCATTATATTTTTCTTTTTAGCTTTGAAAACCTTTTCCCTTATTTCTTTTCCAAACCCTAAACCAACCATAATTTGAGCAATGTAAAGCATAATAAACCATAATATTAGCATAATTAAGCCCAAGGGTAGACCGATTATTGTCATCATTAAAATGACAGAAATTATTGGTGTTAAAAAGAGAATTCCTAGACCAAGAAGTAGCGATTTTACATATCTTGAACTTACCTTTTCTTGCACTATAGTCATTTCTTTCTTAGAAATACTAATAAATACTAAGCCAAGCACTAAAGCTGAAAAAACAGAAATGATAAAATTCCAGATATTTTTTTGCCAATTGTTTTCTACACTTTTTTCATTAAAATTAACAGTACCAGCAACCAAGGATTCATTAATATTTAAGTTTTCACTGTATGAATAATTAAAATCTCCTAGAATTTCGCTTTCCTCTGTTATAGTTATTGGCTCACCTTCATAGTAGTCACCACTTTGATTGATAGTAAAAGAAACATCTTTATTTACATCACCTGATATAAGCAATTTATCAACTACCCCATGCAAAGAGCCTTGAATAGTTCCCCTCATTTCAGCTACTCCAGCTAAAAGAAGAGCGTCCCAGCTTATATTTGAATTTTCACCAATAAGAACGCTGGTGCCAATTAAATTAACATTCCTTTTAACAGTTGTATTTATTAAGCTTGCAGTGTTAGCTATAGATCTAATATTACCACCTATTTCACCTTCTACATTTAAGTTTTGAGAAACATTAATAACATCTCCTGCTACCTTTCCCTTTATATTAATATTTTGAGCCAAAGCAACTAAATCACCATTAACCACACCCTCAATAGTTATATTTTTTGAAACAACGTACATGTTTCCTTCCACGACCTCATCTTTTTCAATGTAAACGCTGTCGGCTGTTTTAACATTAAAAGCTAAAACTGCGCTTGGAATTAAAAGCGCTGCTAGCATTAAAACTGCAAGTAAAAGACTTGTTTTTTTCATAGATTTTAGATATTGTAAATAATTATAGTACTAAGTCAATTATATCAAAATATATGCAAGAAGCAATAAGAGAGATAATCTCAAAAGCTCAAACAAAAATAAAAACAGCTAAAGACTTGGATGAACAAAAAAGAAAAGTATCGAAAAAGTATAAAGTTGATATATTATTAAACTCTAAAATTTTAAAAGAATATAGAGAGTTATTAGATTCAGGTAAGATTAAACGAAATCTTAACTTTGAAAATATTTTGCGTAAACGATCAATTAGAACTCTTTCTGGAATTGCCCCAGTAGCGGTTTTAACTAAATCCTATCCTTGTCCAGGAGATTGCGCCTACTGTCCTAATGAAAAAGATGTGCCTGTTAGTTATTTATCTAATGAACCAGCTGTGATGAGAGCCATACGTTGCAATTATGACCCTTATATTCAGGTACAAGATAGACTTAGAGCTCTTGAGGCTAATGGTCATGATCCTAGTAAAATAGAGCTTATAGTCATTGGTGGCACTTGGAGTTATTTGCCAGAAGATTATAGGTATTGGTATATTGTTAATTGTTTTAAAGCAGCTAATGATTACAATAAAAAAAATACAGGAAAAATAAGAGTGCAGAAAAACATTAATAATTTAAAAAAACACTTACTTAAAGAACAAAAAAGAAATGAAAAAGCTAAGTATAAAATAATAGGCTTAACTTTAGAGACTAGACCTGATTATATTGATGATAAAGAACTGCTTTTAATGCGTGATTTTGGTTGTACTAGGGTGGAGATTGGTGTGCAAGCTATTTCAGACAAGATATTAGAAATCAATAAACGAGGTCATGGGGTAAAAGAGATTGCTGATGCAACTAAAAAGCTGAGACAGTATGGTTTTAAAATAACTTATCATTTCATGCCTGCACTGCCAGGCTCCACACCCGCTAAGGATTTTCAAATGTTTAAACAAATGTTTGCTGATGAGCGTTTTCAACCAGATCAAATAAAATTTTATCCTACGGTAGTAACTAAGGGCAGTTTGTTATATAAGTGGTGGAAAGAAAAAAAGTATAAAGCATATACTGACAAACAACTAAGAAATCTTATCATTAAATGCAAAGCTATTGTACCTAAATATTTAAGAATCATCAGGTTAATTAGAGATATTCCTGGAGAATCTATTGAAGCAGGCAATAAAATAACTAATCTCAGACAAATAATGAAAGACCAAGGCTTAAAGTGTAATTGTATTCGTTGTAGAGAATCTAGAGATAAAAAAGTGCCTAAAAAATTAATTAATGAAATTATTATTTATAATGCTAGCGGTGGTAAAGAATATTTTATTAGCCTCACTGATTCTAAAAAAGAGACTCTGTATGGATTTTGCAGGTTAAGGATAGATAGAAATAGCCCTGTAGCTCCAGCTATCATTAGAGAGCTTCATGTCTATGGACAACTGGTACCAGTGGGAGAAAAGAAAAAGACTCAACACGCTGGACTGGGTAAAAAGTTAATGGAAAAAGCAGAAACCATAGCTAAAAAAGAGAAAATTAAAGAAATAGCTGTGATTTCAGGTGTAGGAGTTAGAGATTATTATAGGCGTTTGGGGTATAAGCTAAAGAATACTTATCTATTTAAACAGTTGACATAAATACATCTATATAGCATTATAATATGATACTAAAAATAGTATCCCCAAGTCTGCCGGGAAGTGCAGATAATGTTTTTTACAAAAAAATTAATTAAAATGAAACAAAGTAGTCAAAATCCTAGTTTCGGACAAGGGCTGGAACTTGCTAACATTGCTAACAAGGCTATCGTCAACACTATTAAAAAGAACAAAGTCACTGCTGAAGAAGTGCAAAGAGTTATTGGTAAGCCTGGGCAAGTATTTGAACTTTTTGACAAGCTGTTTGCCAAAGACCAGTTAGAAAAGAATGATTCAATTTTATCATTACTTTCTACTCCTGAAACATTAGTTTTGGAAGAACTTGATGGTAAAGCAACTCTCGCTGAGGCTAAAAGTACCTTTAAGTCATATGTGGATTCCGATTTCAGAAATTGGGGACTGAATGATAAAGGTAATGGAAGTAAAGAGATGCCTGTTCAGGTATATGAAATGGTAAAAGATGCTACTTATTCACAAATGTTTAATTCACTGCCCAGTGACTTAGATAGCCTGTGTTTAACACAAAATCAAATTATTAGGTTTTGTGAAAAGCATCCCAGTCATTTGAGACAAGACGGTTACATAACATTATTTCTTTTTAAAGAAAGTGCAGAATATTTCGTTACCCGTGTGGCTGTGGGCTCGGGTGGTCTAGGTGTGGGTCTCGATCGTTTCGGGAGTACCGTTGTCTGGTCTGCTGAGTTTCGTTATCGTTTGATTGTTCCTCAACTGAATAATTAAACCTTAGAAACTTACATCCCTTAAACTCTTTGAGCTTAAGCTCTTGGAATTTGAGGGATTTTTGTTTTATATATTATGTTTTTTTGTTGAAGCTATTGCCATAATATAATATATATGATAATTTAACTTAATTATTAAAATAGTTCATTAAATATAAATAGTCACCAAAAAAGGAAATATCTCATGAATATAAAAACAGAAAATTCCGTATTAAAAAGATTGTTTGAAAAAGAAACAATTAAGATTAAAGCCACTGAAGGTAAAACTACTATTGCTGAGGCAGAAAATATCTTTGAAGGCTGGATTGATCCTGGATTCAAAATTTGGAACCTGGACAATCCACAAATCGCTACCAATGAAATAGTCGTAGAGGTATATGAAGTGGTAAAAAATGCCGATTTTAGAACCATGTTTGACTCCTTAAATGAAGACCCTAACAAGTTGTGCCTGACGCAAAGTCAGATTGTCGATTTTTGTAAAAATCACAAAGATCGGTTACATTCTAATTGGTTTACTTTTTTTCTGTTTAAGGAAAACAACCAATATTTCGTTGCCTGCGTGGGTGTGTTCTCCGATGGTCTGTACGTGCGTGTCTTTCGTTTCGAGCTTGCCTCTGTTTGGTTTGCCGAGTTTGCTCATCGTTTTGTCGTTCCGCAACTAAACTTGGAAGCTTAGATTTTTTTAAACTTATATCCCTTAAACTTTTTGAGCCTAAGCTCTTGGAATTTGAGGGATTTTTTATTTTATATAACTCCTTTTTTTCTTTTTGACAAAAAGTCCCAAGAAGCATATTATATTAGTATGAATTATAATCACCTACAAGAAAAAGATAGTGAGATTTTAGAGATAATAAACAGAGAAACTAAGCGTCAACAAGAAGAGTTGGAGCTTATTGCCTCTGAAAATTATATGTCTTTAGCGGTGCTAGAAACACTGGCTAGTCCTTTAGCTAACAAGTATAGCGAAGGGTATAGCGGTAAAAGATATTATGGAGGTAATAGCGTTATTGATGAGATAGAGGAATTAGCAATCTCTCGTGCCAAAGAACTCTTTTCTGCTGAGCATGTTAATGTACAGTCTCTTTCAGGTTCGCCTGCTAATTTAGCAGTATATAGTGCTTTTTTAGAGCCAGGTGATAAGGTTTTAGCGCTTAGATTAGATCACGGTGGTCATTTAACTCATGGTCACAAGGTTAATTTTTCTGGAATGCTCTATGATTTCGTTCATTATGGATTAAATAATGAAGGCTTGGTAGATATGCAAGAAGTGGAAAGATTAGCTAAAGAGCATAAACCAAAAATGATTGTAACTGGCTTTAGTGCTTATTCACGTAATTTAGATTGGCAAGCTTTTAGAAAGATAGCAGATGATATAGGGGCAATACTCTTTGCTGACATTTCTCATATTGCAGGTTTGGTTGCAGCTAAAGTAATTGAAAATCCTATACCAATTTGTGATGTAGTATCTACTACTACCCATAAAACGCTTAGAGGCCCTAGAGGAGCTATAATTATGTGCAAAGAAGGATTTGCTAAAGCTATTGATAAGGCGGTGTTTCCTGGCACTCAGGGTGGTCCTCACAATAATATGACTGCTGCTAAAGCGGTGGCTTTTAAAGAAGCTTTAACTGAGGAATTTAAAATATATGGTAAGCAAGTAATAAGTAATGCGCAGAGTTTGGCTAAAGAATTTTTAGCATTAGGCTATAGTGTAGTTTCAGGAGGTACAGATAACCACATGTTTATCTTAGATCTTAGTCTTAAAAATCTTGGAGGCAAGGAAGCTGAAAAAGCCCTTGAGTATGTTGGTATTTCAGTTTCACGCTCTACTATACCAAATGATCCAAGACCACCATTTAACCCTTCAGGCCTTCGCTTAGGTACTGCAGCAATAAGTACAAGAGGTATGAAAGAAGATGATATGAAGGTCTTGGCACAGTTGATGGATATGACAATTTCAAATATTGAAAATCAAGATAAATTAGATACTTTGAAAGAGGAGGTAAAAACCTTGTCTCAAAGATTTCCTTTAAAGTATTAATACTAATAAAAAATTATAATAAATAAAAAGAATATAAGCATGGGAAAGATTATTGATGGTAAAAGTATTGCCAACAAAATAAAGGATAGTATTGCTAAAGAAATATACAATTTAGGCCAGAGACCCAATCTGGCTATTATTTTGCTTGGAAACAGAGAAGATTCTAAGTTATATGTAAATTTAAAACAAAAACAAGCTAAAAGTGTAGGTATTGATACGCACTTTTATCACTTAGAGGCAGAGACTAGTGAAGAAGAATTAATTAAAGTCATAGAGTTTTTAAACAATGATGCGCTAATAGACGGCATTCTAGTACAATTACCATTACCAAAACATATAAACGCTGATAAGGTAGTAAATATTATTGACCCCCAAAAGGACGTAGATGGTTTTAATCAAAAAAACTTAGATAGTTTGAACTCAGAAGAAACTTTAATATCACCAGTTTTTAGTTCTGTTTTAAAAATATTTGAAGATATTAATTATAATCTTGAAGATAAGAACTTAGCTTTAGTATATAATTCAGAAATTTTTGGCAATAATTTACGTGAACTACTAGAAAAGAAAAAAGCAAAATTTTTAATGATACAAAAAAAGACTATTAATAAAAACATAGATAAATTAAAAACAGCCGATGCCATTATCACTGCTATTGGTTATCCATGGTGGATTAAAAAATCTTATATTAAAAAAGGTGTGGTGATTATTGATATTGGTATAACGAAAAAAAAAGAAAAGGTATATGGTGACGCTAATTATAATTATTTACTTGATAAGGTTAGCTACATCACTCCAGTGCCAGGCGGTATTGGTCCTATCACTATAGCTATGCTTTTTCAAAACACACTTAAAGCATTTAAAGCAAGGAAAGAAAATAAATAATATTACATAAAAACAATGACAAAAGATATTTATCAATTATTACATCAATATTTTGGCTATCAACAATTTCGTTCTGGACAAGAGGAGGCAATAAAAAGCATTACTAACAAGGAGGATACTGTGGTAGTTTTACCAACCGGGGGAGGTAAGTCTCTTATTTATCAACTATCAGCTCTGGCTTTAGATGGTGTTACTATAGTTATATCTCCTTTAATTTCATTAATGAAAGATCAAGTAGATTCTTTAAATGATTTAAAAATACCAGCCACCTATATTAACTCATCCCTTCCTCCCATGGAAAGTGAAAAGAGGTTAGAAGGAATTAGAAACAATGAGTATAAGTTAATATACATTGCTCCAGAAAGATTTTATAACCAAAACTTCATTACTGCTTTGCAAGACAGCAAAGTTTCTTTATTTGCTATAGATGAAGCGCATTGTATTAGTCAGTGGGGACATGATTTTAGACCAAGTTATATGCGCTTAAAACAGGTAATAAAAAACATTGGCAGTCCTGTAGTGGCTGCGCTAACTGCTACCGCCACACCAGAGGTAAGAAAAGATATAGCTAGACAACTTGATTTAGGTGATAATTATAATTTGATTATCAGTGGTTTTGCAAGGGAGAATTTGCATTTTGGTGCAGTAGAGGCCAGTGACTGGCAAAAGAATAGTTTAATCATTGATGCGGTTAAAGGTGTTGAGGGGGGTTCAGGAATAGTATATGTTGGTACCAGATCTAAGGCAGAGGAGCTGGTTGAGAGTCTAATGGCTGAAGGAATTCAGTCTGCCACCTATCACGCTGGTATGGACCCCAGTAGTCGTGAATGGGTACAAGATAATTTTTTAAGTAACAATATTCAGGTAGTGGTAGCCACCAACGCTTTTGGTTTGGGTATTAATAAAAAAGATGTACGTTTTGTAATTCATCATGATATACCAGGAACTCTAGAGGCCTATTATCAGGAAGCTGGCAGAGCTGGTAGAGATGGTAAGGCAAGTTTTTGTATGCTGTTTTTTTCTCCTAAAGATAGGTACTTAAGAGAATTTTTTATCAAAGGTGATAATCCTTCTCCACAAACTATTGCTGAGATTCATGAGATATTACTTGATTTTTCTTGCGAACAAGAAAGCAAAAGAATTATGTTTACTTATTCAGATTTAGTCAGCAGGTTGTCAGATTCTGTGCCTGAGATGGCAGTAGGAACAAGTATTAAAATACTAGAGAAAGAAGGTTTAATTCAAAGAAATAAAGAAAAAAATGGCGCCGCTTATCTTAAAGCTTTAGCTAAAGATAATGAATTAAAAGATGCTATTAGCACAAGGGCTAAAAAGCAACACGAAGTATTAGATAAGCTTGTAGATAATTATTATGATGAATTTAAACAAGGTTGGAATTTTAGTCTTGAAGATTTAGCTAGCAACCTAAATGTTAAAAAAGATTCAATTTCTAGGCTAATTAAAAACTTGCAAGAACAAGACTTAGTAGAATACAAACCACCTTTTAAAGGTACAGAATTGCAAATATTAGATGATACTAGTAATGTTTCTGATAAAATTGATTTTAGTGTTTTAGAAGAAAAACTAGAAAAAAGTTATGAAAAGTTAGATAAGATGGAAAACTATGTTTATAATGTTTTCTGTAGACAAAAATACATTCTTGAATATTTTGGAGACCCTGAAATAAAAGATTGTGGTAAATGTGATAACTGTATGAAGGCCAATAGAAGTATGAAAAAAGATAATATTGATTATAGAGAAAAAGAATATTTAATATGAGAAAAAACAAACAACAAGAAATATTAGCTATAGTTAAAAATAACTATCAAGAAATAGCTAATCATTTTTCTCAAACTAGACAACAAAGAATGTGGCCTGAAATTATTAGCAGTGCTCAAGAAATACCAAGTAATACTAAAGTTTTAGATATTGGTTGTGGAAATGGTAGGTTAACAGAAGAATTAAAAGAAGGTGTAGATTATTTAGGTATAGATAATAGTGAGAATTTAATAAACATTGCTAAAGAAAAATATAAAGATAATAAGAATTATAATTTCCAAGTTTTAGATATATTTGAGTTAGACGAGTTAGAAGATAAATATGATTATATTTTTTTAGTAGCAGTATTGCAGCATATTCCCTCTAAAAAATTAAGAATTAAAGCTTTAAATAAAATAAAAAATAAACTCAAGGAAGACGGTGAAATAATTATTAGCGTTTGGAATTTAGTTGATAATAAGAAATACAAATCAAAGTTAAGAAAATCTAAATATTTAAATTTCTTTAAAGGTTTGGATGCAAGGGACTTGCTTTTTTATTGGAAAAATTCGCAAGGAAAAAAGCTTTCTCTAAGATACTATCACGCCTTTACAGCCAAAGAATTAAAAAAACTTTTTTCTAGATGTGAACTTAAAATAAAGAGTTTTCAAAAAACAAAAGATAACTTCTATATAGTTTTAAAAAAACAAAAATAACCTTAGATAATTTATATAATCTAAGGTTATATTTTTAAAGAACAATTAATTAAAAGATTCAGAGACGACAAAAGCAAATCCATCTACCCGATACCATCTGTGTTTAACACTGTCATGATGAGCGCGCAGCTGAGAACTGTTTTGAACGCATTCAGAGCAAAGCAGGGTTGGGTGATCAGTGAAATCCTTTATTGGTTTATGCATCGTCACAATCCAATATAATCCCATAGCCCTTAACTCATTGTTGGTAAACTTCTCTCTAATAAGACAAGCCAGTTCCGGTGTTGCTGTTTTTAGCCCTAGCTTTTTAGCCTCTGCGCGCATATTTTTCGTTGTACGCACATTATTCTTAAAAATCTCTCCTTTTAAAATTGCGATTTCATAAGTCATTGGTTTTCCAGGTTTGAAATCTTTAGAGAGTAATACGCTTTTAGCATATTTGCCAACTTTGAAATCCTGGTTTTCTAGACGACTAATCCAATCTTTTCCACTAGTGCCATCAGAGCTAACAGAAAAATAGATTAAACCATCTTTTTCAGTCCACTGTTTTTTTAATGATAACTCCACTTCTCCTGCATTTACTATCTTCATTGCCTCTATGGGGTTGTTAATACCGGTTTGCATCATAATGTTTTTTACCATAGCATTCAATTGCCCGGTCTCAATCTTTGAAATTAAAAATTCACTTTTCATAACTAAACTCCTTGCGCTATCTTGCGCTGTTAAATTTCTCTATTCCGAGAAGGAGCTGAAACCATTGTAGTCACAGCCAGAAGAGGACTAAAAATTAATCATCTTTTGGCTGTGACTATCTTTATTTATTGCACTTTAAAGATCAATTTTGTCGTATTAATATATAATACTAGAGATTTCTGGTCAAATAAAAGGAGGGGTTGACACTGTTTTTGTATATGTTAATATAATTACACCTACACCCCCTGTATGTGTATAATATAAAAAAATGGCTAAAAAGAATATAGAAAATAGAATAAATAATATCATTGGTCAGTTAAATGCTATCAAGAGAATGGATAGTGAAAAGAATTCTGATTGCACTCAAATAATAATACAGCTAAAGGCTATTAAAGCAGCCACTTCTAGTTTGTATGAAAACTATTTAAGTACTAATTTGAATGCTTGTTTACAAGGTGGTGGTAAAAAGAATAAAGATTTATTAAATAATTTAATTAAAGAAATTAGCAAAAATTAATTATAAGTAATATAAAATATGTTTTAATGGGCTAAAAGTAGCGCCTTAAAACAATTATAAATTATATGTCAAAAGCATTAGATTTAAACAAAGATAATTTTGAAAACGAGGTGATAAACTCAGATGTACCAGTCTTGGTAGATTTTTGGGCACCATGGTGTATGCCTTGTAAAATGATGGCTCCTGTTTTAGATGAGTTAGCTGGAGAAATGGAAGGAAAAGTAAAGATTGCTAAGTTAAACACAGAGGAGTCTGAAAATCAGGAATATGCTGTGAAATATCAGATTCAAAGTATTCCTAACATGAAACTCTTTAAAGGTGGAGAAGTTATTGCAGATTTTGTTGGTCTTAGGCCAAAGGAGGCTCTGAAACAAGAAATCGAGCAAGAATTAGAAAAATAATAATTAAGCAAAAATATGACTAAATTATCAGCAGATAATATTAAAAGAATAGATCGTTTAAAGAATTTATTAGATTTATCTGCTAAAGAAGTCAAACTCCTTAAAACCGCTACACAGATAAAGAAAGCCACTATCAACTTAAAAGGAAAAAAATATCAAGCTTTTAGAGTTGTATACAATAGAGCTTTAGGTCCTGGCAAGGGTGGTATTCGTTTCCATCAAGAGGTAAATGAAGAAGAGGTTACTTCATTATCATTTTGGATGACAATTAAAAATGCATTAGCAGATATACCATATGGTGGTGGTAAAGGAGGAATAAGAATTAATCCTAAAAACCTAAGTGAAAAAGAAAAAGAGAAACTTAGTCGTGAATATGTTAGTAAATTTTATAAATTCTTAGGTCAAGACAAAGATATTCCTGCCCCTGATGTTTATACCAACAGTCAAGTTATGGCTTGGATGCTAGACGAGTTTGAGAAAAAAACTCAAAGGCATGAACCAGGCATGATAACTGGCAAACCGGTAGACTTAGGAGGTTTGCTTATGAGACAAGATGCCACTGCTAAAGGCGCTTACATTGTCATTAAAGAAATAATTAAGAAAAACCTTAAGACTAAAAAACCAAACTTTGTTATTCAAGGTTTTGGTAATGCTGGTTCATATTTAGCACAAATGTTAAATAAGGATGGCTATAAGATAGTAGCTGTATCTGATAGTAAGGGAGCAGTATATAATAAAAAGGGTTTAAGCATTGATGATTTAGTTAAGATAAAAAGCCAAGGTGGATCTGTGGTTGACTATAAAGATGCAAAGAAATTAAGCAATGAAGAGGTTTTAGAGTTAGACACAGACATTTTAGCTTTAGCGGCCCTTGGTGATCAAGTTACAAAAAAGAATGCTAACAATATTAAAGCTAAGTATTTATTAGAGTTAGCTAACGGACCTATAAGTGAGGAAGCTGATAAAATATTATTTGCTAAAAATAGTATAATCATACCTGACATTTTAGCTAATGCTGGTGGTGTGATTGTTAGTTATTTTGAGTGGGCGCAAAATAAAGCTGGTAATGTTTTAGATGATAAGTATTTAGAAAAATTACTGGAGACTAAAATGAAAAACAATTGGAAAAAAGTCTATAATCAGTATTTAGAAAATGATAAAAACATAGATCTAAGAACAGCCGCTTATATGATAGCGGTTAAAAAAATACTTAGCACTGAAAAGTTAAGAGGTAATCTATAATAATTATATATAGATAAACAATTTATTGAATAAACAAAAACAGCTTTTTAAAGTAAGCTGTTTTTGTTTATCTAAAGTTTTCTTTTGCTTGTTATCTAGTTACAAGTAGCAGCCGCTGCTGTATTAGATCCAGCTGTGTTGTAACCAAAGCCAGGACTAGGCGCTGAGTTTGAGAGCTCTGTATCGCATTCACTTGGAGCTTCCCCTTCAAAGGCTGCACAAACTGTAGCTAGAAGTGTAGCTGAGTCTCTACCACTTGATACCTTTGATCCGTTAATAACTAAAGTAGGAGATCCACTAACACCATACTGTTCATTCTCTGCTTTATGAATAGCAAACTCAGGGTATGAACCTTTGTAGTTTACATTATTCTCAAAGTTTTCAATTATCTTGTATTCTTCATCAACAGTGTCAACACAAGAATTCATAGCAGAAGTGTTAATGCCTGTTTCATTTAAACAAGACTCACCATTACCTTCTTCAAGAAAACAACTTAAGTATTCATTAAACTTATCTGGCTCTTCTTGGTTAATACAATATTGATTCATTTGTTCAACTAATTCTTCTTCTCCGTGCATAGCATAGTCAACGAACTTAATTTCAAAGTCAATCTTATCTTCAAGCAAGTTAGCTACAGGTAAAATTCCTTTTTCAATTTGAGTTCCGTATGGGCAATGACTCATAACAAATACTTCTACATTTGGTCTTTCAGACTTTACAACATTATCTGGTACTACCGGCTCACTGTTTGCATTATTGGCGCTGTCAGTGTTGTTAGAGGCAGTGTTGTCTGTTTCTGATCCTGGCATGTTCAAACCTTGAGGAAAGAAAGTACTGCCATCTAAACTTAAATATGAAGTAACTACTTCACCCTGACCAATATCTATAGCCATCTTATATAATCCATTTTCTTCAACAATACTGTTAATATTAACAGTTTGTCCGTCTACCATTAAATTCTCATTAATGAAAGTCTCAGTTTGAGCTTTAGCTTCTTCAATACCCATAGCTTGATTTTTACTATCAGTTGAAGCAGTAATTGCCCAAATCATAGAGGCCACCAGCAAGACTGCCAATACCCCTATCACAATAGAAAGTTTATTTTGTTTCATAATATTATGATAACTCCAAAAAGGAGTGTTAATTAGGTTTTTAAAGTCTTATCAGTATATCAAAGAAATAATTAATGGTCAAAAAAATATTCTAATAGCAATAGGGATATATAATCACTTTCTTTTATTGTATTTTAAACTAATAATACCTATACCAATTATAGAGACCAAGCTTAAATATTTTTTGTAATTATTATTATCCTTATTTATATTATTATAGTAATTACTTTTATTTAAACTAAGATATTTTTGATTTTGCGGGTAATGAGGTAAGAGTTTTAAATAGAGCTCATTAGAGCTTTCTTCTAAGAGTCCAATAATTTCAATTTCTTCTCCACTAATATAATTATGTTCTATATTTTTTTTATTTAAGATTTTTAAATCAACTTTTATTTTTTTATTTTTATATAATAGCAGTAAAGTATTTTTATTTACTTGATCTATTTTAGCTTTTAAACTATAAACCTTATTTAAGTTGAGATTATCTAAATTAAAATCTAGGGCTGGACTTAAAAATGAAGATTTTAATATTTTAATATCATCACTACTGTTAGTTTTAATCCTATAAAAATTATTTAGCTCACTAAATCTCCCGGTAACTGTAATAATATCACCAGGGTTAATATCTATAAATTCACTATAGTGATTATAGACTTGAATAACTTGTGATTGCTTGCTGTCTTTAGTGAGTAGGAAATAACGGTCACTTAAATCACCTGGAGCTACCAGTACAGAGCCAGTTAATCTGAACTCAGTTTCTGCTTTAGCCACACTAAGTTCATCCCAATTTAAATAGTTATTATCCTTAGTATTTTCTAAATCATCTTGATTATAGTCTTCATCTTTAGTATTAGAGCAAGATTTCTTTCTACGTTCTACTATAGGCTTCCAGATAAAACCTTGTTCTTCAAAACTATAGATATAATCCTCAGGAGCATTTTTGTAGCTAACTGAGTCAGCTACTTTATCATCTTTAGTATATAAGTATAATGTTTCCTGAAAATTGTTTAAAGTAATATTAGTTTTAGTTCTTGGTAAAATAAGGTAATCATCATCTTCTAACCACAGATCTTCGCTAAATAAATATCCTTTACCCAAACCATAAGTATCAATTAAAAACCAGCCATTTAAATTGATTTCAGTGTTAGAGCTGTTATACAATCTAATCCATTCTTTATCTTTGTCCTTATCGCAAGGATTAGGAAATATTTCTTGAATAATAATTCCTTGCCAGGCTTTAGCTTGGCTTTGTTTTTCTGCTTTAAGTTCTTTATCTTCATTACTATCAGTGTTTGATACAACAATAGCCCTACTTTTTTGAGGAAAAAATAGAAAAAAGAAAAGAGATATTAAAATTAATAATTTAAAAACGTTATTCATATAATCAATATAAATAACGCTTGCTTAAGAACTTTTAAATTTAAAATAGATAATTATTGTAGTAAGTCTAGTTTTTCTTTTAAGTCTTTTGGCATCTTAATGCTAAAGCTTTTTTTCTTTTTTCTTTGATTATAAAATGAAAGCTTATTAGCAACCAGAAAAATTCTATCTAAGTTTAATTTTTTACTAACCTTAAGACTATTTTTAGTAGAGTATAAGTTATCACCAGCTAGGGGAGCGTTTAGTGCTAAGCAGTGCACACGAATTTGATGAGTTCTACCAGTTTCAATTTGCAAGTTAAGTAATGAGAAGTTAGTATAAGTCTTTTCTGTTTGATAGTGAGTAATAGCTTCTCTTAGTTTCTCTCCATCTCTAACTTCATTATTATCTTCATATGTTTTAGGTACTGCTGCCATCTTATAACCTTTATTTGATCTTTTGATAGGGAAAGAAATTGTACCAGAACTTTCTGGCATGTGCCCACAAACTAAAGCTTTATAGTGTTTTTCTACTCTTCTATTTTGAAACTGCTCTTTAAGATGTAAATAAGCTTTTTGTTTTAAGGCCACAACCATTAAACCGCTAACTTCTTTATCTAAACGATGAACAATTCCATAACGATTACTGTCTTCACCCACTTTTTTTATTTTTGGATATTTTTCTACAAGATAGTCACTTAAAGTTTTTTCATTACTACCAGGGCTAGCATGAACTAATAAACCAGCTGGTTTATTAATGACTACATAATTTCTGGTTTTCTTAATTACTTCTATCATATATAAATTTTATTATTAGCTAAGACTGTATTAGGATAGACTATTTTAAAATATCTTGCAATCTTTTAAGGTTTTTATCTAAGTTTAAGCTATTTGTAATTAGATAATGTGAGTTAGCACTCAAGTCTTTACGCTTTAAAGGATCTCTGTATAAGGAGATAATAGCAGATATTAAGTCATCTACCTCAGCTTTAGACTCTATAGAGCACTTCTTCTCTTGAAGTAAATAAGAAAGGTTTTGTTCTTTTAAAGTAATAATAGGTAAGGACTTACTTAATGCTAAGAGCAAATAATGATACTTGCATAAAGATAATCTGTCATTACTTAAAATAAATAAATTGGCAGTATCTAGCCATTCATTAATATGGTCCTTTTCGTTTAAAAACCAAACATTTTTTTCTACACCCAGTTTATTTGCTAACCACTTGAGATTTTCATGGTTCTTGTTTAGTCCAATAATCAAAAGTTGAGCAGAGGGTATGGCTCTAAGTAAATCAGGTAGGGTTTTGATAATTACTTCAGTATAATTTTTATGCTTTAAATCAGCTAAAACTACTATACTAAAGTAGCGATGAAAGAAGTTTAAAGTTTTTGATTTGCTTAAATTATCAAAAATGCTTTCTTGATGAGATTCTCTGTGAGAGTAGCTTAATAAGGGGAAGTGAAAAACTTTATTGCCATAGCTTTCTTCAGGAAAGATCTTCTCTAGCTCCTGTTTTTCTTTATTGTGAAAAGCAATAATTTTTATATTTTTGCCCCACTTCTTTAACAACTTCTTAGCTTTACTAACATATTTGTCACTCATTATTTCGGCTTCAGGCAAGAACCACCATTGCACTTTCAAGCTATTATTATTTGAGTTTTCACTCTCTAAATCTTTCTTTGATTCTTTTTCTTTTCTTTTGTGTCCATATAATTTAAGTAGACAAGAAAAGATGATTCTCTCTGGCCAGCTAGCACAAATTATTGTTAAGGAATCTTTTTTTAGATGCTCACTTATCTCTTTCTTAGCTTTAAAAATTAAATATGGAAGCAATATAAAAAACAGATATTTATCAAAACCGTTATTTTTTTCATCATATAAACAAGGACCAGAAATAAAATGAAAGTTTTTATTTTTTAAATCATCAAATAATGAATTTAAATATTCATTGTCTAGACTTTTATGATTGGCAAGATAAAAAATCATGTTAATTATATTCTTAATTTATTTCATTTAAAAACTCTACATCTTTTTTATCCCATCCTTTTAAGAGATAAAAGGTTAAGAAATATATACCTATGGCAATAAAAATAGTAGTCATTAGTCCGTACCAAGTATACTTAAAGGCACCGGGAATAATTAATATAGAAGCTAGCATCACTAGTGACGAGAGAAAGCTCTTGAAAAGCACCTTATGCTTAGGCAGGAAGCCGATAAACTTGTAGACATAGAATATAGCCATAATAGCGACCACAGCTTCACTATATACTGTCATCCAAGCTGCACCAATATATGAATATTTAGGAATAAAGAGAATGTAGCCAATTACTGAAGTAATACTGGTAAATATATAGATTGGTATTAACTTCTTTTGCTTATCAATTGCAATAATTGCATGTGAGAACAAGGTGCCAATAAATATTAGAGCTCCTGCTAATATTAATATTTTTAGAACCTCAGCTGAGGCCTTAAATTCAGAGCCAGCAATTAAATGAATAATTTCTGTTGCTAAAAACTGCGTAGCAATTAAAACGGGTATAGCCAGTAGTATCATAAAGTCATAGCTCTTTTGAATTAACTTTTTAAACTGAAATACTTTTTTTAGCGCCCAGGTTCTAGTAAAAAAAGGTAGCATTAAACCTGCAAACATAAAAGGTACGGTCACTAAAACATCAATAACCTTATAGGCTGCGCCATAGATACCAACATCACTTTGTGGTTTTACCAGTGATAGTATTAAAGTGTCAGCTTTTAAATAAATTAAATTAAAAACAATAGTAAGTGCTAGGGGCCAAGACTTAATTGCTATTTCCTTCCAGATATTTAAGTCAAAACGCAAACTTATTCTTATAAACTTCCTAGAAAAAAGAAAGTGTAAAAGAAAATTAATTAGATTAGAAATAACTGTACTCCATAATACACCATTTAAGCCCAGGTTATACCTTATTGCCAACCAAACTCCTAAAACTAAAAATAATCTCCCTCCTACCTCTGCGATAGCTGCCCTTTCCATTTTAAGCCTTTTCTGAAAAAGGCCAACTAATATTTGATTTAAAGCAATAAAAAGAAAAGAAAGAGATAATATAAGTACACCCATTTTAATAGTGTAGTCATAAGGAAAGAGCCAAATTAAAGCTGGACCTAAACTAAGAAAGATTATTGCTGAGACTAGTCTTAGTGCAAAAAGATTGTCTAATATTTTTTTCTCTGATACTCCAGGCAAGCTAATCATTTGCACCGTCACCAGCGTTAAACCTAAGTCAGCAATAATAGCAAAAATAGAGACAAACGTTATAATAGTAGTATACTCACCAAAGCCATTAGCTCCTAGATAGCGAGTCATTAAGGCGGTGGCAATTAAAGCAATAGCAGTTGATATTATTTTGCTAAGTATTTGTATGCCTGTATTGTATGCTATCCTTTTTTGTAGTAGTGGAGCCTTAGTTGTCATATAGATGCTATTTTTGCTATAATGCTAGTAAATATACAAAATATTATATTATATAAATACTTTAATTAATCAATTGAAGCTTTTCAATTAAATTATAACACAAAGGCTATGAAAAATGCTAAGAAAAAACTTCTCTCCGCTATAATACTACTCACATTTTTAGTTATTCCAAGTTTCTTAATGACTCAAACAAACGTTGTTTCAGCTAGCAGTCTTTGGGATGCTCAGGTTGGCATTGAAGATGTAGGACAAAAAGCTTATGGAGAAACAGACTCTCCCCAAGACATCAGAATCACTGTTATGAAGATAGTTAATGTGGTATTGCAGTTCTTAGCTGTGATCTTCTTGGTACTTATTATTATCTCTGGTTATCAATGGATGACTGCTGGAGGAAACGAAGAACAAATCAAGAAAGCCAAAAAGAACCTATCAAACGCTGTTATTGGTCTACTTATCATATTAGCTTCATGGTCTATTTCTTACTTTATCCTTAGAAGAATGATAGCTGTTGTTACCAATGAAATGAATTATTTAGAACCTACTTTTTAAGAACAAATAATTACTTAACTTAATTGTCACATTTTAAATACTATATATAGATGAAGAGCTTAAAACAATTGTTAAAGATATATACACAAACAAAAAGGTTTTTACAGGTAAAAAAACCTAAGTTTTTTGGTACTAAAAATATTTTTAAACTCAAAGCATTTAAACACAGTATAATTAAAAAGAACAAAAAAGCAGCAATTCTAGTTGTAGCAATGCTAATTATTGCCAGCAGTTCTATTTTTGTTTTTGATGTATTTTCTCAGCAGTCAGGCTCTAGAGTTTTAGATATGAGCTTAAGTGCAGAAAACTACGATGCTGTCACTAACACTTTTTATGATAGGAGTGGTAATGATAATCACAGTGACTATATTAATAATGTAAATTTTGTTGATGGGCGTTATGGTAGTATAGATGGAGCTATGAGTTTTGATGAAAATGCTAATAGTGGAACAGGAGAATATGTCGAAGTTGGTAATATTGAAAATTTTAGTAATGAAGAAATAACCTCCATGGCCTGGATAAAACCAAATGCTTCAAGTGATGCAAGAGCGCCTATTACTAGAATAGATAGATTCTATCTTCAGCATTATAGCAATGACAGATTGGCCACTTATTGGTACGGGTGGAATAAACCAGGTTATCACACTTCCAGTGTTGATTCAGTGCCAGTAGGTGTTTGGACTCATGTTGCTGTTACTTGGGATCAAGCAAATGGTGTAACTTTTTATATTAATGGAGAAAAAGATAATCAGATTTCAAATAGTGGAACAGGAGACGACATAGGTTGGATAAAGATAGGACAGGAAAATTCTAGCAGAAGGTATGATGGTTTGATTGAGGATATAAAAGTATATAACAGGTCTTTGAGTCAGGAGGAAATCCAAAATATATACAATTCATCACAACCCATGGTCAGTGGCTCTAATTTAAATAAAGGTTTGGTGGGACACTGGAGTATGGATGAGGATGATTTTATAGAGGGAACTGAAAACTTAGCTCCTTATACAGATTATTCAGACAGAAATTATAATGAAGTTTATAATGCAAGTTGTTGGGGTGGTGATGGTGCAACAATTGAATATTTTGATTCTGGCGGTTATAACGATATGCCATATAAAAAATTAATTAAAACAGATGCTGGCACAGGGGGGTGTTATCATAATAATAGTCAGTATTTTGATATAGAAAACAACACAACTTATATTATAAGTGCTTATATTAAAGCAAACAGAAATCAAAGTTTTAATGGACATGTATTGAATATTAATAGACCAAGCGACAATCGCTATAAAACATCAAGTGGTTTTGATGTTACAACAGAATGGCAAAGATATTATTGGGTATATAATTCTTCTTCTGATGATGCTGGGACTTATCAAGCTAAACATATTATTTATATAGATGATAATTTACCACTTGAGGTATATTGGTCAGGATTTCAAATAGAAGAGAAATCTGATATAACTCCTTATGTTAATGGTACTAGGGTTGGCACATTAACAGAGAAAACACCATATTCAAATCATGGAGATACTGGCATTGAACAATCTTTTTCTTTTAATGAAGATAGGTTTGGGAAAGAAGGTGGTGCTATGAGTTTTAATGGAATTGATAATGTTGCTACTGCTGGTAATATTATTGATAATAATTTTGATGCTTATACAGTTTCTTTATGGGCCAAGCCAAACAACATAAGAACATCTGAACATGATATGCTTATTTCAGATGTAGGAGGCCATTGGTGGTATGTTTCTATAAATGGAACAAAATGGTTTTATAGAAATGATGAGACTGGAGATATATGGTCAAATGATAACGTTCAAGAAAATGAATGGTATCATATTGTTATTAATAATGATGGTTATGATGCTACTATGTATATTAATGGAGAACAACAGGGGACTGTAGGAAATGGCAGTGGCTTTGAGGACAGCGTGTTTAGTTTAGAAATAGGAAAATATTCTGCTAGCTATCCTTTATGGGATGGCCTTATAGATGATGTAAAAATATATAATAGAATTTTAAGTGAAGCAGAAATACAATCTTTATATGATTCATATGAGCCTAAAATAAGCGCAGGTAGTTTAAATAAAGGTTTAATCTTAGATATGCCTTTAACCTTAAAATATACAAAAGACGAAACATCTGGCTCTGAAATAATGACAGATAAAACACCTTATTCTAATGATGGACAGAATTATGGGGCGACAATAAGTGAAGAAGGTGCTGATTTTGATGGTGTTGATGATTATTTAAAAATTTCACATGACGCAAGTTTAAATACCCAAGAAGAAATCACAATTTCATCTTGGTTTTTAACAAGAACTAATTCGTCAGGACATATGAACATTATTGGAAAAAAATATTCTACGGCATGGGAGCTTAATATAGTTAATAATGACTTGTATTTTAATGTAAATATTGGGGGTAATTTTTATTCATATTTTTTAAGAAAAGATGATATAGTTACAGAAAATACATGGAATCACGCCCTTTTTACATATAACAGTAATGATGGGGTTGCTAAATTATATTTTAATAATGTTTTAGTTGATTCAAGAAATGTAGCTGGCTTAATTGGTGTTAACACTCATGAGGTAGAAATAGGTCATAGAGAGTCCTCATTGCTATGGAATGGAAAAATAAGTAATGTCCGTATATATAACCGCGCCCTTTCAGAAACAGAAGTAAAAAGTTTATATGACAAAGGCAGATCAAGTAGTGGCATGATTATGCATGAAGAGTAAGACTTGGTGTTTGTGTTAAGCTAAGAATTTTTAGGTTTATTTTCAATGTATTACTTTACTACTTTTGACAAAATCTCCTCCCTTTGTTATCATATAATCAATATATAAAGCTAGTTGTTAATATAACAATTAGCTTTTTTAAATAATTAAAAAGATAATAACTTAGATAATAAGTAAAAAATATGTCAGATCTATCAAGTGCCATACAACAGGTTTGTGATGAGAAAAACCTAGACTATGATATGGTGGTCTCAGCTATTGAGATGTCTTTAGCTGCTGCCTATCGTAAAGATTATGGTGAAAAAAATCAAAACATTAAAGTAGAATTTGATCCTAAAACAGGAAAGTCTAAAATATTTGATGTAAAAGAAGTTGTAGAGGATGTACCAGAAGAAGTTTTAGAAGAAATGAGACAAAGAGAAGAAGAGGCTAAAGAAAGAAGAGAAAGAAGAGCTCAAGGTAAGCCAGAGGAAAAGAAAGTTGAAGAAAAAAAACCTGAACTGAAAGAAGGTGAAGCTGAAGAAGAGGTAAGAAGGTTTAACCCTAGAACAGAAATACAACTTAGTGAAGCTCAGATTTTAAAGTCTGGCGCTAAAGTAGGTGATGAAATAGTTACCGAGCTCCCTATCCCTGAAGAGTATGGCAGAATGGCTGCCCAAACTGCTAAGCAGGTAATCGTGCAAAAACTTAGAGAGATAGAAAGAGATATGATCTTCAATGAGTTTAAAGGTAAAGAAGGTGAGGTGGTTAGCGGTGTAGTGCAACGCAGAGAACCTAGGTTTGTGCTAGTTGATTTAGGAAAAGCTGCTGGTTATTTGTCTCATGATGAACAAATTCCACACGAACAATATAATTCAGGCGAAAGAATTAAAGTATATATTAAAGAAGTAAAGTTAGGACCTAAAGGGGCTGAGATAATTCTTTCTAGAAAATCAGAAGAGATTTTAAAGAAAGTCTTTTATCTTGAAATCCCTGAAATTTCTAATGGTTTAATTGAAATTAAAGGAGTAGCTAGAGAAGCTGGTTCTAGATCTAAGGTAGCGATATATACTGAAGCAGAAAATGTTGATCCAGTGGGTTCATGTGTAGGGCAACGTGGTGCTAGAATTCAGACAATTATTAATGAACTAGGAGGAGAAAAGGTAGATATTATTGAATATGATGAAGATCCTAAGAAGTTTATCTCCAACTCTCTTTCACCTGCTCAAACAATAGAGATTGATTTAAATGAAGAAGAAAGAAAAGCAGTGGTAAAGGTAGCAGAGGATAAGTTGTCACTGGCTATTGGAAAAAATGGTCAAAATGTACGTTTAGCTGCTCATTTAACTGGTTGGAAAATTGATATTATTGCTGAAGGCGCTGAGATAAGTGAGGAAGCTGTAGAGGCATCAGCTACGCCTGAAGATGTAAAGAAGGATAAAGAGGACTTAGAAGAGGTAGTAGATGAAAAAGAAGAGACTAAAGAAGAAGAGAAAAAGGAAGATAAATAATCTAAATACTTAAAATAGATTAACAAGCTTTAAGCTTATTAAAGAAATTAAACTTAGATATTAAATAATAAATTAATTAAGAAAAAGTATGGAAAGCACTTATTTTATTATTGGTAGCGCAATTCTGGCATTAATATATGGAGTTGTTGCTATCAAATCAATTTTAAAATTACCTACTGGTAATGAGAAAATGCTTAGCATTGCTAAAGCTATTCAAGATGGAGCTAGAGCTTTTTTATCTAGACAATACAAAACTGTAGCAATGGTATCAATCGTAGTATTTTTAATTATTGGTCCAACTTTAGGCTGGTTAACTGCTTGGGCTTTTCTAGCCGGTGCAGTTTTTTCAGGTTTAGCAGGATACATTGGTATGCATGTAAGTGTACGTGCTAATGTTAGAACTGCTGAAGCTTCTAGAACAGGCTTAAAACAAGGTTTAGCTGTAGCAGTTAAAGGTGGTAGTATTACTGGAATGTTAGTGGTAGGTTTAGCCCTGCTTGGTACTGCCGGTTTTTACTTTTTAACTAAAGACTTAAGTGCTTTAATTGGTTTTAGTTTTGGTGGTTCTCTTATTTCTATCTTTGCCAGACTTGGTGGTGGAATTTATACAAAAGCAGCTGATGTAGGAGCTGACTTGGTAGGAAAGATTGAAGCTGATATTCCTGAAGATGACCCTAGAAACCCAGCTGTAATTGCTGATAATGTTGGTGATAATGTGGGTGACTGCGCTGGTATGGCAGCAGATCTTTTTGAAACATATGCTGTAACTTC
Organism: uncultured Gammaproteobacteria bacterium; assembly: GCA_964473565.1. GTDB lineage: Bacteria > Patescibacteriota > Patescibacteriia > Patescibacteriales > UBA12465 > JAIPJO01. Next base: position 70,658 of record CAYYPI010000001.1, read on the forward strand.
AATTGCTGCTATGATTTTAGGTTCTCTTACCTTTGTTGGTAATGAAAATGTTATTGTATACCCATTAGCTATTGGAGCAGTTTCAATTGTAGCTTCAATTATTGGTATTTTCTTTATTAAACTAGGAAAGAAACAAAACATTATGAAAGCTTTGTATAAAGGCTTAATTGCAGCAGGACTTCTTTCAGCTATTGGTTTCTATCCTCTAACACAATATTTCTTTGCAGATAATGCAGTGTATTCAGTAATGAATGTTTATTTAGCAGCACTAATTGGTTTGGTTGTTACAGCGCTACTAGTAGTCATTACAGAATACTATACTTCAACTAAATATAGTCCAGTTAAAAGTATTGCCAAGGCTTCTGAAACAGGGCATGGTACTAATGTTATTGCTGGTTTAGCAGTGTCACTACAGTCAACACTCTGGCCTGTATTAGTAATTGTGGCAGCTATTATTGGTTCATACTCACTTCTTGGTTTATATGGTGTAGCTATTTCAGCTATTTCAATGCTATCTTTAACAGGTATTATTGTAGCTTTAGATTCATATGGTCCAATTACAGATAATGCCGGTGGTATTGCTGAGATGGCAGAGATGGGTGAAGATGTGCGTGAAAAAACAGATGCTTTAGATGCTGTTGGTAATACTACTAAAGCGGTAACAAAAGGTTATGCTATTGGTAGTGCAGCCTTAGCAGCTTTAGTGTTGTTTGCTGACTATACTCACAGTATTGGTGATAATGTAGTCTTTTTAATTAACGATCCTTATGTACTTTCAGGACTATTTATTGGTGGTCTTCTGCCTTTCTATTTCGCTGCTCTAACTATGAAATCAGTGGGTAAGGCAGCTGGATCTGTGGTAACCGATGTAAGGAAACAATTTAGTGAAAAACCTGGCATTATGCAGGGCCTAGAAAAACCTAATTATGGTAGAACTGTTGACATTGTTACTAAGTCTGCTATTAAAGAGATGGTAATCCCCGCACTTATTCCAGTGCTTGCTCCAATAGTTGTAGGAGTAGTTCTAGGTGTTGAAGCTTTAGGAGGATTACTAGTTGGTTCAATTGTTACTGGTATTTTTGTAGCAATCTCTATGACCTCAGGTGGTGGTGCTTGGGATAATGCTAAGAAATACATTGAAGATGGCCACTTTGGTGGCAAGGGTTCAGAAGCTCATAAAGCAGCTATAACTGGTGATACAGTTGGTGATCCATATAAGGATACTGCTGGCCCAGCTATTAACCCAATGATTAAGATATTAAACATTGTAGCCCTACTGATCGTAGGTTTGCTACTGTAATAATAACTATTTTTTATGGAAACTAAGACACAAAAATTAGAAAAATCACAAGTTAAAATAACAGTTACCCTTCCTTGGGGTGATGTAGAAAAATATCAAGAACAAGGAGCTCAAGAATTAGCTAAGAAGGTAAAGATTGAAGGTTTTAGACCTGGTAAGGTTCCTATGGATGTGTTAAAGCAGAAAGTAGGAGAAATGGCTATTTTAGAAGAAGCTGCCTATATTGCTATTAACAAAACTATGGTGGAAGCAATTGAGAAGGCTCTACCTGAAGATCAGGCTATTGGTCAGCCAAAGGTTAATATTAATAAATTAACCACTGGCAGTGATTTAGAGTATCAAATTGAAATAGCTCTACTTCCAAAAACTGAAGTTAAAAAGTATAAAGATTTAGCTATTGAAAAAGAAAAAGTTGAGATTAATGATAAAGAAATGGAAAGAACCTTGAAACAGCTAGCTGATATGAGAACGCAGGAAAAGATTGTTGAACGTGAAGTAAAAGACGGTGATAAAGTTTTAGCAGACATTGAAATGTTTCAAGATAATGTACCGGTTGAAGGAGGACAAAGCAAAGACGCCCCTATTATTATGGGTCAAGATGCTTTTATCCCTGGACTTGATAAAAAATTACTTGGAGCTAAAAAAGGTGAAAGCAGAGATTTTACCCTACCATTCCCTCCTAATCATCACCAAAAGAACTTAGCAGGTCAAAAAGTTGATTTTAAGGTAAAGATAAAGGATGTATATGAAAGACAGGTACCTGAAATTAATGATGAGTTTGCTCAAGGCTTTCAATTTAAGAACCTTAAAGACTTAAAGGATAATTTGGGACAAAACATTAAGGCTGAGAAAGAGCAGAAAAATGAACAGAAAACAGAAATAAAGATTTTAGAGGAAATCATGAAAAATACAAACTTTGGTGATCTTCCTGATGTTTTAATTGAGAATGAAACTAAAAATATGATGGCTGAAATTAAGCAATCTGTTGAAAAACAAGGTGGGAAGTTTGAGGATTATTTGCAAAGCCTTGGTAAAAATGAAGAGCAAATTAAAGCAGATTTATTACCTGAAGCTACTAAAAGAATAAAGATTGCTTTGATTATTAAAGAAATTTCTAAGAAAGAAGATATTGAAGCTACTGAAAAAGAAGTAGCAGATAAGGTTGAAGAAATTAAAAAGCAGCATGCAGATAATAAAGAGGTGCAAGAGATGGTTAAAAGTGAAGAATATGCTAATTACGTTAAAAATCTTTTAACTAATCAGAAGGTAGTAGCTAAATTAAAAGAGTGGAATACTAAGAAATAATTATATGGGCACTTTGGCCTTTAATAGGCAAGCTAAAAGAGAGTATGAAATCTTAAAAACCTATGAAGCCGGGATGGTTTTAAAGGGTTATGAGGTAAAGTCTGTTAAAAATGGCCAAATCAATTTAAAAGGTAGCTATATTGTTATTAAAAGAATAGAAGGTAAGAAAGATAAAGCTCTAGCTCCCTTTTTAGTTAAAGCTCACATACCTATATACAAGCCTGCCGGACAGAAAGATGAATATGACCCCTATAGAGATAGGCAATTACTATTAAATAGAGATGAAATTAATCAGTTGATTGGTAAGTCGCAGGAGGCGGGCTTGACACTTATTCCCTTAAAAGTTTATACTAAGCATAACCTTTTAAAGTTAGAAATTGGCGTAGGTAGAGGAAAAAAGAAAGTAGATAAAAGGGAGGATATTAAAAAGAGAGATTTAGATAGAAGAATTAATGCTCTTAAAAAAAGAAGATTTTAATATTTGGGGATGACCGGCATCGATAGCAAGAGTCCCTTAAATATTCAGAGCGTGTCTGAGTGTACACGTAAATACCACTCAAAATTATAATTGCAAACAAACTTGCAAGCAAAGCTACTTTCGCATGGAAAGTTCCTAGCTTTGCACCTGTTGCTGCTTAAATAGCATGCAACCATCTGTCCAGCTAGCTCCGAGCTGGGTCACAGGTGTCATCAGGAGCTCGACTTTAAGTTTTTGCTTTTAGGCTTAAGGTTTTAAACAAATAAAAGCTAGAAGTGCTTGGTTTCGTTTAGCTTAGACAAGTACTTTGAAACCTTCAAGCTAAACTATCTCTGTAAAGTTATTTAAGAAGCCTTGTTAGACGCGGGTTCAATTCCCGCCATCTCCACATTTCTTAAAATCAAATTACTTAAAGTATTATATTATTTCCTTAAATAATATAATTTTTATATATAGCTGCGGTGGCGGAACTGGTAGACGCGTTGGACTTAAAATCCAATGGTAGCGATACCGTGGGAGTTCAAGTCTCCCCCGCAGCACTAAAAAAACTGTGTTTGTCACAGTTTTTTTGTTTATACCCTTTACAAAACAAAAAAAATAAGCTAATATAATTTTAAGATCTTTAAACTATTACATAAAAAATATTATATACTTTTTAAAGTGATAATTACTAATTATATTTCATTTCTATTTATAGATCTGAAGCTAGTTTTTAAATTGAATTGTTAATTTGATTGATTGATTGTATTCGTTAAAAACTATCATTTGTTTTCATGGTTTACTAAATTGTGTTGTCTTTGTTCATTTACTTTTTAAAGTTGTATGGGGTTAGCTATTATAGTTAACCCCTTTTTTTCTTTTCTTGACTAAAGATTCCAGATTATATACAATATATTTGCTTTGAAAGAAGTTTTTTTATTTGCGGGTATCGTATAATGGCTATTACATTACCTTGCCAAGGTAGAGATACGGGTTCGATTCCCGTTACCCGCTCACTGAATTATCGCAAGAAGCAGAGTTTAAAAGCTCTGTTTTTTTGTTTTTTATGTTTATAACAAACTAAAATATTTTAATTAAAAGCAATAAATACAACCATAGTAAAAAAGAGGTTATAAAAGTTAAAGCTAATATTTGAGGTTAACTCTATAATATAGCAATCTAAGAGAAAAAAATTTGTGAATTTGGATTTATTTTAAAGAAATTTTAAAGAAAATTGTGTTAACTTATGTTAAAATTTGAATTGACTCTAAGGCAGTAAAAGAGTAAAATTAAATTAATAAAGTAATTTATAGAAATTATTATGAAACCATATTTTAAAGATAAAAACTTTTCATTATATTTAGCTGACTCAACTAAATTTTTAAATGAAAATATAAAAGAAAATTCAGTTGACATGATATTTGCTGATCCGCCATACTTCTTGTCTAATGGCGGATTTTCTGTTCACGCTGGAAAAAGAGTAAGTGTAGATAAAGGACAGTGGGATATAAGCAATGGATTAAAAAAAGACTTTGAATTTCATATAGAATGGATTAAACAATGTCATAGAGTTTTAAAACCAGGAGGAACTATTTGGATTTCTGGAACATATCACTCTATTTATCAGTGTGGCTTTGCTTTACAGGTTAATAAGTTTCATATTTTAAACGATATTGCTTGGTTTAAGCCTAATGCTTCACCTAATTTAAGTTGTCGTTTTTTTACTGCTAGTCATGAAACACTTATTTGGGCTAGAAAAGAATTAAGTCATCCTAAAACTGGAAAAGCAGTAAAACAAAAACATAAGTTTAATTACGATTTAATGAAAAACGGTCATTGGCCAGAAGATTTTATTAAAAAACCAGGACTACAAATGAGAAGTGTTTGGTCCATGGGAACACCTAAACCAATAGAGAAAAAGCATGGCAAACACCCCACTCAAAAACCAATTGATCTTTTGGTTAGAATAATTATGGCTAGCACTGACAAAGGTGATACTGTTTTAGATCCTTTTACAGGTTCTTCAACAACGGGATTAGCTTCTTATTTGAATGGCAGAAAGTTTATTGGTGTTGATTTGGAAAAGAAATACTTGGATTTATCTGTTAAAAGATTAAAAGATATTAAAAACAGTAAATAATATGAAATTTTTAGATTTTTATAAAAACAAGTTAAATTGCAAAACAGAAGATGAGGTTTTTAATTATTTAATTTCAAATTTACAAACATCAATCTCAGATTGGAGTTTTTTTGTTGACTGGGAAAAAGTTAAAAATCATATTTCTAATATTGAGACAGAATTAAATATATTAAATTCAGTTTTAGGTAAAAGCGATTTAGATAATAAGTTTATTCAGATTATAAAAGAATATCCAAAAACTAAAAAGGCTTTATTAATTTTAATTGCAGTTAGGCACGAAAAATTAAAAGAAAGACCAATATTAAATTTTAACGATGGCTTGAATGTTGAAGTTAAAGATTATATTTTTGATATAAAAAAAGAATTAACTCCAAAAATACAAAAGGAGTTATTAAGATTTTTTCACGAGAGTGGATTAAAAAGGATTTTTTATGATAAAAATATTAAAAATTTAGTTGATTATTGTTTTGGAGTTGAAGTTGGTATGGATACTAATGCTAGAAAAAATAGGGGTGGTCATAATATGGAAGACATAGTCGAAGACTTTATTAAGAATATTTGTAAGAAAAATAATTATAAATATTTGAAAGAAGCAACTTCTGAAAAAATTAAAAAGGAATGGGGTTATGATGTTCCAGTTGATAAATCATCTAGAAGATACGATTTTGTAGTAGATAACGGAAAAGAGTTGTTTATATTTGAAACTAATTTTTATGGTGGTGGTGGCTCTAAACTCAAATCAACTGCTGGTGAATATAGAAATTTATTTGATGTTTTGAAAGGAAAATATAAATTTATTTGGATAACTGACGGATTAGGCTGGAAAACGACTGCTAAGCCGTTAAGAGAGACTTTTAATCATAATGATTATTTGTTTAATTTATCTATGTTAGAAAATAATATTTTAAATTTTTTATAAATTATGACTAGAATAGATCAATCCTCTAATCAAGATTACCATTTAGTCAAAATTAAAACTCAAGAAACAGTAAATAAGTTAGGGAGTGTTTATGGATTCTCCGAAAATTCTATTGGCTTTGAATTTTTAGTACTTTCAAAAATATTTAAAAGGCAAGAAGATGAAATTATAGAAGATATTACAGATTCTGTTTTTTTGAATAAATTATATAATCAGGATAGTGGCCCAGATAGAGGCATAGACGCTTTAATAATTGATAATGAAAAAAATATAATTCATTTATTTAATTTTAAGTATACAGAAATTATTTTTAATAGAGTAAAAGAAAAAAATTTTCCTGGAAATGAAGTAAATGAGATAACTGTTTTCTTGAAGAATTTATATGAGAAAGAAGAGTCTTCTTTTTCGGGCAACTCGGCTAATAATAGATTAGAAGAAAAAGTAAAAGAAATTTGGAAAAAGCAAGAGGAAGGGGTAATCTTTACAATTGAAATCCATTTTGTCGCCAATTTGTTTAAAGGGTTAGCCGACCAAGAAGAACAAAGGCTTGTTTCTGAATTAAAAAATTACAGAAGCGATGTTTCTTTTAATTATATTTTAACTAGAGATATTGTAGACATTTTAATTAGCAGATCAGAAAAAATAGATTGCAAATTTAAAGCATTATCAAAAAATTTTTTTGATAAAACAGAAGGCGGTAATAGAGCTTTAATACTAGAAATGTCAGCTTTAGACTTATTAAAAATTACAACTAATAATTTAGGATTAAGAAATAAAATTGATTTTGAAGATGAAGAAATAACTAATTCAAGTATAGAGGAAAATATTTTTGGTGATAATGTTAGAGTGTATTTAAAACAAAGAACAAATATTAACAGGAATATTAAAGAAACGGTTCTTAATGATGAAGAAAAACCAAATATATTTTTTTATAATAATGGCATTACTATAACCTGCGATCACATAAAATATCAAGGACAAAGAAATCAAACTATTACATTAGAAAACTTTCAAATTGTTAATGGCGGCCAAACAGTGCATGCTTTGAGAGCAGCTTTTGAAGAAAATAGTGATAATTTTGAAGAAATAACAATTTTGTGTAAAATTTATGAAACAGATAATCCTAATTTTAAAAGTAAAATAGCAGAATATACTAATAGTCAAAACCCAGTAAAAGATCGTGATATAAGGTCAATAGATCTTGTGCAAATCAAATTAGAAGAAGAGTTTAGGGATCTGGGATATTTTTACGAAAGAAAAAAAAGTCAATACGAGAATGAGAATAGAGATAAAAAAATAGATTCAGAAAAATTAGGACAATCTCTTTTGGCGTTCAACATAGAAATGCCGGCAGAGGCAAAAGATAAAAAAAGAATAATATTTAGTGACAAATATGACGAAATTTTTAACGATACTTTATTAGCAAAAGACGCTTTAATTGTATTTAATCTTTATAAAGAAATTGAAATAAAAAAAATAAAAAATAAAAAGGAAAAACCCTATTTAATGCATGCAACATATTATATTATGTTTTTTATTAAAAGATTATATCAAGCAAAAAAGAAAAAACCATCTAATTTAATTGATCTATATGATGAGGCTATAGAAAAAATTGAAATAATTATAAAAAAAGAAAAAGAAAGGCTGGGAGAGGATTATCTAGATGCTGTCTTGTTTAAATCAAATAGACCTAAAGATTATTTAACAGAATTAAGTATGTAAAATTAAACTTACCACCAACCACTGTATTGCCCCGCTAAAAGCGTTGACCATATGTTGTCCAAATGGTGATAAAAGTAGATATATTGAGTAGTTTTAGATAACTAAGATTAAACAATAATTACCTAATAATAGACAATAATTTGCATATACGGTGTTATTGTCTTTTTTGTTTCTCCGTTTCGATTCCCGTTACCCGCTCAAAGATACAAAAACAACCTCGAGAAAGGTTGTTTTTGTTAGGTAAAGTTTGACTATTATCTATTTAGGGATGAATTCAAAAAGTTAGTATATTTGTTTGACAAGATATATACTAAGTTATAAGATAGTATATATAATAAAAAAGATAACAACTAACTTATGAATATTGAAATTTGTAAAAAAATCAAACAACCTGAAGGTTTTGAGGCATCCGTGCCTAACGATTTTCCTGTCAAAGGCCTGTTTGACATTTCTCAAGAATTGATAAATAAAGCAGGAGAGGCGGAGAGGTTAGTAGGAAAACTGGATGGCATAACTCAAATATTGCCAGATGTTCAGTTTTTTTTGAAAATGTTTTCATTAAAAGACGCTACCTCTTCAGCTCAAATTGAAGGAACTCAGGCAACTATTGTAGATGCTGTTGAGATGGACGCTGGAATTGATGGAAAAGAAAGCGATGCGCAAGATATTATTTTCTACATCAAGGCTCTTGAATATGGTATTGAAAGAATAAAAGAGTTTCCTTTATCATTAAGATTTATACGTGAACTACACTCTAAATTAATGAAAGGTGCTCGTTCAACTCATTTTTCTGATCCTGGAGAATTTCGTAATTCACAAAATTGGATAGGGGGAACATCTCCCGCGAACGCTGCTTTCGTTCCACCGCCTGTTCATGAAATGAAAAGAGCTCTAAATGATTTAGAAAAGTTTATGTATGATCAAAAGTCAACATTACCTATTATTCATATAGCATTTTTGCATGCTCAATTTGAAACAATCCATCCGTTTCTAGATGGTAATGGACGAGCAGGCAGGCTGTTGATTACTTTAGCTTTGTATAAAATGAAATTATTAGAGAACCCTGTACTGTTTTTGTCTTCTTATTTTAAGCAACATCAAAAAGTATACTATTCTAAACTCAACAACTATCATTCAGGTGAGGTGTTTGAATGGTTAGAATTCTTTTTAGATGGGGTTATTGATACAGCAAATAAATCAATTTCTATAGCAAAAAAAATTAAAGATATTTATAAGAATGATATGTTAAAGATACAGGCTCTTGCAAAAAGAGAGTCTGAAAGTGGAGCTTTAGTTTTATCTAAATTATATGGTAATCCAATTATAACAACTAAAATTATAATGGACTGGACAGGGTTTACACGTTCAGGGGCTCAAAAAGTGATAAACAGATTTGTAAAAATTGGAATATTGGAAATACGTGACGAAGAAGGAACTTATGATAAAAAGTATTCTTATAAAAAATATTTAGAAGTCTTTATTAATTAAAAGAATATTCTTAACCACTTTCAATAACTTAACCCTAAGACAGATTTGACTAAGTTCCAGTTTGGAGCTCACTAAATTATTGAAATAGCAGAATTTAAAAGCTCTGTTTTTTTTGCTATTTTTTTAAAACATTACTAAATTAATCATTATAATTATTAATAAAAAATTAAGTAAATATTTGTTAAAGTTAAATTAACTCTAATTAATCTAAAGAGTAAAATTAAAACATGAAAGAAAAGAAAATAAAAAATTAGCAATTTATCAAGCAGAAAATGGTGCAACAATTGAACTTTCTGTTGATTATAAAAAGGATACTATTTGGGCAAGTATAAATGAAATTGCCCTTCTTTTTGAAATTAATAAATCAAATGTTTCTAGACATGTGAAAAATATTTTTTCTGAAGAAGAGGTTGTAAAAGATGCAACTGTTGCAAAAAACGCAACAGTTCGAAGGAAAGAAGGAGGCAGAGAAGTAGAAAGACAAATAGATTGTTATAGTTTAGATATAATTATAGCTATAGGATATAGAGCTAGATCAACAAAAAGGGCTACAGAGTTTCGTAAGTGGGCAACTAAAATTTTAAAAGAGCATATTACTCAAGGCTATACCATTAATGAAAATATTTTAAAGAAAAAGCAAGATTTATATCTAAAAGCTTTGGAAGATATAAAATTATTATCTAAAAATAATAAAAACCTAAAACAAGTGATGTTTTAGAGCTTATTAAATCTTTTGCTTATTTTGTTCAATGTAAAAAATGCATTAATATAAGTTGTACTTTTATTTTTTTGAAAAAGTTGTTTTGTAAAAATCCATTTTTATTGTTTTCAAGCTTTAAAACTGATAAACTTGTATTATAATTAATAAAAGCGTAGTTTTATATGAATTTTGAAAAAAACTTTTTTGAGAATAATAAAAAAGAAAAAAATTTTGAGTTAAATTTTGAAGAAATGAATAATAAGGAAGTTCAGGATTCTTGCACTGCTATAGCCAATGAAATGCAAGGGTATTTGTCAATTCCTGCTAACATTAACTTTAAACCATCAAAAAATAGTGAAAACAATGGATTTGCTTCGATATTACATAAAGAGTATAGAGATCCTGATTATCAGCATAATATTACTATAATTTACACTAATGAACATATAGAAGAAATACCATTTTATTTAGCACATGAATTGGGACATTGTTTTGAAGAGCAAATTATTGATGTAGCCAAAAAAAATAAACTAGAGGTATACCCTAAAGAGTCACCCCTTTATGATGAAATGGATTGGGAAGGGCCTTATGGTGATTTAATCGCTACTTACATTTTATCGCCTGAAAGTTTTAAAAAAAATGAAAATTTACCATATTTAGATAATTGCAAAATAATTTTTAATGAGATCTTTGAAAACAAAGATTTTTCTGATTTAAGAACTCAAGTAGAAAAAAGTCAAAAAGAAAATAGCCAAGATTTTATTGGAGACAGAGTGTTTGATAAAATTAAAGAATATTTTGAAAAAAATAATAAATAATAAAGTGTTGAACTACGAAAACTTTAATAAAAGTTAATGCTAATAATAACTTAGTTAAAAAATTATTTTTAAAAGAGAGCCTCAGTGTGTTAGTTAAAAAGAAAAAAAGGAGGTTTTTAAACCTCCTTTTGTTTTAGAAATCAATATCAGTTCTGATATTAATTTTTTGTCCTTGTTTTAAATTTGGTATTTCCGTGGTTTCGTGAAAACTACCATTTTCAAACGTAAAGTGAGATTTGCCAGCCCCTTGAAAGACAGCGCCTCCATCGAACTTACTAACAATTCTAGCTTGTTCGATTTCTCTACCTTGAAATTGAGTATTTCTGGGACCGCAATGCGGACAACCCGGAACACCTCCTGCACAAATAGCACAACGCATAAATACCTCCTTTTTTAAAATGAACAAATGTTTATAATATAGTACAATGTATTTATTTTTACTTCAAGTGATTAAAATATATAAATTGATTTCTAAGCCTATAAAAGCTATAATAAAGTTGTAGAGCTTATAATTAAATGAATAAATTGCTATTCATATATATTTTTAATTATGTATATTGCATTTGATATTGGGGGTACTAATACTAGAGTGGGTAGTTTTGTTGATTTTAAAAATATAAAAGAAATAAATCGCTATAAGACTCCTAAATCATACCAAGAGGGCTTTAATAAAATAGTTGAAAGTATTAATGAGCTCAAAGAAGGAAAGCTGAAGGGTTTAGTTTTAGCTTTACCAGGAATAATAGATGATAAGGGAAATAAATTAAAGAGAGCCCGTAATTTAATAGATTGGGAAAACAGAGATTTAAAGAAAAAGCTATCCTCTAAATTTAACTGCCCAGTTTATTTAGTAAATGATGCTGATTTAGCTGCCTTAGGTGAGGCTTCATTTGGGAGTGGAAAAAAATATAATTTAATTGGCTACCTTACTTTAGGCACAGGAGTAGGTGGTTCTAGAATAGTTAATAGGTCAATTGATAGATTTCATTATGGCTTTGAACCAGGTCATCAAGTTTCTTTAACTGATAAGAATGTTAGCTGGGAATCACTTATTGGTGGTAAATCCTTTTTAAGAAAATATAAAGTCTCACCAAAAAACTGCCAAAACTCTAAGATTTGGGCCAAGTGGCATAAAGACTTGGCTTTAGGTATTATTAACTTAATTATTTTCTGGTCTCCAGAGCTAATCATATTAGGAGGTGGGCTTTCAGAAGATAAGGTTAACTTATCTATATTAAAAAAAGAAATTGATAAAAGCCTAAAAATATTTAAAACACCTTTAATTAAGAAAGCTCAACTTAAAGACAAGTCAGCCTTGTATGGAGCAATGGCTTTTATGGAAAATAAAAATGGATAAAATAAATCAGAAAATATTAAAAAAGGTTAATATAAAAAATAAAATAAACAAACAGGATTATTTAACATTTCTAAGCTCAACTGAAAAAGATAAACTTTTAAAGTAGTTATATTATTTAATATCTAAAATATAACATTTAATAATTTATTGTTCTTTTAATTTTAAAAATATCAAACTATGAAAAAAACTGTTTTCTCTAAATCTGGAAGGAAAATTGAGATTGATATCTCAGACGAGGCTTGTAGTGAATTTGGTTTTAAACATGGTGCTCGTATTGTTCACCCTAATCTTGGTAAAGGCACTGTTGAAGGTGTTGGTCATGTTAATGGTTGCACAGATGTTAATGTGCTTTGGTATAAGTTAGATGTAGATGAAGGCGTCTCATTTAGTTATCCTAAGTTAGTAATAAAAGCAGTAGAAAAATAAGTTGCTTTTGGTGACTACATAGTTTTAGTTCCGCATCTGTATAGGTGCGGTTTTTTTATCTCTAATCACCTTATATACTTGATTTAATTATTTCTTTTTGCTACTATTTTTAAGTTCTTTAAAAAATAATAAAAACATGGAAAATGCAAAAGATTTAAAAAGACGTCAAAAAACATTACAAGAAAAAATGCTTTCAAGTGTTGTTGCTAAGCACTCAACTCAAAACAAACAACGTTTTAGATTAAACGGTTATTTGTATGATTTGAGAGTCGGCTATAACAAGGATGAATTTGAGATTATGCCAGGAGAATTTATTTTAGACGAAAAGAATCTTTTATGGATTTGCTTAGGCGCAGGAAAAGCTCCAGATTTTGGTAATGGAGAGGTGTTGTGGTTTTTAGCTGAAAAAGATAATGTTAAATTTTTTGATAATTTTTCATTAGAAGATTCTACTAATCTTTTCAGTAAAACACCTTCACTGCTAATTTAATTAGTTCTTTTATTTGTTTTATTAAAATCTAACCAAACCTCACTATTATATGTGGGGTTTTATTATTTATATTAAAAAACAGCTCTTAGATTTGAGCTGTTTTGTTTAATTTATTTTGCAAGGTACTCTTTAGTCATTGAGACAATTTCCCTGGCTTTTTTACTGGCATTACCGGTGTAACGAGAGGGCTCTTTTAGTAATTGAATGATATTTTCTGGAATGGTTTCAACTACTTGACTCAAGTCTCCATCATATTGAGCAAAATAATTTAAAGCCTGCAACAAAGTTCTGCCTGTTTTTTTAGCAAAAGGCATTAAGTCTTCGTTAACCAATTTGTGAGCATCTCCAGTGTAACCAGCCATTTGCAGTGCAATATACAAAGGCTCTGCAATTACTAAACCGGCACTCATTTTCAGGTTTTCTTGGCACTTTTTGGTGTGAATCTCAATCCTTTCAAAAAAGCTTTCATTTTGTTTGTTTGTTCGTAATAAGGTATCAAGCTGTTTTTGTAGGTTAATCAAAATGATGGGAAAGTCACGTGAGACTGAGCTACCAACCAAATCTCTTTGGTGTTCACTAATTAAAGTGTCCATAACCTTACCAAACTCATTTTTTGTTTTAATCCACATCCCTTCAGTGTTTTCAAAATTTTTGGGATTTCTTTTGTGCGGCATAGTAGACGAGCCTACTTGGTTTTTTTCAAATACTTCACTTAATTCTGCAATTTCAGTTCTCATTAAATTTCTACCATCCCTGCCAAGTTGAGCCAAGGAGGCGGACATCATGGAAACAGAAAACAAGAAGTAAGCTAAAGGTTCAGGGGGAAGTATTTGCGTGCTAATGGGTGCTGCTTTAAGACCAAGCTTTTCTAAAACTTGCTTTTCAAAGCTTTTACCGGATCTTTCAAGGTTCAAACCCATTTGAGCATTATATGCTCCCACTGCACCAGAAATCTTACCAACCAGTCCCTTTGCGCTGTCATCCATTTGCTTTAAGTTAAACAAAATTCTGTTTAATATGCTTGCTAACCAAAAACCAACTGTGATAGGAAGGGCGTGTTGTCCATGAGTTCTGCCAATTTGAGGAATCTCAGCAAATTCTTCAGTTTTAACCATCATCTGGTTTGTCAGTTTAACAATAGACTCCCTAATAAGGTTGTAAGCTTGTATAAATTGCAAGCTACGGCCGGTGTCAATGACATCATAACTGGTTAGAGGTATGTGCACCCAGCGCTGCAGTCTTTTGTTTAAAAGAGATTTAATTTTCTGAACTAAAGCACGAATGTCATGATGTGTTACTTCTCTTTCAATTTGGTCAATTTCTGAAGTTTTGATTTTGAGTAACTCCTTTTTAATCTCTTCACTTAGAGATTGATAGTCTGCTTTCGGGATTACTGAATTTTCATACAATGCCTCCATTGTGGCTAACTCAACTAAAACATAAGGTTTGTACAAGTTATCATAGCCAAAAATGTTTAGCATTTTTTTGGGTTGATACCTTGGATTACCAGGTAAGAATAAATTTTCCATTGCTATTAATTTTGATTAAACATTATTTGATTGTAAAGAATATTAAATTCTATGATATTGTCTAAGTTTTGTCAATTTAAAATTGAGTTTAAACTGCATTATTTCAGTATTTTGTAATTATAATGTATTTATTCTATTATATAGATATATTATTATAGTTTTAAATATTCTTACATGACTCAGATTAATAAGTTTTATTTAGCTTCCTTTTTAAAGAATCAAATTTACTTTGTTCCTGTTATTGTTTTATTTTTTCAAGACCTCGGTCTTGACTATGCACAAATCTTTTGGATATTCACTGCTGGCTCTATCTTCGCTTTTATTATTGAAATACCCACTGGGATATTAGCTGATCTTTATGGTAAGAGAACTAGTATTATTTGGTCAAAGTTTGTAATATTTTTAGCTTTTATAGCTTTTGCTATAGCTGAAAACTTTTGGGGACTTCTTTTAGCTAATTTATTATATGAACTTGGAAAAAGCTTTCGTTCAGGCACAGAAACTGCCTTTGTTTATAATTATCTACTGGAAGATAAAAATAGGCCTAGCTATACCAAGGTAAAATCTAATCAAAAGTTTTATGCTAGAATTTCAGAAAGTATTGGTACAGCTCTGGGTGGTTTTTTAGCTTATCAATTTGGTTTTAGTTTTGTCTTCTTTATTGCTGCTATTCCAGCCTTTATTAATTTCTTGCAAACTTTAACTTGGGAAAAGATTAAAGAGAATTTGTATAAAGGTAAGTTTAGTTGGAGAAAAAATGCCCTATTTGCTACTGAGTCCATTCAGGAAATCTTTAAATCTTTTGCTTTGAGAAAAGTGGTAGCTAATATTGCTATCTTCACAGCTGTGTTTGTAGCTGCTGATAAGTTTATTCAGCCATACATGAAGGAGGTTGGCATTGAAATACAATATTTTGGTTTAATATATTCAGCCTTTTTAATATTAACTGCTTTCTTGGTGAGGTATTCATATAAATTAGAAGATAGATTTGGCGGAGTTAGGCTTATGAATTATCTTAGTCTCTTAGCCTTTTTACCCTTAATACTTTTAGGTACAGGTATTAGTGCTGTTTGGGGAGTAGCGCTTTTCTTTTTTGTGATGATGGTAGAAAATATTAGATCACCAATAGCTAATACTTTATTTCATCAAAATGTTAATTCTGATAATCGCTCTACCATGGGCTCAATACTTCAGCTTTTTAAATCTTTAGCCCAGTTAATACTACTGCCTGTAATTGGTTACAGCGCAGATATCTTTAGTGCTTCTACTGCTATATTTATTTTAGGGGTAGTGTTATTTTTAAATGCTACTTTGTTTTGGATCTCCAGAAGAAATTTAAAAGAGAAGACTGTTTAAAACAGAAAAAAAGATTTTATTATTAAAATTTCTTTTTAATATATAAAAATTAATAATTATTTTTTACTAATATTAAAGACAAAAAATAGGGTTTGACCATGTTTTGTAAATTTGCTACTATAGCTATATATAGTAGTTTTTATTATTCTAATACCACTATATATAGTATTATCTTAATTTTTTAATTATTTAACATTATGAAAAATAAATCAAAAAAATCTTCATTTGATTTACTCAAAATGATAAGTGCTTGGATCCTAAGTTTTGGTCTTCGTTTAATGCCTTTTCGTCCACCAAACATTGAACCAATACTTGCTATACAAATGCCATTTACCAAAAAGTTTGGATTTATTTTTGGTTTTATGTTTGCTTTTTTTAATATTGTAATATTTGATGTGGTAACTGGAAGAGTTGGACTTTGGACAATTATCACTGCCTCTGTTTATGGTCTCCTAGCCTTATTTTCTGCTTGGTATTTTAAAAAGCGTAAAAATAAAGCTCGTCACTATGCTATTCACGCTATTTACGCCACTCTAATATATGATGCTTTAACTGGACTAACCATTGGTCCTTTGTTTTTTGGTCAGAGTTTTTATACTACTTTAATTGGACAAATTCCTTTCACCGCTTACCACTTACTTGGTAACGTCTCTCTGGCTCTACTTTTCTCTCCTGCTATCTATAAGTTTATGGCTACTAATCCAAAACTCAACTTTTCTTATCTAAAAAGGAAGTTATTACACGCTTAAAAATAATAGTATTTATAATATAAATATATAATAATAAATTAAAAAATATGCCTAATTCTAATACACCTAAAGGGATTACTAAAGTCAGAAAAAGAGACGGACGTTTAGTTAATTTTAAAACAGAAATAATTGAGGAAGCTGTTAAAAAAGCTTTCGTTGAAACTAAAGTTGAAAGCAATGGTTTTGCCAAAAAAATAGCTAAACAGGTTGAAGCTGATTTAAAGAAATTAAAAAAAGTATCCACTGAAAAGAATTTTGTACCAACAGTGGAAATTATTCAAGATTTAGTAGAAGAGGAGTTAATGAAAAATGATTTTACTAAAGTAGCTAAAGCTTACATCCTATACAGAGAGCAAAGATCTAAGCAACGTGAAAAGAAATTTGAAGTGCCAGAACATGTGCGCAAATTAACTGATGATAGTAAACAGTATTTTAGAAACCCATTATCTGAATTTATCTTCTACCGGACTTATGCTCGCTGGATTGAAGATGAGCAACGTAGAGAAACTTGGATTGAAACTGTAGATAGGTATATGCAGTATATGAAAAAGCAGTTAAAAGAGAATTTAAGTGATAAAGATTATAATGATATTAGAGAAGGTATTTTAAAACAGGAAATCATGCCCTCTATGCGCTTAATGCAGTTTTCAGGTAAGGCAGTAGAGAAAACAAATGTTTGCGCATATAACTGTTCATACACTGCTCCAGAAAACTTCCAGGATATTGCTGAAATTATGTATGTATCTATGTGTGGTACTGGTGTGGGTTGGGCTGTGGAAAGTCAAAATGTGGGAAAGTTTCCACAAATTCAAATGCAAAGTGGTAATGCTAAAAAAATACACGTAGTTGAAGATAGTAAAGAAGGTTGGGCAGATGCGCTAGCACTGGGTATGAAAACTTGGGCCAGTGGTGAAGACCTAGAGTTTGATTATTCACAGCTTAGACCAGCGGGAGCAAGGCTTAAAACTATGGGTGGTAAGAGTTCTGGTCCGGATCCATTAAAACAACTTATGGACTTCACTCGCATGAAGATGTTAAACAGGCAAGGAAAAAGACTTAGAAATATTGATTTACATGATATTATTTGTATGATTGGTTATTGTGTTGTCTCTGGTGGTGTTAGAAGAAGCGCTATGATCTCACTCTCTGATTTAGATGATAGAGATATTAGAGATGCTAAAAAGGGACAGTTTTATGTCAATGAGCCACAAAGAAGTTTAGCTAATAATAGCGCTACCTACATTAAAAAACCAAGTAGTGAAGAATTTTTAAATGAATGGTTAGCTCTGGTAAAGTCCGGCTCAGGTGAAAGAGGTATCTTTAATCGTGGTTCACTAGCTAAAACCATGCCTCAAAGAAGAATTGATTTACTTAAAGAAAAGAAAGGTTATTTTGATATCACAGGTAACTTTATCATCGGCCAAATGGGAACCAATCCTTGTGGAGAAATCATTTTGCAATCTAAACAATTTTGTAATTTGTCTGAGGTGGTAGCCAGAAGTGATGATGATGAAAACAGCTTAATGAGAAAGATTAGATTAGCCGCAATACTAGGAACTTATCAAGCCAGCTTAACTAATTTCCCATATCTTTCTAAGGGCTGGAAAAGCGCTTGTGAAGCAGAAAGACTTTTAGGTGTTTCCGTTACTGGTCAGTGGGACTCTAAGGCTAGCAGAGAGGAGGAGACTTTAAAGAAATTAAAAGATGAAGCTATTAAGGTGAATAAAGAATATAGCAAGAAGTTTGGTATTGAAGAATCTACTTCTGTTACTTGCGTAAAACCTTCTGGTACAGTTTCTCAATTAGTTGATTGCGCTTCAGGTATGCACGCTAGGTTTGCTCCATATTATATCAGAAGGGTTAGAATTTCAGCTACAGACTCACTATTTAAGATGCTTCGTGACCAGGGTGTTCCTCATAAGGCAGAAGTAGGTCAAATGTATGGAAGTGCTAGCACTTATGTATTTGAATTCCCAGTTAAAGCTCCTAAAGGTTCTATCTTTAGTAACGACCTTAGTGCTTTAGAACAGCTTGAACATTGGAAAAAAGTCAAATTAGCATATACTGAACATAATCCATCAGTAACTATATCGGTAGCTGAAAATGAATGGATAGAAGTAGCAAATTGGGTCTATGAAAATTGGGAGATAATTGGAGGATTATCATTCTTACCTAGAAGCAATCATGTATATGAATTGGCTCCCTATGAAGAAATAGATAAAGAAAAATACGAAGAACTATTAGCTAAATTTAAGCATATGGATTTTGCACAAATTGTTAGCTATGAAAGAAAAGATGAAACTGAGGTTAAGAAAGAGTTAGCTTGTGCTGGTGGAGCTTGTGAGATTAACTAATTATAAATATAATAAAATATTTATATAAATCTATGTATTACACGGGTAAAGGAGATAAAGGTACCAGCAAACTTTTTAATTCTAAAGATAGACTTAATAAAGCTGAACAGATTTTTGAGGTTTTAGGTTCTTTAGATGAGCTTAATTCTTGGCTTGGTCTTAGCTCTGTTGAAGCTAAGGATAATCCAGAGATACTAGAGACAATAAAGAAGACGCAAAATGATCTCTTTACTTGTCAGGCTCACTTTGCTCGCTCAGATGTAAAGATTCCTGAAGATTTTGTTAGCAGTTTAGAGGAAAAGATAGCTAAGATATCAGAAAAGATTAAACCTAGAAACAGTTTTGTTTTAAGTGGGGGGTCTAAGCTTAGCGCTAATTTAGATATTGCTAGAACTTTAGCTAGGAGAGTTGAAAGGCAGGCCTTGAAATTAAGCGATGAGGATAAAAAAGAAGTAAATGAAATAGTTTTTGTCTATTTAAATCGTTTATCTAGCTTATTTTATGTCTTAGCTAGACTAGCTAATGATATCTATGAAGCTAAAGAGACTGCACCCCAATATAACAGCTGATTGTAAGTTAATCATTACTTTTCCTTGACTAATAATACAAAAACTATATACTGAAAGTAGTTAAGAAATAGATAAATTATAAAAGTAGATGCATTTGCATCCCTTTTGTTGTTAGTAGATAAATATGAGAATTAAATGGCGAAAAGCTAAACCAAAACAGGTAAAACCATACTTTACCTCCAATAATAGTATTAAGGCGGAGAGAGTCTTTTTAATTGATGAAAATAATGAAAGAGTTGGTGAAGTTGAGACATATGAGGCACTGCAAAGAGCGGAAGATTCTGATTTGGATCTAGTTTTAGTTAACCCAAAAGCTGACCCTCCTGTAGCTAAAATAGTTGATTTAGGCCAAATGAAATACGAAAGAGAGAAAAAAGCCCATAAGCAAAAAATCCTACAAAAGAAAGTGGATCTTAAAGCAATTAGGCTTTCAGTTAGAATTAGTTCTCATGATTTTGACTTTAGATTAAAGCAAGCCCAGAAGTTTTTAAAGCAAGGAAATAAGCTGAAATTAGAAATAAATATGAGAGGTAGAGAAAAGCAACATCCAGATCAAGCTAAGGAAGTGATTAGAAAATTTGTTAATCTACTTAAAGACTCCGAAGGATTAGAGGTGGTTGAAGAGCAACCCTTGACAAAACAAGGTGGAAGGTTTACTATTATACTAGCAAATAAAAGCTAAGACTTTTTATATCAGGTTTACGCCTGTTTTTTATTCTAAAAAAAGAAATAATATGCCGAAAATAAAGACACATAAAGCCACAGCTAAACGATTTAAAGTTACCGGCACTGGCAAAATAAAACAAAGAAAAGGTGGTCAAGATCACTTTAACTCTAAAGAATCAGGGAAAACTACTAGACAAAAAAGAAAAGATAAGGATGTCTATAAAGGTTTAGTTAAAACTGTTAAGAAATTAACTCCGTATTCATAATAAAGCCAATATTAGGCTATTTTAAACTTATGCCCAGAGTAAAAAGAGGAACAATTCATACAAAAAGAAGAAAAAAACTTTTAAAAAGTGTTAAAGGATATAAGTGGGGACGTAAAAATCAAATTAGATTAGCGTCTACCGCTCAAACAAAAGCTGGAGCTCATGCTTTTAAAGATAGACGTAGAAAGAAAAGAGATATGAGAGCATTATGGCAGATTAAGATTAGTGCTTTTGCTAAAGAAAATTCTTTATCATACTCACGTTTAATGGATCTTTTTCGTAAGAAAAAGGTTGGTTTAGACAGGAAGATTTTAGCAGATTTAGCTGAAAATAATAAAAAAGTTTTAAAAGCTGTTTTAGAAAAAGTAAATAAATAATATGATGTTTGCACTTAAAATTGCTCAAATTATTATCGCTATACTATTAATTGTAGTTATTTTGTTACAAAACAGGGGCTCAGGACTGGGCAGTGCTTTTGGTGGTTCTAATGCTGTTTTTACAACAAAACGTGGCTTAGAAAAAAAACTCTATAATATTACTATTGTTTTAGCAATACTCTTTTTTGCGGTATCTCTGGCTGTTGTTATTATATAACTCTACTGCATTTAACTTTTTTATAAGTGAACGAAGATCAAAATATAAAATTTGAGATAAAAGATAAAAACCAATCTCTTTGGTCACGTTTTTATTTATCTCTAAAAATAAAACTAAAAAAGTTTTTTCAAAAAAACAAGTTTTTTAATAATCAAAAAGCAAATAAAGATATTGATCATAAATTAGTTAATAAAAAACTTATATACAATTTAGCTCCATCTAAAATACCTTCTTTTAAACAGTTAAGACATGTAAAAAAGTTTTTAAGTTCTAAAGAAAAAAGATGGATTAATATATCAATACTTTTAATAGTTATTAGCGTATCATTGCTAGGCTGGGGTTTTTATCAAAATAACTTAGAAACAGTTCCTAGTTTTGGCGGTGAGTATAGTGAGGGCTTAGTGGGTGGCCCTAGATACATTAATCCTTTGTATGCTTTTTCTGATGTAGATAGTGATTTAAGTTTTTTAATTTATTCTCGCTTATTTAAATATAATGGTAATGGTGATTTGGAATATGATTTGATTAAAGATTATGAGATTCAAGAAAGTGGTAGAATTTATATTTTAAATCTAAGAGATGATGTCTACTTTCATGATGGTGAAAAATTAACAGCTAATGATGTTGTCTTCACCCTTAATGCCATCAAGAATCCTGATTTCAGATCTCCACTAAGAAGTATTTTTAGTGGCGTTGGTGTTGAAAAAGTAGATGATTATACAATAAAGCTAAGTTTAGCTGAAGCTTATGCAGGTTTTGAAGAGTTATTAACCTTTGGAATTTTATCAGAAAGAATCTGGCTTAATTTTAACCCTGAAAATGCTAATTTAGCTGAAGAAAATATAATGCCCACAGGTTCGGGGCCATATATGTTTGACTCTTTTTCAAAAAATGAAGAAGGAAATATTAAAGAGTATCGTTTACTTGCTAATGAAGATTATTACCACAACTCACCTTATATAGAAGAAATAATGTTTAAGTTTTATCCTGATTTTTATAGTTTAAATACTGCTTTAAATAATGATGAAGTAGAGGGTATCAGTTATATTTCAAATGCTAATAAAAAGGATATTATAGCTCAGAATTCAATTAACTTTCATAATTTATCTGTACCTCAAATTACTTCTATCTTTTTTAATCAAGATAATAATGATTATTTAAGCTCTAAAAACTTTAGAGAGGCTCTAGCTTTATCAATAAATAAGGATGAAATTTTAACTAATGTTTTTGGTGAATCTGTAAGAAAAGTTGACGCACCAATACTTCCGGAATGTTTTGCATATAATAATGAGATTGACGGTTATGGATATAATTTAGAAGAAGCTAAGGAGCTTTTAGAGCAAGAAGATTTATTTATACAAGAGATAAGTCAAGAAGATCTCAGTAGAATAAGTCAGGAAGAAGAAAGTGAAGAAAACAGTGAAGTGGAAACTGAAGATTCAAACGATGAGGAAAATGTAGATGATGAGAGTGCTGAAGATGAAAGTTTTGAGATAGAGGGTTATGACAAATTAAAAGCTTTAAGTGAGTCAGCAGGATTAGATTTGCTTGGTAAGTGGCTATACAAAGAAAATGATGAAGGGGAAAGGGAGTATCAAGTTTTAAGTATTACTATAACTGATACTCAATCTAACAAAGATTTAGCAGAAAGATTATCCGAGACTTGGAAAGACTTGGGAATTAGAACAGTTATAACAGTTGTTAGTGCTGAAAATATTCAAACTCAGGTTATTGAACCACGAGAATTTGAAATATTAATTTATGGTCAAGCTTTAAATTTTGATCCCGATCCTTATGCTTATTGGCACTCTGGACAGGATTTAAATATAGTTAACTATAGCAATGAAAAAGTCGACACCCTACTTGAAGAAGCTAGAATAACTTTAGATGAAGAAGAGAGAGCTGAAAAATATAAAGAATTTCAAGAAATAATTCATGAAGAAATTCCTGCAATCTTTTTATACTCACCTCTATATATTTACCCTCAAAATAAAAAAGTTAAAGGTTTTAATACTGAAAGTATTTTAAAACCTGAACACAGATTCTCTAATATAAATAATTGGTATATTAAAGTAAAAAGTAAGTTTGCATTGTAAATAGATAAAATATTATGAATGAGAAGAACTTTATTTCTTCCCTTAAAAAAGATCTTAAATCTTTAATTGATTTAGAATATAAAAATAGAGCGCAAAGTTTTTTTAAAGAAAAAATATTTCCTATTGGAGTTAAATCTAAAGATTTAAATACTTTAGAAAGAAAATATTATAAAAACTTAGAATCTTTAAGTAAAAAAGATTTCTTTAAAATTATTAACTCTTTATTACAAGAACAAGAACAAGAAATAAGAAGTTTAGCTTTTAAATGGTTATACACAAGAAGAAAAGATTTCACAAAAACAGATTTTATAGTCTTTGAGAGATGGCTAAAAAAATATGTAAACAATTGGGCGCATTGTGATAGTTTTTTAACTCATAGTTTAGGGTATTTACTTCATTCTTATCCTGAGCTCATACAAAAAACAGATTCTTGGATAAAGAGTAATAATAGATGGCTTAGAAGATCTGCTTCTATCATATTAATATATACTTTTAAGTATCATAAAAATAAATCACAATTTAATCTATTTTTTTTAAGACTTGAGAAAGTAATACTTGAACAAATTAATGACAGTGATGACTTAGTGCAAAAAGGCTATGGCTGGAGCGCTAAAGAGGCTAGCAATATAGACGAAGAATTAGTGTTTAAATTTATATATAAACATAAAGAAAGCTTACCGCGTACAGCCCTTAGATACGCAATTGAAAAAATGAATTTAAAACACAAGCAAAAAGCAATGTTTAAATAAAAAAATATCTCTCTATAATAAATTAATAAATTAGAAAATTATAAATAATTATATAAAAATATTATTTATACTTACAAAAAAATATGTACAAAAGATACAAATCACAGACAAGCGATGCACGACAAAGTGCGACAAATAAAGATAGTGATAAAAAGAAAAACCTAAATAAAAATACAGGAGTCAATAGTCAAAAAAGCTCTAAAAAACAGGGCCCTTTTCATAAACCGCAAAGCAAAGATTATAAAACTAAAGTTAAAAGTACTCAAACCTTTGCTAAAGGAAAACTTAGAGTTATGGCTCTAGGAGGATTAGAAGAGGTTGGTAGAAATATGACTTTAATTGAGTATGAAAAAGAGATAATAATCGTTGATATGGGCTTAATGTTTCCTGATGAAGATATGCCAGGAATTGATTATATTATCCCTAACACTGAATACTTACAAGATAAAAAAGATTGGATTAAGGGTGTAGTTATTACTCATGGTCACTATGATCACATCGGTGCCATACCTCATATTATGCCTGTTATTGGTAACCCTCCTATGTTCATGGGTAAGATGACAGCAGGGTTAGTAAGAAGAAGACAAAAAGAATATAAAAATAGTTCTAACTTAAAGATTCAAGAAATTGATGAACATAATAAGGTTACTTTAGGTAGGAATTTTAAAGTAGAATTTTTAAGAGTTAATCACTCTATACCAGATTGTTTTGCTATTATAGTTCACACACCAGTAGGAACAGTTGTTCATACAGGAGACTTTAAGATAGACTTTTCCCCTGTTAATGATAAGCCAGCTGATTTAAATCGTATAGCTCAAATTGGTGATAAAGGTGTTACGCTCTTAATGTCTGACTCTACTGATGCAATAAGCCCTGGATATCAGGTTTCTGAATCTGTTATTGGTGAAGAAATGGGTAAATTATTTGAAGAGATTGAGGGTAGAATTATTATTGGTACTTTTGCTTCTCAGTTAGCTCGTGTGCAAAAATTATTTGATTTAGCAGCTAAATATAATAAACGTATATATCTTCAAGGTAGAAGTATGATTAGTAATGTTGAAGTAGCTCATGAAATTGGCTATTTAAAGTTTAACCCTAAACTTTTACTTACTGACGAAGAATTTAAAAGAATTCCAGATAATCAATTAGTCATTTTAGGTACAGGTGCTCAAGGAGAAACTAATGCCTTTTTATCTAAAGTAGTAAACGGTGATCATAGAGTAGTAAGTTTGAAGGCTGGTGATACAGTTATTTTCTCATCTTCAGCTATACCTGGCAACGAAAGAAGTATTCAACATTTAATGGACGCTATTGTTAGACAGGGAGCTAAAACCATTAATTATAAAATGCTAGATATTCACGCTGGTGGTCATGCTAAACAAGAAGACTTAAAGTTAATGATTAGATTAATGAAGCCTGAATATTTTATGCCTATTGAAGCTCATCATTTCATGCTGCAAGCTCACGCAGAGCTAGCTAGTAAAGTAGGCGTGGATAGAAATAAAATATTTGTGGCTGATAATGGTCAAGTAGTTGAATTAAAGAAAGAAGGAGACAGGGTTGAAGGTACTCTAACAAAAGAAAAAATCCCAACTGAGTATGTGATGGTTGATGGTTTAGGTGTTGGAGATGTTTCTAATATCGTATTAAGAGATAGACGTATGATGGCAGCTGATGGTATGATAGTTGTAATTACTACTATTGATTCTAAGACAGGTGATATTATTGGAAATCCAGATTTAATCTCTAGAGGTTTTATTTACATGAAGGAAAATAGAGATTTAATTGAAAGCACAAGAATGAAAGTGAAGAAAATGGTTAAAGATAAACCTAGCACCACTCCTACTGATGATGACTTCTTGAAGAATAAGATTAGAAACGATATAGGACAATTTTTATTTAACAAAACCAAGCGCAGACCTATGGTATTGCCTGTGGTTATTAAAGTCTAAATATGTTAGATGATTTTATTAACTGGATAATGCTTTTAGTAGAAAAATTAGATTATTGGAATATCACTTTTCTTATGACAATTGAGAGTTCTTTTATTCCTTTCCCTTCTGAACTTGTTATTCCTCCAGCTGCTTATCTTGCCCAGCAAGGTCAGTTAAACCTTATTTTAGTAATTGTCTTTGGAATTTTGGGTAGTCTTTTGGGAGCTTTAATTAATTATGTTTTAGCTATAACCTTAGGCAGAAAGATCTTATATAACTTAGTTAAAACAAAAGTGGCCAGATCTCTTTTGCTTACTGAGTTAAAACTAAAAAAGTCAGAACAGTATTTTTTAAAGCACGGAGAGAGATCTACATTTTTTGGCCGATTAATCCCAGTTATTAGACAACTTATTTCTATTCCAGCGGGACTAGCTAAAATGAATATATTTAAATTTTGTTTATATACCTTTTTAGGTTCTAGTATCTGGGTAATAATCTTAGCTTTATCTGGTTATTATTTTGCTCAAGAGCAAGCCCTCATCCTTTTGTATTATAAAGAAATAGTATTTTTCATTTTAGTTATTGCTTTAGCAATAATATTTATAAGAAGAAGAGGAGTTAATAGAAGAAAAATAGAGCTTTATCAAAAAAAAGAAATTAATATTACAAAGACAGATTTAGAGGAAAATAATAATAAAGATACAAATAATAATGATTTAATTGATTAGCTAATTTCTTAGATTTGAGATAAAAATAAAAAAGAGTCCATGTGGCTCTTTTTGCTTTTCAATACTTGCATTATTTGTAATCTTAGTATAGAATAAAAAAATAATATAATAAATTCACCTATAAGAATCACTTTTGGTTTAAGGTGGCCAAAAGGCTTTCCTGAAAAGGAGGGTTAAGATAATTTTTTTATTGCTCAAAAGCAATATAAAGTTACATAAAATTATGTCAGAAGAAACAAAACAAACAGATTTTTCTAAGCTTTTAGATAAGCAGGAATTTAGCATTCCTCAAGTAGGAGATGTTATTAAAGGCACAGTAGTAGCTGCTTCTAAATCAGAAGTAAGACTAGATGTTAATGGTGTAATGGTAGGAGTAGTTAGAGGACCAGAATTATACTTGGAAGATGATGAATATGGTAAATTAAAACCTGGTGATGAGGCTGAAGCTATGGTTGTTGAAACAGAAAATGAAAATGGAGAATTAGAATTATCATTTAAGAGAGTTGGACAAGAAAAGGCTTGGAATATTTTAGAAGAAGCTTATCAAGATAAGGAGCCTGTTACTATTAAGATAGTTGATGCTAATAAAGGTGGATTAATGGCTAGATTTAGACAGATAAAAGGCTTTTTACCAGTTTCACAATTAGCTCCTGAACACTATCCACGTGTAAGTGGCGGAGATAAGAGTAAGATTTTAGATAAACTAAAGAAATTTGTAGGACAGAAAATGGAAGTAAATATTATCACTTTAGAAGAAGGTGATGACAAAATTATATTTAGTGAAAAAGAATTATGGAATAAACGTAAAAAAGACGTTATTTCTCAATATAAAGAAGGTATGGTTGTTGAAGGTGTAGTTACAGCTATTACAAACTTTGGTGTATTTGTAAGCTTTGGAGAAAACATGGAAGGTTTAATTCATATTTCTGAATTAGCTTGGCAAAGAATTGACTCTCCTCATGATTTAGTTAAAGTTGGAGACACTATAAAAGCAGAAGTAGTTAACTTAGAAGGTTCTAAGATATTTCTAAGTGCTAAGAAGTTAATGAAAGATCCTTGGCAAGAAGCTACTAAGAAATATAAGGAAGGCACTGTAGTAGAAGGTGAAATTCTAAAAGTTAACCCTTTCGGATTATTTGTTAAACTAGATGAAAAAATTCATGGTTTAGCTCATATTAGTGAACTAGGATTAAAACCTAAAGAGAAGATTAGTGAAATTTTTAGTGCTGGAGAAAAAAGAGAGTTTGAAATTATTAATATCTCACCAGAAGAGCATCGTTTAGGTCTTAAATTAGCAGATAAGAAAGATAAAAAGAGCAAGAAAAGTGAAGAAGAGAGTGTAGAGAGCGAAGAGAAAGAGGAAAAAGCAGATACAAAAGAGAAGAAAGATAAAAAAGTAAAAGAAGAAAAAAAGGAAAAAGAAACTAAAGATGATAAAAAAGAAACTAAAAAAGAAAGTACAGATAAAGCTGAAAAGACTACAGACTCAGAGGAAAAATAAGCTAAATTTACCATATAAAACAACAGGCTCAGCTTGTTGTTTTATTTGCCAAAAACCTTAAGTCATTATATACTTAAACTAATTGAATTTAAGTTTATTTAAGAATTATTATGAAGAAATTAATCAAGAATTTTTTAATATTTTTTATAGTTTTTTTGGTTTTGGCTGCTGTTTTTAGCTCTTATAGCTTGACTGGAGATGAACCAGAAACTAAAGGCCTTAATTATTTAGTTAGCTCAATTGAAAACGAAGAGATTTCTAAAATTGAAGTTGAAGAAACCAGAGTTTTGTTGACTACTAAAGAAGGTGAAGAAAAAATAGTTAAAAAAGAAAGTAACCAATCTTTTTCAGAGTTAATAGCAAATTTAGGAGTAGATAAACAAAAAGTAGAAAAGGTTGATATTCAAATACAAGAACCAGGAGGTTTTGATTATATTCTTGCTAATATCTTACCCTTTTTAATACCCTTTTTACTTATAGCCGGATTTATATATTTCATGATGAGAGGTATGCAAGGGGCTAATTCTAGGGCTATGAGTTTTGGTCAGTCTCAAGCTAAAGAAGCAGAAAAAGATTCTAAAACTAAAGTAACCTTTAAAGATGTAGCTGGAGCTAAAGAAGCTAAAGAAGAATTAAAAGAAATAGTAGACTTTTTAAGGTTTCCTAAGAAATTTCATGATTTAGGGGCTAAAACTCCTAAGGGAGTATTGCTTCTTGGTAGTCCGGGTACTGGAAAAACCTTGCTGGCTAGATCGGTTTCTGGAGAAGCCAAAGTACCTTTTTTCCATATTTCTGGTTCAGAGTTTGTAGAGATGTTTGTGGGTGTGGGAGCTTCTAGGGTTCGTTCTCTTTTTCAAAAGGCTAAGAAAAGTGCACCGTGTATAATATTTATTGATGAGATTGATGCAGTAGGAAGAAAAAGGGGTGCAGGACTGGGAGGTTCACATGATGAAAGAGAACAGACTTTAAATCAAATTTTAGTTGAGCTAGATGGTTTTGATCCTAATGATAATGTTATTGTTATTGCCGCTACTAATCGTCCTGATGTTCTTGATCCAGCTTTACTTAGACCTGGACGCTTTGATAGACGTATTATTGTTGATGAACCAGATTTAAATGCTAGAGAAGAAATATTAAAAGTTCATGTTAAGAAAAAACCTTTAGATAAAGATGTAAAATTAAGAGAAATTGCTGAAAGAACTCCAGGTTTTTCTGGCGCTGACTTAGCTAATCTTTTAAATGAAGGCGCTATTATCGCAGCTCGACAAAACAAGAAAAGTATTTCTAGAGAAGATTTATTTGAGGCTGTAGAAAAAGTAATGATTGGTCCAGAGAGGAAAAGTAGAGTTTTATCTGACAAAGAAAAAAAGATTACTGCTTATCACGAAGCTGGTCACGCCTTGGTTGCTCATTTTCTACCTAATGCTGATCCTGTTCAAAAGATATCTATTATTGCTAGAGGTAAAGCAGGCGGTTACACATTAAAAGTTCCAACTGAAGATAAACATATGCATCCTAAGTCAGATTTCCTAGATGAACTATCAGTACTCTTAGCTGGTTATTTAGCTGAGAAAGAAGTTTTCAATGAAGTGACTACAGGAGCTACCTCTGATTTACACAGAGCTACTATGATTTCTAGAAGTTTAGTAACTGATTATGGTATGTCTGAAAAGCTAGGACTTAGAACTTTTGGAGAAAAAGAAGATATGATATTTTTAGGCAGAGAGATTCATGAACAAAGAGATTATAGTGAAAAGGTTGCAGAGAGAATAGATGAGGAAATTATTAATTTTATCAATTCAGCTCAGGAAAAGACCTTAAAAATTCTAAGGGATAAGAGAGAATATTTAGATAAAGTAGCTAATAAATTAATAGAGAAAGAGACCTTAGATAAAAAACAGTTTGAAGAGATTGTTGGAGCAAAACAAAAAGAAGATAAAGATGATAAAGATAAAGAAGATAAAAATATTGTTGGTCATCAAAGTGATAAAAATAACTTAGTTTAGCTTGACTAGTATAGATTCTAAGTTATACTAAATAAATATTAAATAAAAAAATTACGTTTAAACGTAAATATATAAAAAAATATGTCAGTACCAAAGAAAAGAAGAACATCTGGTTCAGCAGGTAAACGTAGATCACATCATGGTTTAAAATCTGCTACCATTAATACTTGTCCTCAATGTAAAAAAGCTGTGAGACCACATCAAGCTTGTAGTTTTTGTGGATACTATAAGGGCAAACAAGTTATTAAAACAAAAAGTGAAACTAAAGTTAAAAATAAATAATTATGTCTAATCGTCATTTAGCTAGAACGCTTGCCATGCAAAGTTTATTTGTCTGGGATTTTAATAGTCAAAATTCAGATAATTTAAAGGAAATAATAGAGGAAAACTTTATTAATTTCGCACCAGATTTTGATGATAATGGTTTTGTTGAAAATACCGTTTACGGAGTTGTTGATAATTTAAAAGAGATTGATAAGCAGATTATTAAATATGCCACTGAATGGCCTTTGGATCAAATTACTGTGGTTGATAGAAATGTTTTACGCATCGGTGTTTATGAAATGCTTTTGGATGAGTCCATTCCTCCTAGAGTAGCAATTAATGAAGCTATTGAAATTGCTAAGAATTATGGAGGTGAATCTTCAGGTAAATTTGTTAATGGAGTTTTAGGAGCGATATATAATGATTTACCAGAGAAAGTAAGAGAAAGTGATCATAAAGCTGAAGAGAAAAAAAAGAAAGAAGAAGAAAAAGAAGAGCAAGAGTCTCAAAAAGAAAATAAAGAAGAAGAGGGTGAGATTAAGACAGCTAAGTAGTACTAGAGATTGAAATAAATATATTTATAATTTAGTTTTTATACGTTTGTAATTTTGGATTAGCTACATTAAATAGCTTATCCCAAATTAGAGGTGTATATATTTATATGCCAGATCTCAAAAAATTAGAAAAAAAATTAAACTTTAAGTTTAAAGATTCTGACAAGTTAAAACAAGCATTAGTTCATCGTTCTTATATAAACGAACATCCTAATTTTACCTTAGGTCATAATGAGAGATTAGAATTTTTAGGTGACGCAGTTTTGGAGTTGATAATAACTAAGTATCTATTTAATAATTACCCTGAAAAACCTGAAGGAGTTTTAACTAACTGGAGAGCTTCACTTGTTAATTCTAAAATGTTATACCAGGTAGCTTCAGAATTAGAGCTAGATAATTATCTGTACCTTTCTAAGGGAGAGGCTAAAGACGGCACTACTAAAAGTAGGCAGTACATTATGGCCAATGCGGTTGAAGGAATTATTGGAGCTATGTACTTAGATCAAGATATAGAAAAGACTGAAGTTTTTGTAAATGAATTTATTATTTCTAAACTCCATCATATTATTACTAATGAATTATACTTAGATCCTAAATCTAGATTGCAGGAATTAGCGCAAGACAAAGAAAGTATAACTCCTCATTATGATTTATTAAATGAAGAGGGACCAGATCATGAAAAAATATTTACTATCGGTGTTTATTTTGAAGATGACTTAATTGCTAAAGGTAAAGGGTCATCTAAACATGAAGCTGAGGTTGACGCCGCTAAAAAAGCTTTAAAAATAAAAAAATGGTAAAAGAAATAACATTAGAAGAACTACTTAATATAGCTGTGAAGCATAATGCTTCAGATTTGCATTTAGTTACAGGTTTAGCCCCTATCCTTAGGATAGATGGTATCATTAATGATATTAATATAGTTCTATCTAGAAATTTCAATGAAGATTATACTTTTAGTACTCAAGCCGATAAAGACAATAAGTATCAAAAAGTTGATAAAAAAAGCCTAGAAAAAATTATTGCTAATATTTTAAATGATGAGCAGAAACAGAAATTTGAAGAAAATAAAGACTTAGATTTTAGTATTAGTACTGAAGGAGGTAGATTTAGAGTTAATTTATCAAAAGAAAAAGATAATCCAAAGTTAGTAGCAAGAGTCATTAGTAATGAAACTCCTTCTTTAGAGGATATTAATATGCCAGAAATTACTAAAGATATTTTGAAGCATAAACAAGGTTTAGTGTTGGTAACTGGACCTACGGGTTGTGGTAAGTCTACTACTTTAGCAGCTATGGTTGATTATATAAATAAAAATAGACGCGCTAATATAGTTACTTTAGAAGATCCAATTGAGTTTATTTTCAAACCCCACAAAAGCGTTATTACGCAAAGAGAATTAAAAACAGATATGACAAGTTTTGAGGCTGGTTTAAAACACGTGCTTCGCCAAGACCCTGATGTAATAATGGTAGGAGAAATGAGAGATTTAGAAACTATTGCAGCCGCTATTACTTTAGCCGAGACAGGACATTTAATTATAGCTACCTTGCATACATATAGCGCAGTGCAAACTATTGATAGAATAATTGATATTTTTCCTCCTCATCAACAAGCACAAATTAAAGCGCAGTTGTCTATGATTCTTAGTTCTGTAATATCTCAAAAATTACTTCCTAAGGTGGGTGGAGGTAGAGTTGCTGCTAGAGAAGTTTTAATTAGAAATAATGCAGTTAGTAATTTGATTAGAGATAATAAGATTAGACAAATTAAAAATGTTATTGAGACTAGTTCTGGAGAAGGGATGATAAGTTTTGGAAGAGCTATTAAAGATTTATATCACCGTGACCTTATCAGTGAAGAAGTGGCTCAGAGCCAAATGGATGACCCTGCAGTGTTTATATAATATATTAATAAAAAAAATAATAATTAGCATTCAATTATCCCCTTTATTTTAAGCCTTTTTAAGCCCTTGACATTATTATTTTTTCAGCTATAATTATAAGCAGTTTAAAAAACATCATAAACTATGATAAATTTAAGCTCAATATTAAATAGATTAAGCGGATAGGTACCGTCTTTTTGATGACTGTATTTAAGCCGCTGAGATAGCGGTTTTTTGTTTCTTAAAATTTAAAGTTTAACTCCTGCCTCTCTTTTATAAAGATAGGTGGAATTTAAATTTTAAATGTACTTTGACATTTGAATAATAGAACCAATTAATTAAGTAAAAATAAAGTTTTTTCGTTCAAGATAAGAGCGTGGGAAAATCTCAACAAGAGTATACGGTGGATGCCTCGACATAAAAAGACGATGAAGGACGTAGCAGCCTGCGAAAAGCTTCGGTAAGGTGGCAAGCAACCTTTGACCCGAAGATTTCCGAATGGGGAAACCCGCCCTATTGAAGATAGGGCATGCCTTGAGTCAAATCAAGGCAGGAAGACCCGGTGAATTGAAACATCTTAGTAGCCGGAGGAAAAGAAAACAAACGTTTATTCCCTTAGTAGTGGCGAGCGAAAGGGGAAAAGCCTAAACTTTATAGACTGAGTTTAATGGATTTATCTACTTCGGTAGATAATGAAGTTAAACGGAAGGATTTGGGTCCACATGTTTATAGAGGGTTGTAAGAAAATTGTGTTTATCTCCCAAACAGATAAGGCAAAGTTACAAAAAACTATTTTTAACTAAATGAGCTGGAAAGCTCAGCCAGAGAAGGTGATAGCCCTGTAAGTGAAAAGAATAGTTTCTTTGCTGCAATTTTTCTTAAGTAGTGCGGAACACGTGAAATTCCGTATGAATCTGGGTCGACTATGATCCAAGGCTAAATACTTTTTATGATCAATAGTGAACTAGTACCGTGAGGGAAAGGTGAAAAGCATCCCGGTAAGGGAGGTGAAATAGTACCTGAAACCATATACTTACAAGGAGTCGGAGCCCATTTATGGGTGACGGCGTGCCTATTGAAGAATGAGCCAACGAGTTTGTTCTATGTGGCTACATAAGTCCTAACAGGAAATATGTACAGTGAAAGCGAGGGTTAACTGCCCGTATATTTCACTTCCATTTAACGCCAATGTTAGTGTTAAGTGGAAGTGAAATCAGAGTCGCATGGACAAGACCCGAAGCCGGGTGATCTAGCCATGGCCAGGTTGAACTTTAGCGAAAGCTAAAGGGAGGACCGAACACACTAGTCGTGCAACACTAGGTGATGAGCTGTGGTTAGCGGTGAAATTCCAATCGAACTCGGCGATAGCTGGTTCTCCTCGAAATAGCTTTTGGGCTAGCCTCGGATGTTGACTACTGGAGGTAGAGCACTGAATGAGGGCGGGTCTTCGGATACCGTCTTTAACCAAACTCCGAATGCCAGTAGGTATAATCCGGGAGTTAGACTATGGGGGCTAAGCTCCATCAGTCGAAAGGGAAACAGCCCTAACCGCAATCTAAGGTCCCTAAATATATGCTAAGTGTCAAAGGTGGTGTTGTGACTACGACAGTTAGGAGGTTGGCTTAGAAGCAGCCATCCTTTAAAGAAAGCGTAACAGCTCACTAACTAAGTTGTTTCGCGCCGAAAATTTATCGGGGCTAAAGCATATTACCGAAGCTGCGGATTCTAGAACTATGTTCTAGAGTGGTAGAGGAGCGTTCTGTTTAGCGTTGAAGTTGTGTCGTGAGGCACAGTGGAGCAGACAGAAGCGAGAATGTTGGCATGAGTAGCAAAAAGGCAGGTTAAAACCCTGCCCACCGAAAACCTAAGGTTTCCTGGGCAACGCAAATCGTCCCAGGGTTAGTCGGTCCTAAGGTCATGCCTGTGTAGTGCAGGCGCAGCCGATGGAAGAGCTGGTTAATATTCCAGCACTACTGTTGTTTTCCGATGGGGGGACACGGTTTCAAAGTTCAAGCGCATTTAATGGTATGTGCGTTGCTTGCCTCAAGAAGCGATCTAGGCAAATCCGGATCAATAGCTTTAAGAGGTCGGCAAGAGGTGAAGCCTTTGGTGGAACTGATTTGAGCATAGGAGCTGTCAAGAAAAACCTCTAGGGTTAATTCAACAGTAACCGTACCGCAAACCGACACAGGTAGGTGAGGCGAGAAGCCTCAGGTGTACGAGAGAACCTTCGTTAAGGAACTCGGCAAAATAGCGGCCGTAATTTCGAGATAAGGCCTGCCCTGAGCAATCGGGGCCGCAGCTAAAGAGCTCGAGTGACTGTTTAGCAAAAACACAGCTCCCTGCTAACTCGAAAGAGGATGTATAGGGGGTGACGCCTGGCCAGTGTCCGAACGTTAAGAGGAAGGGTTAGCTTTGGCAAAGCCCTGAATTCAAGCGCGGATGAACGCCGGCGATAACTATGAAATGATTGTAGTTATAAAATTTGGCTATTTGCGGGAATATCCTGTTAAGTTAAGAGTACTAGTCTTTTAAAAGGCAGTAAAAATCTCTTAAATAACCCTAAGCAATTTAGGTACGGGACAATCCGCAGGAAAGACTCTAATAAAAAATTATATGACAGACAGTAAATGGCTTAAACAAGTAGATCCTGCTAAAGGTTATTACCTAGCTGGATTTGCTGACGGAGAAGGAAGCTTTAATGTCTCTTTAAGAAAGAGGGATGACCATACTATGGGTTGGCAAGTGGTACTTACATTTAATGTATCTCAAAGAGAGAGCCACATATTAGCCCAGTACAAAAGAATTTTAGGTTGTGGTCGCATACAAGAAAGATCAGATGGTCTTCACATGTATGTGGTTAGCAATCCTAATGCGATTGTAGAAAAGGTCATACCTTTCTTTAAGCGCTTTAACTTCTTATCTCAAAGAAAAAAGCAAAATTTTTCTATCTTCTGCAAAATAACAGAATTAGTTTATTCTAAAGCTCATCTAAATAAAGATGGTTTAGAAGAAATTGTTAAATTGCGTGAAAAGTTAAATGAAGGAAAAGGTAGAAAAAGAAAATATAATCAAGAAGATGTTACTAAACATCTTAAAGAGAATCCTCAGAGACTACATGCCAAACAAAGACCTTTTCGTAATGAGAAGGCCTAGATGATATAGTCCGATCTCTATAGAGATATAGAGTGTTAATAAAGGTTGGCTTTATTAACTGTTAACATAAATGAATCGTCCTAAGGTTCTGCAGTTTAGAAGATCTAGACTGTGGAAGGCTAGGACGGTTCGTAAAATTCGCTGCCTAGCTATATGAAAATATAGTTGCCATAAAACACTCAGTAAAATGCGTGGAAATCTTCAAAAGATATTAAGTACTAGACTGTTTGTAAAAATAGTCAGTAAAAATCTTAATATACAGGGAGGCAATACGCAGGATTATTATTTAATAATCCTCAGAGACTTAACACTGAGGTCTTAATTATATGATCATAAACAAAGATTGGGTATCAGGATTTGTTGATGGTGAAGGAACTTTTTATGTAGGGATTAATTATAATTCCACTATGACTAATAAAATACAGATTTTACCTGAATTTAGAATAGTTCAACATGAAAAGGATATAAAATTACTTTATGCTTTAAAAGATTTTTTTAAAGCAGGTGTTGTTAGAGTTAATCATGACAATAGGTATGAATTACGAGTCAGAAGACTACAACATTTATCAAGTATAATTATTCCTCACTTTCAAAAACATCCGTTAATAACTCAAAAACAGTTTGATTTCATTAAATTTACTAAAATAGTAGAGTTAATGATAAAACAAAAACATTTAAACAAGGAAGAAATAATCAAAATTATTGATATTTCCTGTAAGATGAATAGACAGAATAAAGAAAAAGCCTTGAAAATAAAAGAAATGTTGTTAAGACAAGATAAAGTCCATACTTAATAGAAATATTAAGAGGGTATAGAGCGAAATTCCTTGTCGGGTAAGTTCCGACGTGCACGAATGGCGCAACAACTTGAGCACTGTCTCAACGAAGGACTCGGCGAAATTGCATGACGAGTAAAGATGCTCGTTAATCATAGTCGGACGAAAAGACCCCATGAAGCTTTACTACAACTTGATATTGAGTTAGGGGTACGCATGTTCAGTAATAGGTGGGAGACTCACGTCACCAATGAGAGACCACCCTTGCGTGCTCTTAGCTCTGACTTGCTTAATTGCGAGGACAGTGTCTGGTGGGTAGTTTGTCTGGGGCGGATGCCTCATAAAAAGTAACTGAGGCGTTTACAAAGGTTGGCTATCCCGGAATGGAAACCCGGGAGATAGCGTAAAGGCACAAGCCAGCTTTACTGCGAGACTTACTAGTCGAGCAGTTGCGAAAGCAGAACTTAGTGATCCGACCGTTCGATATAGGACGGCGGAAGCTCATCGGATAAAAGCTACTCTGGGGATACGTCTGTGTCCCTATCTATTAGTAATAATAGATATAGTACTCGGCTAATAACGGTGAAACCCTTTGTCTGCACTTAGGAGTAAGTGTAGAGGTAAGATGAAGGGCAATACCGTGGGAAGTTAAAAGGTCATAATCATAAAACTTATGATGTTAAGTAAAAGGCAAAAACACATTATCTATGGAATTATCCTAGGTGATGGTTATTTGCAGGCTACAGGCCAAAAGAATGCACGACTTCGTGTTGAGCATTCTGCAAAACAAAAACATTATATCGATTGGATATATGATCACTTAAATAACGTTTTTACTGATAAACCAAAGTATATTGTTAGGAAACATCCAAAAACTAAAAGATATTACGAATATTATAGATTACAAAGTAATTCTTCACCTGTTTTTGGAAAACTTCAAAGGGCTTTCTATGAGTCTAAAGAAAAATATATACCTGATAATATTTCTAAATACCTACAGACTAATTTAACATTAGCTGTCTGGTATATGGATGATGGATATTATTACAGTAAAGACAAATCTGCTCATTTCTATTTACCTTTAGTAGATAGTAAGAGTCAAAAAAATCTCCTTAAATGTTTAAAAGATAATTATGGTTTGGAAGGCAAAATATATTGTCGACCTGATCGCAGAGCTTGTCAATTAAATTTAAGAGGAGAAAACAAAGATAATTTATTTAGTTTAATTAAACCTTATATACTAAAAGAGTTTAATTACAAACTACCTTTTAACCCCGTATCGACTGAGAGCGAGAAATAATTCAGAATATTGAGCTCGAAATATTAGTGTTAGCGCTAATATTATATGCCGTGCTCCTGAAATATAATTTCAGGATGAAGATATAGTCAGTGCCTAAAGCAATTTAGGATTATATTGCAAAAAGAAAGAGCAATACATACGAACAGGCTAGTCCCGCCCAAGCGTCCACAGCGACGGCGGGGTTCGGCACCTTAACATATCGGGGTGCAATCTCGAGTAATCGAGTGAATAAATTTGGCTTATAACGGTGGACTCCATATTTTAGATAACCTATAATATAAATATGGACAATACCGTGGGAAGTCTAACTCAATACCAGAAGTCAATAATCATCGGTTCAATATTGGGCGATGGTTATATAAGAAAAATCAGAGGAAGATCTGAAGCTTTTCTTGAAGTTAATCATTCTGTACTGCAACAGGATTATGTGGATTGGAAATATAAAGTACTTGCAAATATTACTAAATCAGCTCCTAAAAGGCGTTTATGTAATGAAGGAAGAGTTGCTTATCGTTTTTTTACTAAGCAACATAAGTATTTAAGTTATTTGCTAAGTATATATTACCAAGATCATGTAAAAATTATACCTAAAAATTTAAAGTTAAATTCTTTAATTCTTGCAGTATGGTACATGGATGATGGAAGTATGTGTAGAGAAAGAGATGTATATCTAAATACACAGCAATTTTCAATTGAAGATCAATTAAATTTGTTAGCGTCTTTAGAGAAAATTGGTTTGCAAGCTAGATTAAATAAAGATAAAGAATATTATAGAATTAGATTCTTGAAAAATAGTTTGCAAAAACTAAAACATTTAATATCACCACATATTATTACATCTATGAGATACAAAATTGAGTTATGACCCTGTAGAGACTTGCTCATTTAGAGCTTATAACATTACTTCCTTGGGGAAAATTAACAATGTTATAATACGCCAACTCCTAACTGACAATTAGGATGAAGATATAGTCCGTACCATTAGTAATAATGGAATGATACACGATGTCGGCTCGTCGCATCCTGGGGGTGAAGAAGCTCCCAAGGGTTGGGCTGTTCGCCCATTAAAGCGGCACGCGAGCTGGGTTCAGACCGTTTAGAAGCTAAATAATTTGTTTGGCTTTTAAACCCTCTGAATCCAGCACATAACAGACGTTACAAAATACGGCGGCATATCTGAGTAATCAGATATTGAGAAGTTGACTCATATCGGTGAAACCCTAATTCAAGGGCAATACCGAGGGAAGTCGCTTATATTAAATAGATATAAGTTGACCCCTTAGAGACTTCTTCCAATGATTGGAAGAGAGTGATGTTGATAAACATTGCTAACACGTCAACCCCCTAATAATTTAGGGTGATAGTATAGTCCATTACACTTGGTAACAAGTGATGATAATGCGTAAGACAGGTCGGTCTCCTATCCACTATGATCGCGGAAACTTGAGGAGTCCCTTCCCTAGTACGAGAGGACCGGGAAGGACGAAGCTCTAGTGTACCAGCTGTTCCACCAGGGGCATTGCTGGGTAGCTACCTTCGGTTTGGATAAGCGCTGAAAGCATATAAGCGCGAAGCCGTCTCCAAGATTAGGTTTCATAGGTTGGTCAGAGAATATGACCTTGATAGGCTCTAGGTGTAAGCGTAGCAATGCGCTCAGCCGAGGAGTACTAATAAACCGTTTGATTTTCCCACACTTTTGTGTTGAAGAGAAAATTTTATTGAACTTATTAATTGTTTTTCAGCATATAGAAAAAGACGCCATCGTTCTGGTGGTTCTAGCGAAGGGGTAACACCTGACTTCCATCCCGAACTCAGAAGTTAAGTCCTTCAGCGCCGATGATACTTGGGTTTTGTACCCTGGGAAAGTAGGCCACCGCCAGAACAATGGCGTTTTTTTGTACCTAAAAATCAAATTTTAATTACTGTATACGGTTTATTTTTATATTTAAAAATGTTAGTATAGTAGTATATAAACTAATATTTTCTTATGCCTATTAAAGCATCAATATCAGGTATTAGAGGCACAATAGATGATAGTGATGGACTTCGACCTGATATAATTTCCCAATATGTATTAGCTTATGGCACTTGGCTGTTAAATAGCTTTGACTATCAAGTAAGTGTTATTTTAGCTAGAGATTCTAGACCTTCAGGTAAGTTAATTAATAATATTGTTAAGGGAACCTTAAATTATTTAGGTATAGAAGTGATTGATTTAGGTCTAGTTAGCACCCCAACTGCTGAAATTGCTGTAACAGAGTTTAAAGCTCAAGGTGCTATAATTATCACAGCCAGTCATAATCCTAATAACTGGAACGCACTTAAACTATTAAATGAAAAAGGAGAGTTTCTTAACTCTTCCAATATGGATGAAGTTTTAAAGATATTTAAAAGCAAGAAATTTAATAAAGGAGCAAACACAAAAGTGTTAAACAAAACAGTGGCTAATTTTAATAATTTTCATATTAAAAAAATTCTAGACTTAAAAGTAATTTCTAAAGAAACAATTAGTAAAGCTAACTTTAAAGTGGTAGTAGATGGCATAAACTCAGTTGGTGGTCCAGCAGTACTACAATTGCTTAAAGCTTTAGGTGTTAATGATATTATTGAATTAAATTGTGATTGTAGTGGCAATTTTAGGCATAATCCTGAGCCACTAGCTGATAATTTAACAGAGTTGTCATCTCTAGTTAAAAAAGAAAAGGCTGATCTTGGTTTAGCTGTTGATCCTGATGGAGACAGGTTGGCAATTGTTTGCGAAGATGGTAGTTTCTTAGGAGAGGAATACACCCTAGTTGCAGTAGCGGATTATATTTTATCACAGTTTGGTCCTGGTAATACGGTTTCTAATTTATCATCATCCCGTGCTTTAGCAGATATCACTAAGAAATATAATGGTAATTATTTCTCTGCTCCAGTAGGTGAGATTAATGTAGTGGAAAAAATGAAGGAAGTTGGTGCTATAATTGGCGGTGAAGGCTCTGGAGGTGTAATTTATCCTGCCTTGCATTATGGTAGAGACGCTTTAGTTGCTGTAGCTTTATTTTTAAATTATTTAGCTACATTAGATAAACCTTGTTCATTTATTAAAGATTATCTACCTAAATATCATTTAATGAAATATAAAGTAGATTTAAAGGAAGGTGATAAAATTGAAGCTGTGTTTAAAAAAATAAAAGCACACTTTAAGGAAGCTAAAGTAAACGACTTAGATGGTTTAAAGTTAGATTTTGAAAACTCTTGGGCACATTTAAGAGCTTCAAACACCGAACCTATTGTTAGGCTGTATATTGAAGGAAAGACTAAAAAGGAATGCCATGATTTA
Organism: uncultured Gammaproteobacteria bacterium; assembly: GCA_964473565.1. Taxonomy (GTDB): domain Bacteria; phylum Patescibacteriota; class Patescibacteriia; order Patescibacteriales; family UBA12465; genus JAIPJO01. The sequence continues at coordinate 112,137 of CAYYPI010000001.1, forward strand.
TATGAAAAAATAATTAATATAATAGAAAATAAATAAGAAATTAATAAACATTTTATATGACAGACATTATTATCTTAGCAGCTGGTAAAGGCACAAGAATGAATAGCGATTTACCAAAAGTGCTTGTTCCCTTACAAGAAAGACCAATGATTCATTATCTATTAGACTCAATAACAAAGAGTAATATAAAGGCTAAACCAGTTATTGTGGTTTCTCCTGATAATCATGAGCAGATAAAAGAAGCCTTAAAAGAATATGACCTTAGATTTGCTGTACAGGACAGACAATTAGGTACTGGACATGCTGTGCATAGTGCCAAAGATGAAATTTCACCTAAAGCAGAAAAAGTTTTAGTTTTATATGGAGATCATCCTTTCCTTAGTTCTGAGTCAATTGATAATTTTGTTAATAAAGAAGTTGAGGCTTTAAATTTAATGTCAGTAAAAGTAGATGATTTTAGTGATTGGAAAAAAGCTTTTTATCACTGGGGTCGTTTAGTTAGAGATGAAAATAATAAACTAGAGAAGATTGTAGAGTTTAAAGATGCTAGCGAGGAAGAAAAGCAGATTACTGAAGTAAACCCAGCTATGTTTATTTTTAATTCTTCATGGCTTTGGGAAAATATTAGTAATTTAGATAATAATAATAAACAAGAAGAATACTATCTTACCGATCTAGTATCTTCAGCTTTTAAGCAAGGAGCTGAAATTAAAACTACACAAATAGATGCAAAAGAAGCCATGGGAATTAATAGCTTAGAAGAGTTAGAAATTGCAAAAAAATTAAATTTAGACAATTAAATTAATAAAAATATGAAAATAAGTTTCTTTGAAATAAAAGGCTGGGAAAAGAAATATTTAAAAGCTTCTTTAAAAGGGCATAAGTTGTCTTTTTACAAAGAACCCTTAACTGAAGATAACGTTTTACTGGCAAAGGGTGCTGATATTATTTCTGTATTTATTTATTCTAAGATAAATAAAAAAGTTTTAAACACTCTTAAGAATTTAAAGCTAATTTGTACTAGATCAACTGGTTATGATCATATTAGTCTTGGCATAGCTAAAAAGAAAGGTGTCTGTGTTTGTAATATCCCCTCTTATGGTGAAAATACAGTTGCTGAACATACCTTTGCTTTAATATTGGCATTATCTCGAAATATTCATAAGTCTTATATAAAAACATTAAGAAATGATTTTTCTTTGGAAGGTCTAAAAGGTTTTGATTTAAAAAATAAAACTTTAGGAGTTGTTGGTGCTGGTAAAATAGGCTTACATGTAATTAGAATAGCTAAAAGCTTTGGTATGAATGTTTTGGCTTTTGATGTAAATGAGGATAATTTTATTTCTGAGGTTTTAGATTTTAAATATGTTAGCTTTATTGATTTATTAAAAGAATCAGATATAGTATCGCTACATGCTCCATACAATGAAAAAACTCATCATATGATAAATAAGAGTAGTATTAAATTAATGAAGAAAGGCAGCTTTTTAATTAATACTTCTAGAGGAGGTTTAGTGGATCTTGATGCTCTTATAATGGGATTAGATAAAAATATAATAGCTGGTGCAGGTCTGGATGTTATTGAGGGAGAGGAATTTATTAAAGAAGAAAAGCAATTATTATATGATCCAGAAAAAATGGAGTCCGCATTAACACTAGCAAAGGATCATATATTATTTGATAATGAAAAGGTTATCTTTACTCCTCATATCGCTTTTTATAGTCATGAGGCCTTACTTAGAATATTAAAACAAACCAGTGAAAACATTAAATCTTTTGTTAAAGGTGATAATTTTAATAAATTATAGTTATGAAAAAAGTTTTAGATTTGCATATTCATTCTCGCTATTCTAGAGCTTGTTCGCCTGAATTAACTTTAGCAAACATTGCCAGTGCTGCTCAGGAAAAGGGTGTAGATATTATAGCTACAGGAGACTTTAGTTACCCTAAGTGGTTTAATAACATAGAGACCGAGTTAGAAGAGTTCAATAAATCTGGTTTATATAGATTAAAAAAAGATAAAAACATTAAAACCCTTTTTATATTAGCAACTGAGCTTTCATTAGTGTATAAAGATGGAGCAAAAGCTAGAAGAATTCATTTAGTAGTACAGGCTCCTAATTTAGAAGCGGTAAGAGACTTAAATAAGTATTTAGATAAAAAATATAATATTCGCTCTGATGGTAGACCAATACTTGGTATGAGCGCTGTTGAATTGGTGAAACTATGTCTTAGTATTCATCCTAAGTTTCTCATATATCCAGCTCATATTTGGACTCCTTGGTATGCTGTATTTGGTTCTAAATCAGGATTTGATAGCATGGAGCAGTGCTTTAAAGATCAAACTAAGCATATCTATGCTTATGAAACAGGTTTATCTTCTGACCCAGAAATGAACTTTCGTGTGTCAGCCTTAGATGGCTTAACGGTATTATCTAACTCAGATGCTCATAGTTTGCAAAATATTGGCAGAGAAGCTAATGTGATGGATTTAAATGAGTCTAGTAGCTATGATGAGATATATGAAGCAATAAAGAATAGAGATTTAAATAAACTAAAGTATACTATTGAATTCTATCCTGAAGAAGGCATGTATTATTTTGATGGGCACAGGGATTGTGATTACAGTGCAAACCCTCAAGAAACTAAGAGATTAAAAGGAATATGCCCAATATGTAAAAAACCATTAGTTTTAGGTGTATCTTATAGAGTAGATGAGCTAGCTGACAGAAAATTAGGTTATAAACCTAAAAATAGACAGGGCTATAAAAAACTAATTGAGCTAGATAAGATTATTGCAGAGAGTTTAAATATTAAAAGTAGGAAATCAATTAAAGTTCAAGCAATATATAAAAAAATGATTGAACATTTAGGTTCGGAGTTAGATATACTTTTAGAACTTGAGATTAAGAAAATAAAAAAGGAATTTGGCGAGCTTATAGCTTTGGGTATAGAAAGAGTAAGAAAAGGTGATTTAATAATTAAACCCGGTTTTGATGGAAACTATGGAGAGATAAAGATTTTTACTAACAAAGAGAAAACAAGTTAAATAATATAATATGAAAAAAAATAATATATTTTATTTGTTTGTAGTAGGTATTTTTTTAACTCTAAGCGCACTTTCTTTTTATTGGTTTAACAATGTTAACACTTATACCGAAACCAATAAATCTAATAATATAGTAGAAAATAGTGCTAATATTTGGTATAAATTTAATTCTATATTAGACTTTTTAGATATAATTGGTAACAATTCCAGCAATCAAGCTAAAGGCGTTGATATGCTTGATAATCCTATAGAAAATAGTGCTAATGTTCTTAGTACTTTTAAAATAGATAATGAATTGGAGCAGGAAATAGAGTATCAAGAGGGATCAATTAGTCCTAGCTTTAATGAGCTTGTAGAAGAAAAACAACTCAAAGAAAAGACTTGGTATAAAAAATATAGTCAATGGATATCTCAAAAGGGCTTTTATACTTTTAAAAAAGAAAACCTTTTAGAAGTAGGCTGGCAAAATTCTTTGGGTAAAACATATAGCATAAGCATACCTTTTTAGTTTTACTAATACTCTAAAGCGGTGTATAATATTATTAGAATTTTTTTAAAACTTTATCATTTTAATTAATTATAATTAACTTATATATATGATATTTAACGCTTTATCAATTATTGTATATAATACAGGTTTAGCAATTGAGTATATTGGTGTTTTTGTGGTGGTAGCAGCAGTGATTTCAGCTCTGTATATGTTATTTTTCGCTGGTTATAACAGTGATTATATTAGGATAAAATTTGCTAGAAACGTAATGTTTGGAATTGAATTTATTATTGCTGGAGATATACTTTTAGTAACTGTTATACAGAATTTAGATGAAGCTTTAAAATTAGGTGGTGTTATTTTAATTAGAATTCTTTTAGGATATGCTTTAAGACAGGAATTCTTAATTGATAATAAAAAATTAGACAAAATGTATAAAAAATAATTTAAATATATGGTCAATAAAAAAACAGAGAAAAAAACAGACAATAAAGGAGAAAATAATCCTAAACAAGAGGCAGCTGATACAGCTATTGAACAAATTAAAGGTAAGTTTGGTGAAGGAGCAATCATGAAATTTGGTGAATCAAGAAGAAGTGATGTTGATGTTATACCAACTGGTTGTCTTTCTTTAGATATAGCACTTGGAATTTTAGGAGTTCCTAGGGGTAGAATTATTGAGATATTTGGACCTGAAGCTTCAGGAAAAACTACTTTAGCTCAGCATATTGTGGCTGAGGTGCAGAAAAAAGGTGGTTTAGCAGCTTTTGTTGATGCTGAGCATGCACTTGACCCTGAATACGCTAAAAAAATTGGTGTAAATGTAAATGAGTTACTAATTTCTCAGCCTGACACAGGAGAGCAGGCTTTAGAGATAGTAGAAACACTTACTCGCTCAAATGCAGTTGATGTTATTGTGGTAGACTCTGTAGCGGCACTAGTTCCACAAAAGGAGATTGATGGAGAAATGGGTGATCAGCATATGGGACTTCAAGCTAGATTAATGAGTCAAGCTTTAAGAAAACTTACTGGTGTGGTCTCAAAAAGTAAAACGGTTATTATCTTTATAAATCAAATTAGAAATAAAATTGGTGTATTCTTTGGTAACCCAGAGACAACAACTGGTGGTAATGCTTTAAAGTTCTATTCTTCAGTTAGAATTGAGGTTAGAAGAGCTGCTCAAATTAAACAAGGTGATAGAAGTATTGGTAACAGGGTTAAGGCTAAGATAGTAAAAAATAAAGTTGCAGCCCCTTTTCAAACCACTGAGTTCGATATTATGTATAATGAAGGTATTTCTTTAGCTGGTGATTTGCTTGACGTAGGCACTGAATACGGAGTAATTAAGAAAGCTGGTAATAGCTATAGTTTTGGTGAAGATAAACTTGGTGTAGGTAGAGAGAATGCTAAAAAAACCATTAGAAGTGATAAAGCTTTAATGAAGAAAGTTAAAGACAAGATTTTAGAAGTACATCAAAATAAAGATAAACAAGAGTAAATTAATTATATTTTATAAAGCCGTTTCTAGTTAAGAAACGGCTTTTATGTAGCCTTATTTTATGAAAAAAACTATTGTAATATCTGTAGGGGGATCACTAATAGCTCCTGCTGTTGATAAAATTGATGATATTTTTTTGAGAAAATTAATTAAGTTAATAAATGATAATTATAATACCTATCGATTTATTCTAGTAGCTGGTGGAGGTATGGTGGCAAGAAATTATATTGATAGTGCCAGGAAGCTTGTTAATATCAGTGATAAGGAGGCTGATTGGCTGGGAATTAGTGCTACCAGGCTTAATGCTAATTTATTAAAGACGATTTTATCTAATAAGGCTTATAAAGAAATAATACAAGAGCCTAGTGATGATATTAAAACTAATAAAATTTTAGTTGCAGGCGGCTATAAACCAGGGAGGTCTTCAGATGATATGGCAGTATCTTTAGCGGTGAAATATAAAGCTGAAGTGGTTATAAATTTAACCAATATTGATTATGTTTATGATAAAGATCCTAGTAAATATAGTGACGCTAAGAAGTTAATTAAAGTATCTTGGGATAAATTTTTGGATATTATTGGCAGACAATGGACACCAGGTAAGAATACGCCTTTTGATCCTGTAGCTTCAAGGCTAGCGCAGAAAAATAAGATTAAGGTACTTATTATAAATGGAAAAAAGATTAGCAACTTAAACAAATATTTATCAGGAGATAAGTTCAAAGGAACAATAATTAATTAAAATAAAAAAACCCCGTTAAGGGTTATTTTTTTGACTTGTGCGCCGTGCAGGATTTGAACCTGCGACCGTTTGCTTAAGAGGCAACTGCTCTACCAACTGAGCTAACGGCGCTAGTATGTGGCTGGAGAGAGGCTTGAACTCTCGACCTCGGCGTTATGAGTGCCGCGCTCTAACCAACTGAGCTACCCAGCCATATTTTTAAAGGCGAATGTGTACTCGGCAGGACTTGAACCCGCAACCTCCTGGTCCGAAGCCAGGCGCTCTATCCAGTTGAGCTACGAGTACATGCCTTTAAGAAATATACTAATATAATCTAACTTTTTAACTCATCTCTAAGTCTTTTTCCGGTTTTAAATTTAGCAACTTTTACTTCAGGGATAGTTATACGTTCGCTTGGCTTTTGTGGATTAACACCTCCGCGAGCGTATCGCACCCTAGAAAGAAAAGTACCAAATCCGGCTATAGTAACTTCCTTATCTTTCTTTAACTGTTCTATAACAGTGTTAGTAAATGTATCAATCATGGCCTCAGCTTGCTTTTTGCTTACCTCAGCTTCTTCTTGTATTTTGTTAATTAATTCAGCTTTGTTCATAAAATTACAATTAGGTTTTCATTATAACATAAATATTTCAAATGTGAATATTTATGGATATTAGCGAGCGTATTCGGTCACCCGTAGCTCTCTAATAAGGTGAATCTTAATTTCTCCAGGATATTTTAATTCTTCCTCAATTTTTTTACAAATATTTTTAGCTAATTGATGGGCACCATAATCATCTATTTTTTCAGGTGTTACAAACACTCTTACCTCTCTACCAGCCTGAATAGCATAAGTCTTATCTACACCTTCGAAAGAATTAGCTATTTTCTCTAGTTCTTCTAATCTTTTTAGATAATTTTCATAATTATCATTTCTTGCTCCAGGTCTAGCAGATGATATAGCATCAGCTACCTTAACAATAACAGATTCTAGAGTTGTTGGTTTGTCGTCATGGTGTGTTTCAATTGGAGCTATTATTTCAGGTTGAAGTTTAAACTTCTTGGCTATATCTGCACCAATATCGGTATGATTACCTTTGATTTCATGATCAACAGCTTTCCCGATATCATGAAGTAGACCACCTTTTTTAGAGAAGGTAACATTAGCGCCTAGTTGTTCAGCTAATAGGGCTGAAATATGTGCCACCTCAATAGAGTGACGTAGAGCATTTTGACCATAACTTGTTCTGTATTTAAGTCTTCCTAATATTTGAACAAGCTTAGGATCAAAACCTGTTACTCCAACTTCGTACATAGCTTCTTCTCCAGCTTTCTTAATATCAGTAGCTATTTCACCTTTTGATCTTTCTACAGCCTCCTCAATTTTAGCAGGATGTATGCGACCATCTTTAATTAAATAATCTAAGGTTTTCTTAGCAATATGCCTTCTTATTAATGAAAATCCTGACACAGTAATAGCATTAGGCGTGTCATCAACAATAATTTCAACTCCAGTAGCCTGCTCAATAGCTTTAATGTTTCTACCTTCTCTACCAATTATCCTACCCTTAATTTCATCACTAGGCAAATCAACTGTAGTAGTGGTTAGCTCAAGGGTATAAGTAGAAGCTAGTCTTTGCATAGAGGTAGCCATAATGTCTTTTGCTTTATTCTCTAAGACCTCCATGTTATCATCTTCTAGTTTCCTGATTCGTACTAACAAATCGTCTTTATTTTGTTCTTCAATGTTTTTAAGTAACCTTTCCTTAGCCTCTTCTTTAGTTAAGGCAGCTATTTTTTCTAATTCTAGATTCTGATCTTCCTTAATTTTCTTAATCTTCTCTTTAATTTCTTGAACTTCATTAACTTTGTCATATAGTTTTTGTTGTTTGTCTTGTAGCTCAAGTAATTTTTGAGAAAAAGAATTCTCTCTTTGCTCTAAGCGTCCTTGTAGTTTGCTAATCTCCCTTCTACGATCAGACTCTTCTTTTTTAGCCTCGTCTATTATTTTCAAGGCTTTATCTTGGGCAGATAATAGGTGTTCTTTATGTTTTACTTTAGCTTCACTAATGATTTTATTTGCTTTTTCCTCTGCATGACCAATCTTTGATTTTGCAAGTTGTTTGTGAACAATAAATCCAATAAAAAAAGCTCCTATTGCCACTGCCAAATACAATAAATATTCTAACATATGCTTTAATTTGGAGTCTAGGACCTTTATAGTCGATATTAGATTGTATAGAATTCACCAATAATTAAAATAATAAATACATTAAGATTTTATATCTTTATAAATAATTATTTATATAAATTAGTGAATTATTGGGTGTTTTCATAATATTATTACTACAATAAACTGCGTTTATGTTGTGTTGGTATAATCTGTTTTTTACTATATGAAACTTTTTCTATACATTTTAATACCTAAATCTCCTAAATTCCAGTTGCAATTTAATTAATTATTAAACTACAATAAGCTTATCAAAAAGAATTAGTTTTGTAAAGATTAAAAGAGACTTTTAAATAGAAAAAATAATATTTTAATATAGTTTTTAACTTGACTAATATAGCTTAGTAAAGTAAACTAGTAAAAAACACTTAAAAAAAGGGCTTGAGCCTATTTTTATATTTTATGAATTTAACAGAATTAGCAAGACGATTAAAAATAACACCACAAGAATTGCGCGATATTTTGCCACGCATGGGTTTTAGTGTGGGTCAAAAAGCAATTAAGGTGGATAATAACACTGCTCAGAAGGTAATTAGAGAGTGGCCAAAGTATAAAAAACAATTAGAAAGAGAACAAAGAGAGAAGGAAAGAGAGGAAGCAGAAAATGAGCAGGATTTACCTAAGGAAAAAAAGAAAGTTGAGGTAGGAAAGTATATTACTATAAGAGATTTTGCTAACCTTGCAGATATTGCTGTTAATAAGGTCTTAAGTACATTAATGAAAAATGGTGTTTTTGCATCTATAAATGAGAAAATTGATTATGACACCGCCTCAATTGTTTCAGATGAATTAGATATAGAAGTTGTACCTAAGCAAGCAGAGGATGATGGTGAGAAAAAGGAAAATGAAAGAAGTATTAAGGAGGTCTTAGAAGCTGAAAAAGAGTCTTCACTTGTAGAAAGAGCTCCGGTGGTAGTAGTGATGGGTCATGTGGATCATGGTAAAACCGCTCTTTTGGACGCCATTCGTAGTACAAAAGTAATTGAAAGTGAGGCAGGCGGAATTACTCAGCATATTGGTGCTTATCAAGCAGAAAAAAACGATAGATTAATTACTTTTATTGATACCCCGGGTCATGAAGCTTTTACTGCTATGAGAAGTAGAGGCGCAAAGGTTGCTGATGTGGCAATTTTAGTGGTAGCAGCTGATGATGGTGTAAAGCCTCAGACTGTTGAAGCTTATAGAATTATTGAGAATGCTAAAATTCCTTTTGTGGTAGCTATTAATAAAATAGATGCAGAAGGAGCTGATATTAATAAGACCATGCAGGATTTATCTTCTCAGCTAAATTTATTACCAGAAGAATGGGGAGGTAAAGTTATTACAGTTCCTATATCAGCAAAAATGAGAGAAGGTTTAGATAAGCTTTTAGATATGGTGCTGTTATTATCAGACACAGAGATTAAATCATTAAAAGCTAATCCTAATACAAGCGCTACCGGAACTATTGTTGAATCACACGTTGATAGGAATGCCGGGCCAGTAGCTACAATTCTTATTCAAAATGGTACTTTAAAGGTTGGTGATCAATTATGTTTTGAAGATGTTGTCTACGGAAAAGTAAAAGCATTATCAGATTATAAAGGAGATAATATAAAATCAGCAGGACCTTCAGTTCCAGTTAGAGTTTTAGGTCTAAAAATTACACCTAAAGTAGGAGATATGTTGTATGTAGGAGAGGGTAAAAAAGTGAAAAGCAGAAAGATTAAATACAGTGAAACTCAAGATGCCTCAGCAGCTACTAACGACAATAACAATTCTCCCGAGCAACAAAATTTAAATGTTATTATTAAAAGTGATGTTTTAGGCTCAGCTGAAGCTATTGAAGAGTCACTCTTAAAGTTGAATAGTGAAAAAATGAAGGTTAAGGTTTTAAATAAAAGTTTGGGTAATATCAATGAGAGTGATGTTAAAAGAGCAGAAGATTCTGACGCTATCATTCTAGGTTTTAATGTAGGTGTTAATAATGAAATTCAAGAACACATTAGAGAGAAAGATATTAGGGTAGAAATCTTTTCTGTAATCTATGACTTAATTCAATTTGTTAAAGATGAAATGCAAAAATTAGTAGTGCCTGATATTGTTAGAAAAGATATTGGAAAAATTAAAGTACTAAAAATATTTAGAACAGAAAACAAAAATCAAATTATTGGTGGAAAAGTAATTGAAGGAGAAGCTCAAAATAATGTTAAAGTTGAAGTAATTAGAGAAGGTAAATTTGAAACTCAAGGACAAATAACACAATTACAATCAGGAAAACAAGATGTAGATAAAGTTGAAAATGGACAGGAATGTGGACTTAACTTTGCAGGGCAGCCAGTAGTTCAAGAAGGCGATGTTTTAGAGTTATACAAAGAAGAATCCATTAAAATTACACTATAATGTCATCTCAAGAAAGATTAAATTCTCTTCTAAAAACAGAAATAGCTAAGATAATTAGTCAGGAAATTATTATTCCTGAAGTTTTGCTTACAGTTTTACGTGTTAGCTCAGATGACAGAGGCTCTTTTTTAAAAGTAGAATTAAGCATTTTACCTTCCACTAAAGCTGGCACTGCTTTAAGTCTGTTACGTAAAAATACTAAAGCTATAGCTAAAAAATTACAAAATAAAGCAAGGTTAAAAAGAATTCCTAAACTAGATTGGGCTTTAAATTTATATGATAGCTCTGACTTTGAACTAGATGAAATTTTTAAACAAATAGAGGATGAAAAAAATGAGTAATTTAAATACTTTACATAAAAAAGCTTGGCAAGAAATTCAACAAGCTCAAAATATTTTAATTGTAGGTCATGTTAATCCAGATAGTGATGCTATCTCATCAGTTGGAGCTTTAATTGAGTTAATGAAGAGGATTAATAAAAAATATCTTGCTTATTGCCAAGACAAACCTCTTGATTCTTATAATTTTTTACCTCATGAGGAGGAGATACTTGTAAATAAGGATTTTGTATTAGAGGATTTTGATTTAATTATAGCTGTTGATTGCGGTTCTAAGAGCAGAACTTTTTTAGATAAAGAAATAGATGAATTAAGAAAGAGAAAAGATAAAAAAGTTTCTATTATTGAATTTGATCATCACCCAAAGTTTGATGATTACTCTGATATAGAAATCAGAAATCCTGAAGCCTCATCTACTACTGAGGTTTTATATTATTTTTTTAAGATTAATGAAATAGATTTTAATAAAAATATCGCTACTTCTATTTTATCTGGAATACTTACAGATACAGCTAATTTTCTATATTCCTCAACAGGAGAAGACACTGTTGCAATTTCATCTGAGATGTTAAGTCATGGCGCTCAGTTTCCTAAAATTGTAAATAGGATTTGGAATAATAGAAGCATACAAAGTATACGCCTTTGGAGTTTAGCTTTAAATAATTTGCAAATAAATCATAAGTATAAAATTGCTTTTACAGTTTTAACACAAGAGGAAATAAATGAAGTTTTAAAAAGTGATGAATTTTTTGATAGTGATATATTTGGAGAGATTGCTGGTTTTTTAAGTAATATGGCTGATGTTAAAGCGGTCATGCTACTTAGACAGCAGGAAGCAGGATTAATTAAGGGAAGCTTTAGAGCTTCTGCCTATAGTGGAGATGTTGATTTATCTAAATTAGCGCAAATACTTGGAGGAGGGGGGCACGCAAAGGCGGCTGGATTTATTATAGAGGGAAATATTGAAAAAAATAATAGCTCTTGGGTAATTAGATAAGTATAATAACTTAAATAAATATTTTCGCTACTTATATCTTAGTTTGCATTACTTTCTTTATTGTTTCTTTTGGTGCTTTTGGCGCCATTTTTTTATTTCCTCATGATTTCCAGATAAAAGCACCTCTGGTACAGATAGAGTCTTCTTTGTAGTTTTGAAGCTTTGAGGTTTGCTGTATTGAGGATATTCTAATATTCCAGGTTTACTATGTGATTCACTGATAACGCTCTCTTTGTTTCCCAAAACACCAGGAAGTAAACGCATACTTGCATCTACAATGGTCATAGCAGCTATCTCGCCGCCTGTGAGCACGTAGTTACCAATAGATACCTCTTCATCAATAAACTCTTTTATTCTCTCGTCAACGCCCTCATAGCGCCCACAGATTATAATAATTTCCGTTAGGTTTTTAGCATAGGATTTAGCTATGCTTTGGTTAAAGGTTTTGCCCTTAGCCGAAGTTAATATAATCTTTCTAGTTTTTTTCTTTTTAGGAGCTAATTCTTTTAAAGCTCTATATAAAGGTTCTACTTTAAATATCATGCCAGCCCCTCCGCCATAAGGTGTGTCATCTACTGTTTTGTGCTTATCAGTAGCCCACTTTCTTAGATCGTGAATCTCGATATCAATTAGATTATTTTTCTGCGCTCTAGCGATAATGCTGTGAGAAAAATAAGATGAGAATATTTCTGGAAATATTGTTATTATATGATATTTCATAATTAAATCTTTTTAAAACAAAACCACAACTTATTAGTTGTGGTTTTGTATTCTTCTATAATGAATGTTTTTTAGATGTTTAAGTCATCTACTGAAGAAGTGTCAACTTTTTCAGTGTCCATTTCTCTATTGTTAGAGCTTGGACGATTACCAGCATTAGGGTCATAAATCTTAAGATTTACACGACTGTTGTTTTTAGCACCTACAATCTTAAGTAAAGTTCTGATTGCTTGTGCAGTTTGACCTCTCTTACCAATAACGTAACCCATGTCTTCTGGGTCAATTTTTAAGGTTAGAAGAACGCCCATTTCGTCGATGGTCCTTTCTACTTTTACAGCATCTGGTTTAGAAACGATTTGTTTCACGATAGTTTCTAAGAATTCTTGATCCTGTGCATTTTCTTCTGCCATATATTGTGTTTTGTCTTATCAAATTGATCTAAATCAGTTTTTGTCTTGACTTGTCAACTTGTAAGAAGCTCTTTAAGTATTAGTATTCTATATTATAGTAAGTTTACAGATTTTGTCAAGAAAAATATTATTTCTCTTCAGCCTGTTCTTCCTTTTTAGTTTCTTTATCTTCGCTACCACTTTCTGCCTTCACTTCTTCTTTAGGCTCTTCCTTCACCTCTTCTTTCGGCTCTTCCTTCACCTCTTCTTTCGCTTCAGCTTCTTTAGCTTTTTTATTTTTCTCTGCCTCTTTTTGTTTAGCTACATTTTTTTTAGTAGCAATTTTTGTGGCTTTTTTCTTTTCACCTTCAATAATTTTATTTTCAATAAATAGATTATTGATTGTAGGTGACATCTGTGATCCTTTTTCAATCCAATATCTTACTCTATCGCCATCAACCTTTAGGTTTTTGCTATGTGGATCATATGAGCCTAGAATTTCTAAAGCTCTGCCATATGGATCTTTGGCTTTTTCTGAGATAACGATTCTATAGGTAGGTCTATTTTTCTTACCTACTCTTGATAATCTAATAGTTAACATGTTTAACAGGGTTGGTAAAAAGCTTTATTAAAGCTTTAAAACCATTAATATTAATTTAATTAATAAGTAAATATTAACTTAATAATAACTAAAAGTCAATAGTAATTTACTTTTTATTAAAGAAAGGTTTTTTAAACTTTGGCTTATCTTGATTGTTGCTAGTGTTATTGTGATTTGCTTGTTCTTTAGACCAGTATTTTTCATTTTCTGGAAGTTCTTTCATGCTTAGTTTGATTTTACCATTATCATCCACTTCTTTTACTTTTACTTTTACAATATCACCAATTTTTACAACATCCTCAGTCTTATTTACTCTATATGGAGCTAATTCACTAATATGAACTAAACCGTCTTGATTTTTATTTAGTTTCACAAAAGCACCAAAGTCCATGATGTTTACTACTTCACCTTCAACAATTTCACCAGGTTCAAATTCATGTACTATTTCTTTAATCATGGCCTCAGCTTCTCTTAGTTTTTCAATATCTTGTCCAGTGATAACCACTAGACCATCTTCTTCGATGTTGATTTCGGATTCAGTTAGTTCAATGATTTTGTTAATCATTTTACCTCCTGGTCCAATCACCATACCAATTTTTTCTGGTCTAATGCGTAGGTTAATTAATTTAGGAGCATAAGGTGAAAGTTCAGGATTTGGTTGAGAAATTGCTTCATTCATATTAGCAAGAATCTTATCCAAAGCCACTCTTCCAGCTTTTAAGGCTTCATGAATAATGTCTTTATTTAAACCATTAGTTTTAGTGTCTAATTGAATAGCTGTGATTCCGTCTTTTGTACCCGTTACTTTAAAGTCCATTCCACCTTCACCATCTTCAAGATCTTGAATATCAGTTAGTATTTTCCATTTACTCATATCTTTGTTAGAGGCAAGACCAATAGCAATACCTGCTACTGCAGTTTTAATTGGAACACCAGCGTCCATAAGTGAAAGAGAGGAAGCACAAGTTGAGGCCATTGAAGATGAACCATTAGAACCTAATGTTTCTGATACAATTCTAATAGTATAAGGAAAGTCATCCTTACTTGGTAGAACTGGAATTAGCGCTTTTTCAGCTAAAGCACCATGACCAACTTCTCTACGTCCGGTTCCCCTAAGAGGTTTAGCCTCTCCTACACTGTAAGGAGGGAAGTTATAATGATGCATAAATCTTTTAGTGCTAGGCCCTTCAATTCCTTCCAGTGATTGCTCAAGAGATGGAGAGCCTAATGTTAGCACAGACATCACTTGAGTTTCACCACGAGAAAATAATCCTACTCCGTGATTTCTTGGAAAAAGGCTTACTTCTGAATTTAACTCTCTAATTTCATCAAAATCTCTTCCATCTACACGTTTATTATCTTCTAAGATTGATTTACTTACTTGATTTTCAATATTTTTATATGCAAGCTTAGAGATAGATTGTTTTCTAGCTTTTTTATCAAGTCCTTGATCAAATAAGTATTTATCTAATTCCGTCTGAATACTTTTAACTACAGCTTTTCTATGTTCTTTACTGTGATACTTTTGATCAAAAAGCATGTTTTTTACGTTTTCATCAAGCCACTTTTGAGTTAGCTCAAGAGCTTTTCTTTCTTGCTCTTTTACTTCTTTCTCATTTTCATCTAATAATTCTATTTTTGGAGCTTTTTCTTTAACTCCAAACTTCCCTTTGAATTCTTTAATTAACTCAATTGAACCTTGAAGTTTTTCTTGACCTGCAAGCAAAGCTTCTTCCATTATGTCTTCTTTAAGTTCGTCAGCACCACATTCAATCATAATTGTTTTATCTTCAGTTCCAGCCACGATTAAATCTAGATCACTTTCAGCTTGTTGATCGTAAGTAGGGTTGAAAATAAATTCATTATTAATTCTTCCCACTCTAGTACCACCAACTGGTCCATTCCATTTAACGCCTGATACTGATAGAGCTGCTGAAGCAGCTACTAAAGAAACAATATCGTAGTCGTTTTCTTGATCTACAGAAAGTACTGTGATGATAACTTGCACATCTTTTCTGCTTTCATCATCAAATAAGGGTCTAACAGTTCTATCTATCATTCTACCTGTTAGAATAGAAGCATCAGTTGGTCTTCCTTCTCTTTTTACCCAACGAGAACCTTTAATTATTCCAGCTGCGTATAACTTTTCTTCAAAGTCTACCATTAAAGGGAAGAAGCTTACTCCTTCTCTTTCTTCACTAGCTTCTACAACAGTAGCCATAACTACAGTATCTCCGTATTGCACGGTTACTGCAGCGTCAGCTTGTTTAGCTAGTTTGCCTGTTTTTATTGTTAGAGTACGGCCAAGCCACTCTTTTGAAAATGTTTTTTCTTCAAACATATTTTTTTGAGCCTGACCATTAAATTACAGAACTATAAGCAAAAACTTACAGCACTATTTATCTAATGACCAAGCTTTAATTAATTTTTATTTAATAATTGTAAATAGCTATCTCTTAACTATATATAAATATTTATTGTAAATATTTTTTATCATCACTAAGATTTACAAAGTCATCACATTCTTCCACTAGTTTTGATGAGGTGGTTTGTCTAAATCCCATAACTTCAACTAAGGCACCGGTAGTGTTTTGAATGTATTCAACTAAAGGCAGATAATCGCCATCTCCAGTTACTAGAACTACTACATCTAGGTTTTTAGATAATTTAATAGCATCTACAGCAATACCAACATCCCAGTCAGCTTTTTTCATCCCAGATGAAAATATTTGTAAATCCTTCATTTTTACTTCAAAGCCTTGTTTAAGTAAGGCTTCAAAAAAAGAGGTCTCTTCTTCACTTTCAGTATGAATAACATAAGCAATAGCGCGAATAAGTTTTCTGCCGCCAACCGCATTTTTTAGTACTTCATGGAAGTTAACCCTTTTATTATAGAGATTTTTAGCGCTGTGATACATGTTGGAAACATCTACCAGTACGCCTACTCTTTGTTCTTTATGTTTAATCATTTTATTATTTACTTTCTTCTAAGTCTTCTTTTTCCTCACTAAGAGTACTAGCGATTTCTTCTAATTTCTTTTCTTTATTAATCTTCTCCTCTTCTTCAGCTTGTAATTTTTGAGCAATCTTTAAATTTAATGATTGAGCTAATTCTTTGAAAGCTTTAGGATCTTCTTTTTGTAGGTATTTAAGTAATTTTCTTCTTTCGCTAACTTTCTTTAATAATCCTCTACGTGAAGAGTGATCATGTTTATGATTTTTTAAATGATTAGTTAAATCTTTAATCTCAGCACTTAAAATAGCAATTTGTATTTGTGGAGACCCAGTATCATTTTCATGAGTGCGGTGTTTGTTAATGATTCTTGTTTTTTGATCTTTTGTTAACATAGGTTTTTATTGCTTAAACCGAGTCATAGTCCTAAATAGGGCTAAGCCAAGTTTAAGTAATTAATTTTTAATTTATTTACTTACTTTGTTTATTTTTTTTTGCAATCTTGATTTGTATCTATCAGCAGTATCTTTTTTAATAACTTTCTTTTTTGCAGCTTTATCAATTGTCTTAATCGCAGTTTGACTAAGTTTTTGCGCTTCTTCTTTAGAGCCACTTTCTATAGCCTTACGTGTTTTTTTAAGAGTCTTTTTTAAATCCTCTTTAACAGGTAAGTGCTGAGCAGTTCTTTTAGCGTCTTTTCTTAATTGTTTTTTTGCAGATTTAGTATTTGGCATATTTTTTTATTATATAATTGGTCGGGGCGCTGGGACTCGAACCCAGGATCTCATGCTCCCAAAGCATGCGCCTTAGCCAGCTAGGCCACGCCCCGCTTAAGTTGGGCTAAGGTGCCGAGGGAGAGAATCGAACTCTCGACACAAGGATTTTCAGTCCTTTGCTCTACCACTGAGCTACCTCGGCTAATAATGTTGAAATGTTAAATATTATTTAAATTTATGTTGCGGGGGCAGGATTTGAACCTGCGACCTCCAGGTTATGGGCCTGGCGAGCTGCCAACTGCTCTACCCCGCGTCAACTGTGGGCAATGGAGGATTTGAACCTCCGACCTCAACATTATCAGTGTTGCGCTCTAACCAACTGAGCTAATTGCCCTTCAGTTTTTTGCTAACTATAGTACATAACAAAAAAATCGCTAGCAAAAGCGTATTTCAGTGTTTTTATAATATCAGATAGAAATAAAAAAAGCAAGTCTTTTTTATATAATTAGATAATACACTGATATCTTCGTCTTTTATTGCTAAAGAAATATAAATACCTTTTCTTATCTATATTTTTTTAGTAATAAAATGCTCTAGCGCTGTTTCTAGTTCTAAGGAGCCAATTTTAGATAAATATTCAATTTGATTTAACTCATGTAAATGTCCTTTTATTGCTTCTAGTTCAAATTGTCTAGCTTGTGCGCAGGCTTTTTTGGCAACGAAAGGATGTATAGCAAACTCAGTAGCTATGTCATTAGCACTTTTGCCTTTATCTTGTGCAATTTTTGCTTGTGCTATTTGTTGAAACTGTCTTCTTATCATAGCCATTACATATTCAGGGGAAAATTCTGTTTGTAGTTGTTCATGTAAAAGAGTTAGGGCTGTCTTATAGTCTTTTTTACCTAGAGCATCTGTGAGGGCAAAAATATTTTCATGAATCTCTAGATTAATGTTAGCTTTTACCAGTTCTAAACTAATAGTAGTTTCTTTACTTAAATGACAAAGTTTGTGTAATTCGTTTTTTAGGGCCCAAAGATTAGTGCCTAGATTTTTAATTAATTCGTTGCTAGCACTGTCACTTATTTCTTTATTATATTTATTGACATATTCTTTTATCCAGCTTTTAGCTTGGTAGGGGGTCATTGCTTTAAATTCTTGCGCAAACTTTTCTTTGCTTAAATATTTCAATAATTTCTTTGCTTCAGCTAAAAGTTTCTTTTCTTCAAAGTCATTTTCAAAGAAAACAATGGCGTCAGGACTATCACTAATTTTTTCTTTTTTTAAGTAATCTAAGAATTTCTCTAAGAAGCTTTTATTTTTATTCTTTAATATATCCTCAATAATTAACATTTTTTTCTCACTAAAAAGACTTTCACCTTTAATACTTTGGTTAATTTCTTCAAGATTAGTTTTTTGACCATCAATTCTTAGTAAAGAGTTGTCTGCATTTTTAACATTATCTAAAAATCTTTTAACAATTGCATTTAACTTCTCCTTACTTCTAAATGTATCTGATCCGTATAGAAAAAATATCATAAATTATTTATTTACTTCTTCTTTAAATAGTTTACCTCTTTCTTTGTAGTTTTTAAATAAACCAAAACTAGCGCAGGCAGGGGACAATAGCACTACATCACCTTTTTCACTGTTTTCTTTAGCTTGACTAAGTGCCTCTGCCATAGAGTTTACCTGGATAATATTATCTTCTGCGTACTTAGCTTTTAAAAGAGATGCTTTTATTTTTTTAGAGCCTTCTCCAGGAAATAGTATAGTTTTTTTAACTTTAGTTTTGAAATCTTTTACTAAAGCACTGAAGTCAGCTCCTTTATCAGCTCCTCCAGCAATTAATATAATATCTTCAGTAAAAGACTTAATATCTAGTTTTGTGCTTTCTGGTGTGGTGGAGAAAGAGTTGTTGAAATATTTTACTTTATTTTTTTCAGCTACAAACTCTAAACGATTCTCTAAATTTTCAAAGTTCTCTATAGCTTCTAAGCTTTTATTTGAATCTAAGTTTAAAAGTTTAACTAGCTCTAAACTAGCTCCAATATTTTCTTGATTATACGTCCCTTTTAGTTTAGTTTTAACTTTAGCTTTTTTATATTTTAAAATATCACCGTGGTATTTTTCTAAGGCCTTAGGAGCGTTATTTTTATATTCAATAATAACATTTTCTTTAGTAATCAAATAATCATTATATTTTTTATGTTTAAAGATTTTAGCTTTAGCTAAAAGGTAGTCTTTATAACTATGGTGATAGTTTGGATTTTGAGGGTCAGCCGCACTTAAGTGTTCGTGATAAATATTAGTGATAACTGAATACTTAGGACTGTATTTTAAATCCTCTAATTGAAAGCTGGATAATTCTAGGACTACATAATCATCACTTTTAATATTTTCAATAAAATCAAAAGGTGCAATTCCTATATTTCCGCCTAAATGTACTGCTTTTTCATTATTTTTTAAAATTTCAGTTATTAAAGTAGCGGTAGTGCCTTTGCCCTTAGAACCTGTTACTCCAATAATATTTTTATTAGGACAGATTTGAAAAAATAAGTTCATGGGGCTACTTAGTTCTACCTTTGCCTCTTTAGCAGCTTTAATGCCTGAGCAAGACAAAGACCAGCCAGGGGAGCGAAGTAATAAGTCATATTTATCTAAGTTTCTGTTAAAAGAGTTTTCTAATTGATAGTGATAATCTTGAGTATTTAAAGCTTCTTGTTTTAATTTCTTGTTAATTTCTGTTTGTGTTCTAAAATCACAAATTGTAATATCAAACTTATGATTTAATTTATTGATGTATTTTAATAATGACTGATTTTCTAAACCAAGTCCTAAAATGGCAATTTTCTTATTTTCTAAAATTTTAATTAATTGGTTTTTCATAATTCTAATTTTTTTAAGTCTCCCCAGGATTTTCCAGTTTTTATCTCAGCAATTAGAGGTATACTTAATTCACAGACAGTTTCCATTATTTCTTTAATCTCTTTAGCATAGTTTTCAATCTTATCTTTTTTAATAGCAAAAATCAACTCATCGTGAACCTGTAGTAGCATTTTAATATCTTCTTTGTCTTTATATTTATTGTGCACTTTATTCATAGCCATTTTAATAATATCAGCAGCAGTGCCTTGAATGGGTGTATTTACAGCAGTTCTTTCAGCAGCTTTTTTAATTAAACCAATTTCTGAGTTTATCTCTGGTATTAACCTTCTTCTACCAAACATAGTTGTAACGTATGATTTTTCTTTTGCAAATTCAATAGTTTCTTCAATATATTTTCTTACACCTTCATATATTTGAAAATATTTATCAATAAAGTCTTTAGCTCTTGCATAGGGTATATCGGCATTTTGGCTTAAACCATGAGGTCCTTGTCCATATAATATTCCAAAGTTTACAGCTTTAGCTTCTTGCCTCATTTTAGAGCTTACATCTTTTTCTTCAACTTGGTTAATAGCAGCAGCTGTTGATCTGTGAATATCTTGGTTATTTTTGAAGGCTTTAATTAAGTTTTTATCTTGAGACATCTCAGCGGCTAAACGTAGTTCAATTTGAGAGTAGTCTAAAGCTACTAAGCTATAATCTTTTTCAGCGGTGAAGGCTTGCCTGATTTCCTTTCCCAGTTCGTGTCTAACTGGAATATTTTGCAGATTGGGAGCAGTTGAGGAAAGTCTGCCTGTAGCAGTGATAGTTTGATTAAAGTGAGTGTGCAGTCTTTTGGTTTTATTGTTTATTAACTCTGGTAAAGCATCAATATAAGTTGTCTTTAACTTATACAGTTCTCTGTATTCTTGAATATGTAAAATAATAGGGTGTTCTTCTTTTAATTTCTCTAGTTCATCAAAGGCGGTTGAAAAACCTGTTTTAGTTTTTTTAATATTTTGAGTAGGAATGTCTAATTCCTTGAATATTATTTCTTGCAATTGTTTGGGGGAGTTAATGTTAAATTCTTTATTAGCTAATTTGTATATTTCTTTACTAATATCATTTATTTCTTTATTAACCTTCTTAGCAATTTTAGCTAGCTTTTCTTTATCTAAATAAATACCATTATTTTCCATATTCGCTAAAACCTCTATTAACGGTAATTCTAAATCATAGTACAAATCTTCTAGCTCATATTTTTTCAATTGTTTTTTTAAAATTGGTACTAAACGGTTAGTGCAATCAGCGTCTTCACAAGAATATAATGACATCTTTTCAAGATCTACATCTTCGTAGTTAATCTTTTTTCTTCCTTTACCAACTAAATCATCTGAATTAATTTTTTCCCAATCTAACTCATTTTCTGTCAGTGCATCTAGACTATGTTGTCTATTACCAGGATTAATTAGATAAGCTGCAATTTTAGTATCAAATACTAAACCTTTAACTTCAAGTCCTTGAGCTTTCATTAATCTAAGATCAAATTTTACATTATGTCCAATCTTACCAATCTTTTCATTATTAAAAATAGGTTTAAGTTCTTCTAACCATTTATTGTTATTTTCTTGATTACTAAAAAGGTCAAAAGTTTTAGCGCTGGAATTAATATTTAGGTAATAGGCTTCTTTTTCTTTCCAGGAAAAGCTTATTCCTAGTAAAGTAGCAGAGAAGATGTCTAAAGAGTCTGATTCAGTATCAAAAGTGAACTCTTTTTGTTTTTTTAATTCTTTTAGAAAAGCTTTAAAATCTTCTTCCTTATTTATTAGCTTATATTTGAATTCTTTTTCGTTTCTAGCAAATTTGTCAATGTCTTTTGACTTATAATCATCATTTTTATTTTTTTTAAGTTTCTCTGCTCTAGGTAATAATGTCTTAAACTCTAAATCTTTAAAGACCTTACTAATTTTATCTAGTTGAATATCTTTAAATTCGGCTTCATCTAGTTTAAATTTAAAATCAACATCTAATTTAATTGTAGCTAAGCTTTTGCTAAGCATAGCTTTGTTTTTATTTTCTTTAAGTAATTTAGCTGTACGCGCTTTTAATTCTTTAGCTTCAGGATGCTTTTCTAAGTATTTATAGATATTTTCTAAATTTCCAAACAGTTGTAGTAAATCTACAGCGGTTTTATCGCCAATACCTGGAACTCCTGGAATATTATCACTTGGATCTCCTCTTAAGGCTTTGTAATCAATAATTTGATCTGGTCTTAACCCATATTTTTCTTCCACCTTGTTTCTATCATAAATAACTGTGTCACTTAAACCTCTGCTCATGGTGTAGACCTTGGTGTAAGGGCCAACTAGTTGCAAGGTGTCCATATCACCTGTGATAATCATTTTTTCTAAATGTTCTTTTGTTTTTGAGCCTTGACTATTTAATTTATTTACTATTGAGCCAATTAAATCATCAGCTTCATACCCGGCCATTTCATAGATAGGTATATTAAAAGCTTTAGCCACTTTCTTCACCAGTGGTATTTGATCATATAATTCTTGAGGTGCTTTTATTCTTTTAGCTTTATATTCTTTATATTCTTCATGTCTAAAGGTAGGACCCTTTTTATCTAAAGTTAGAGCTATATAGTCTGGTTCTAAGTCAGCAATTGATTTTAAAAGAAAAGAAGTGAAGCCATAGACAGCATTAATAGGGGTACCTTCTTTTGTACTTAAAGTGGGAGGTAAGGCATGAAAACTTCTATGAATTACAGCATTACCATCTATTATTATAATCCTTTTTTGTTTAGACATATTACTTTAATTTTAACACGTTTAATTTAGAAATCATAGATTTAAAAGATTAATATAAAAAAACGCCTAAAAAGACGTTTTTTGTGGACCATAAGGGATTCGAACCCTTGGCCTCCTGCTTGCAAAGCAGGCGCTCTAACCAGCTGAGCTAATGGCCCTTAAAAATAATATTCTATTGTTATTTATTCAATTATTGGTTTACTCTAAGTAGTGGAGCTAATAAAAACCTCATAAAGTCTCCACTTATGCCTAACATAATAACTAATCCTAAAAAAATAAGCAAGAGGCCTAAAAGTTTGTAACCTAACCTGGAGCCACCTTCGCTACCCAGGTTTCTTTCAAAGTAACTACTACTACCAAAGTTTTTTAAAACGATCTCTGTTTTTAATACAACGTAAACTCCTGCAGCAATAATTAAGGCACCTAAAATAAAATGCATATTTTTTATCTTATATAATTTAAAGGATTTAATTTTACACCATTTATTATAACTTCAAAGTGTATATGAGGTCCAGTGCTCCAACCAGTTGATCCCATAGCCGCAATAGATTCTCCCTTTTCTACAGTGTCACCATTTTTAACATATAATTTAGAGGCATGAGCATATCTAGTTTTTTTGCCACCACCATGATTTATTAATACATTATAACCGTAACCAGTACTCCAACCTGAATATTCTACTGTCCCGGCTTCAGAGGCATACAAAGGAGTTCCAGTTTTATTAGCTATATCTAAACCTGAGTGTCTCCAAGAATAATATTGAGTAATACGGTGTCCAACTGTTGGCCATTGCATGACACCTGAGCTAACTGCAGCTGGTTTTGGCTTGATTAAATCTTTAATAACATCAATACCACTTGATCCACTAGATGCAGTACTTGGACTAGGAGTACTAGCAACTCTAGTCGTAGTTCTTTTACTCGCTCCTGGAATAATTAATTTTTGCCCTATCTTTAAGCTGTTAACATTAGATATATTGTTTGCTTCTAGAATATCACTGCTGTTTACGTCGTATTTACTAGCAATATAACTAATACTTTCTCCTGAGGCAACACTATGACTAATACCAGAAACTGGTAGAATTTTTAAGGTATCGCCAGGATGAATAACGCCACGAGAACTTAGATTGTTTTCCCAAAGTATTGTATTAACACTAACTCCAAATTTATTAGCAATACTACCAATAACATCTCCTGCTTTAACTTTATAAGTAATAATTTCAGTTCTTTTAGTAGTATTAGCGCTAACATTCTCATCTTCTCCTACTACCTGATCAATACCTGGGTCGCTACCAAATTTTTCTGCTTCTTTTTGTAGGTTAATAGCTACTTCTGGGCTTATTTCTAAATCTAAATCTTCAATTTCTTCAGCTTCATTATTAGTATTAATATTAATATTTGAAGACATGATGCCAAGCTCTTGATTAATTTTACTGCCACTAGTATTAAAATTATCACCTGATCGGGTTTCCTCAATTAATTCTTCTTCATGGGGTAGTTGTGCAAATTCAGATATAACTAAATCAGCCATAACAGTGTTATGAAGTTTATTAGCACTAGCTTTAACTGGAGCGATGGATGTGTTTTGGTATAAAATAATTGAAACTGTAATAACTGCTATTATTATATGTAGCACTCCTTTTTTAAAAACTATTCTTTTGAGATGAGAATTGTCATTATTAACCTTTCTTTTAGCATTTCTGTATAGATGATAGGTTTTAGCTAATTGTTTATATAAAAATAAATTGAATATAAAAAGCAAAGGCTTCTTTAAAAAGTAGATAAAAAACCAGTTTAATAGGTTTTTAACATAAAGAAAACCCTTAAGAAATAAAAGTAATATATCTATGAATATTTTTTTTATTTTTAACTTTATCGAAATATATTTAGGATTATAATTATGGCCTAGAAGATAATAACAACAAAAGCTTAAGTGGTCAATAAAAATGAATTATGATAAAATAATTACAAGATTATTAATTATAATTTATGTATAAAATTGTTTTTGTAAGACATGGTCAAAGCCCATGGAATAAAAAAGGTCTTTTTACTGGTTGGGTGGATACAGAGATTGAAAGAAAGAAAATGACCGATGTTGATTTAACTAAAAGAGGCATTGATGAAGCTATTGAGGCGGGTAAGATTCTAAAAGAAAATGGTTTTTATTTTGATGTTGCTTATACCTCTTATTTAGAAAGAGCAATTAAAACTTTACAAATTATCCTAGACCAAATGAATTTAATGTGGATTCCAGTTATTAAGGATTGGCGTCTGAATGAAAAACATTATGGTAATTTACAAGGTCTTAATAAAAAGGAAACAGCTAAAAAATTTGGTGAAGAACAAGTATTTCAATGGCGACGTGGTTATGACGTGAGGCCACCAAGTATTACCAAAACTAATAAGTATTATACCAGAAAGGACCCAAGATATAAAGATATTGATAAAAATTTAATTCCTTTAACAGAAAGTTTAAAAGATGTAGTAGAGAGAGTAAAGCCTTATTGGCTCAAAGTTATTGCCAAAGATATTAAAGCTGGGAAAAAAGTTTTAGTCTCTGCTCATGGAAATAGCCTTAGAGCAATCATTAAGTATTTAGATAAAGTATCAGAAGAAGAAATAGCAGATTTAAATGTACCTACCGGTATACCTTTGGTTTATGAATTGGATAAAAATTTAAAACCAATAAGACATTATTATCTAGGAGATCCTAAAAAGATTAAGAAATTACAAGAAGAAGTAAAGAATCAGGCTAAAGTGAAGAAATAACTAAGATTATAAAATTTCAGCCTTTTATTAGTAATTATTATGAAATATAACAAACTTGTTAGAGATAAAATTCCTCAAATTATTAAAAGCAAGAAGATAGCTTTAATTGTGCATATTGCTTCTGATGAAGAATATAAACAAAAATTAAGAGCTAAGCTTCAAGAAGAAGTTAATGAGTTTTTTGAAGATTCAAACGAAGAGGAGCTTGCTGATATTCTTGAGGTAGTTTATGCTTTATGTGATTTTTATAATTTTGACAAGAAAAAATTGGAACAAATTCGAAAAGATAAATTAAAAAAAAGAGGTGGTTTTAAAGATAGAATAATTCTTGATGAAACCAGAGAATAGCTTAATTCTGTTCTTAAAATGATAATAGTTTATAGATATTGTTTTATATAAGTTTTTATTCATTATTATTATTCCCTGTCACTAGATATTATCACTACCAGGCACAATCAGATCAAAAGCTTTATTTTTGCCATAAGCTTTGGGGCCATATTCTTGTGTGTAATTTTTTATATTCTTTTTGAAGTAATCAGGTTTAGCTTCTTGAATTTTGCCCATTAAATAATAAGTTAAAGCTAGCATATAAGCATAGTCATGATTTTTAGCAATCTTTATGTCCCAGCGACTATTTTTGTCGCCAAAGTATTTGTTTTTTTTACCAATACTAATTACTAACTCCTGTTGCCAAGGAATAACATACTTAGCATGACGAGCTTCTCCTTGGCTGAAAGCTTTAATATTTACTTTAGGTCCAAAAAGTTCACGTTGCTTTATCTCTAACATAGGAGCAATACTTTGGTATTTATCAGGTAGAATAAAACTATAGGCTTTATAATTCTTAAAGTTTCTTGGAAGCTTTAAGCTTTGTAATTGTTTTAAAATATATTCAGCCTTTTCTCCTGTACTAGCTAAAATCATAGCCATATAAGTAGAAACATTGTAAGTATATGGCTCTGCCAGCTTTTCAAATGTTTCTACTTTATTTGCTAGCTTTGCTGCTGAGGAGTTTTTACTGCAGGTAATAAGAGTTGTTTTTAAACCCACTGCGTTAGAAAGTTTAGTTTCCCAAATAGAGTCTTTTTCTCCAGAAGCAGAAATAATAATAGCTTCTTTACTTAAACCTTTTTTAATTAAAGGCTTATAATTACTTAGCACTTCTTTGAAATTACTTTCACTGGCAATAATGGCAGGATTTTGAGCAAAAAGAATATTAGCGGTGTTATAGGCATTACCCGAGCCAACTACAAAGGGAAATTTCTTATTTTTTAAATTTAGTTTTTGAGGAGGATTTTTTTTGAAAAACTTTAAAGCATTAATAGTGGCTTGATCGAGGTTTATAATTTTCATAATATTATTATATTTAAGTCTATAATTATTTAAAAACTCTCTGTCTTTATATTATATTAGAGATTGATTTTTATTTCAATTTAAGATAAGATAAAAAAAGAAAGGCAAGTAAAATTTGCCTTGTAATTTTTAATAAGAGATTTATGTCAGGACATTCTAAGTGGTCTACAATTAAAAGAGCAAAAGCTGCAAACGATGCTAAAAAAGGTGCTATATTCACTAAAATAAGTAACCTTATTACTATGGCAGTTAAAGAAAAAGGGTCAGATGTTGACTCTAATTTTACTTTGCGCATGGCCATAGATAAAGCCAAGCTTGCTAACATGCCCAAAGATAATATTGAGAGAGCCATTAAAAGAGGTACTGGAGAATTAGCAGGAGATCAAATTGAAGAATTATATTATGAAGGAATTGGACCAGCTAATTCACAATTTATTGTTAAGTGTTTAACAGATAATAAAAATAGAAGTGCTTCATCAATTAGACATATTTTTAGTAAATATGGTGGCGCCTTAAGTTCAGTGATGTGGAATTTCGACAAGCTGGGTGTAATTAGCTTTGAAAAAGCACAGCTAAGTGATTTGGGTATAAATGAAGAAGATTTAGAATTAGAATTAATTGATGCTGGAGCGCAGGATATTAAAATAGAGGAAGAAGATTATGTTGTTTACACCCAAGTAAGTGATCTACAAACTGTAAAAGAAGTTTTAGAAAAGAAGAATATTAAGATTGAATCAGCTGATTTAGATTATATAGCTAAAGAAAAGCAAGATATAACAGAAGAAGATAGGGCTAAGGTAGAGAATTTTGTTAATGCTCTGGAGGATGATGAAGATGTATCTGATTATTATACAAATTTAAAATTATAATTATGTATAAACATATATTAGGTATAGATCCAGGTATTGCTGACACTGGTTATGGCATAATTCGTGTGTATGATAACAATAAAATGGAGTGTGTGGATTATGGTTCAATTGTAACTAAGCCTAAACAGCCTTTAGAAAAGAGATTGCTTTTACTGCATCAAGATCTTCAAGAGATAATAAAAAAATATAAACCTGATTTGTTTGCAGTCGAAGAGTTATTTTTCAATAAAAACACAGCCACCGCTTTAATCGTTGCTCAAGCTAGAGGAATAATATTATTATCTGCCATGCTTGCTAAAGTAGATATTGTTCATTACACTCCAGGACAGGTAAAGCAAGCTGTATCTGCTTTTGGTCAGGCTCAAAAAGGACAGGTGCAAAAAATGGTTAAGCTATTACTTAATTTAAAAGAGATACCTAAACCAGATGATGCTGCTGACGCCTTGGCTGTAGCAATTTGTGCATCATCAACTTTAAAATTTAATTAAATATGAAAAAATTAAAAATTGTCCATATTGCTTCAGAAATAGCTCCATTTACTAAAACTGGAGGACTGGGGGATGTTACTAGATCATTACCTAAAGCTCAATTTAGATTAGGTCATGAAGTTAGAGTAATTACTCCTTTATATGGTAAGGTCATAAACAAAGAAAAACATAATTTAAAATTAATTTTTTCTAATGTTAAGGTTTACCTTAACTCTAAAGAAGCCGTGAGGATTAACTACTGGCAAGGCTATGCTATGGATGGTTTGCCTGTTTATTTTATAGAAAATGCTAAATACTTTTCACAGAGAAAAGCTCTTTATGGATCTAAACATGAAAATGCTAGGTTTTTAATTTTTAATGTAGCTTCTTTAAAGTTGATATCTATGTTAAAGTTCTCAGCTGATATAGTTCATTGTCATGATTGGCAAACTGGCTTAATTCCATATTACTTAAAAACAGATTTTCGCTATTCAAAAACTTTAAAAAAAGCCAAAACTATTTTTACTATTCACAATCTTGTTTTCCAGTTTGGTAAGAATTGGTGGCAGGTGCCAGCAGCAAAAAAAGATTATGGACATAGTAGGTTACCTCATATTAGTAACCCTGATGTGGAATATGTTAATTTTGCTAAAAGAGCCATACTTTCAGCAGATATAATAAATACGGTTAGTGAGAAGTATAGAGATGAGATTATAACTAAAAGTTTTGGTCAGGATTTGCATAGGATTTTAAAAAATAGGAGCAATAGACTTTTTGGAATAATAAATGGAATTGATTATAACACCTATAATCCTGAAAATGATATTAATATTTTTAAAAATTATACCTACGAAAATATAGAAGCTAAGAATTTAAATAAAGAATATATACAAAATAAATATAATCTTCCTATTAATTCTCAAATTCCAGTTTTTTGCACCACCTCAAGAGTTACTTTCCAGAAAGGTTTTGATTTAATTTTAAAAACCATCATTCAATTACTTAACTTGAATGTGCAAATAATATTTATGGGTGATGGTGATAAGAATTATCTTAAGCCTATAAAAAAATTAGTTAAAGAGAATCCTAAAAAGTTAGCATGGTCATCTTTTAATCAAGAGGAAGAAACCTTATTATATGCTGGCTCTGATTTCTTTTTACTTCCATCAAATCATGAGCCCTGTGGCATTAATCAATTAATTGCTATGCGTTATGGCTGCGTTCCGATTGTTAGAGAGGTAGGAGGTCTTTACGACACGGTTAATGATTTTGATCCTAGCACTAAAAAGGGAACTGGCTTTACCTTTAAAGCTGAAAATCCTTTTGCTTTTTATGGAGCAATTATTAGAGCGCTAGAAGCTAGGAGAAATAAATCTTTATGGACTAAGATTTTAAAAAGAATTATGAGAGAATCAAACAGCTGGGAGATACCAGCTAAAAAATATATTGAGTTATATAAAAGAGTATTAAAGAAATAATCAAGAAATACTATGAAATGGATTAATTTTATACACTTATATCAACCAGCTAACACCAATGATTACTATGTTAAAGAAGCTATAGAGCATAGTTATATTAGAATTTTAAAAGCATTACAAGAAAATCCTGATATCAAGTTTACTATTAATATTAATGCTTGTTTGCTTTATCAAATGGATCATTTAGGTTATCAATGGTTAATTGATGGCTTTAAAGAATTGTATGAAAAAAAACAAATAGAGTTAGTTTCTACCGCCTCATATCATCCAGTAATTCCTTTGTTACCTGAACATGAAATAAGAAAGCAGGTTTTAGAGCAAGAAGCTGCTTTAAAGAAGTATTTAAATATAGAGAAAAAACCTAAAGGATTTTTCTTTCCAGAAATGGCTTATAGTCCACAGTCAGCCAAGATTATTAAAGACTTAGGTTATGAGTGGATAATATTGGATGAGATTGCCTATCAAGGAGAATTAGATAAAGTTGATTTTGAAAAAGTTTATTTAGATAAAGAAAGTAAGCTTAAAATTATTTTTAGGTCTCGCAGACAATCTAATACTTATGTTCCAGATTTAATCCTTAGTTTAAAAGAGAAGAAAGATGAAGCTCTAATTATTACAGCTACCGATGGCGAACTATATGGGCTCAGACATCAAGATCCAAGTGCAGAGTTGGAAAAATGTTTAAAAATACCTGAGCTTGAAACTAAGACTATTAGTGAATATATTAAAGATAAAGAGGTTTTAGAAATAAAGCCATTAGCTTGTAGCTGGGAGTCTATGCCCAAAGAACTGCAAGCAAATCAGCCTTATATACTTTGGAATGGTAGAAATAATGTTATTCATAAAGAATTATGGAAACTAGCAAACTTGGCACTAGTAAGCTTGAAGGAGAACAAGCAGGATAAAAATTATAAGTGGGCACGCTGGCACCTTGAAAGAGGTTTAGCTAGTTGTACTTTTTGGTGGGCCTCAGCTAAGGATTTTAAACATAATTTTGGACCTTACGCCTGGAACCCCGATGAAATTGAGAGAGGTTTAGAAGAGCTGATTAAATCTATCAGGTCTTTGGAGGATGAAAAATTAAGAGGACTTAAATTAAAAGCAGAAAAAATATATTTAAAAATTAAGGCCATGGTTTGGAAAAGACATTGGCAATATTATTGGAAAAAGTAAATATGAATAAAGCTAAAAAACTATTTGATTCTGATTATATTAGAAATTATTTTATAGAAAACATATTACCACTATATCCACAGTTTTCTGATATAAAAAAGGTAAAAATAATACCTCATAAAAAAATGATTTGGGAGGAGTTAGCCTATCATGTTGTCTGTGAATATGAAGTTAGCTTTGTGGAAATAATTGATGATATTAAAAAAATAAAGAAACTACCTATTTTTTGTTCAGCTCACTCTCATGAAAAAAGATATAATGTTTATGAAGCCCTACACTATTTATGGGAGAAAGGCTTTGGGCAAGGTTATAGAACTATTCCTAGGCCTATGTATTTTAGTCAAAACTTTAATGCTGTTTTTTATCGCGGCGTAAAGGGTAATAATCTCTATCATTATATTAAAGAGCATGATTTTAAGGCCATAGAAGAGGTGGCTGCTAAAACTGCTAAATGGTTTGTTAAATTACACAGTTTAGATACTAGTGATGCTAAGAATTTCAATCCTGAAAATAGTCGCATCTTAAGTATTCTACCTGGAAAAAAACATGTCTTAGAAGCAATCAAAAATGAAGAGCCTCATTATTTAGATTTATATGAAAAAGCCTATGATTATTTTATTAAATATGAAGACGAGTTTTTGCAAAATACTGATAAGTTGTTTTTAGTACATGGAGATGCTCATCCTGAAAATATTATTAAAATGGGAGCCAAGAAGATTGCTGTTATTGATTTTACAGATTTATGCTTAGGAGACTTTGCTAGAGATATAGGTACTTTTTTGCAACAAATATCTTATATGGTGGGCAGAAAGATTAGTGATAGTGATTATGCCTTAAAGCTGCAACATATATTTTTGGATAATTACTTTGATAATGCTAAAATAAAGCTAGATGAGAATTTAAAAAAGCGTATTTCCAATTATTATCACTTCACAGCCTTACGTACAGCCACCTTTTTATTAATGGGCACTCATTACCATCCTGATAGGGCTAAGAATTTATTGGAAGAATTAAATTCATCTTATTTTGATTTAATAAAGGTGTTTAAATAATTTTATGAAAATTGACTTACAGGTTCATTCTACTTATTCAGATGGTTTCTTTAGCCCAGAAAAATTGGTTAGTTTTTTAGCTAAAAATAATATTAAATTAGCTGCTTTAACTGACCACAACACTGTTAGGGGTCAAGATGAGTTCAAAAGATACGCAAAAAAAGCTAATATCAAAGTTATTACAGGAATTGAGTTGTATGTTTATTTAGAACACAGGCACTTTAACATTCTTTGGTATAATTTTGATGATAAAGATCCAGAGCTTCATAATTTACTCAGAGAAACTCAAATTAGAAGAAAAGGGATTGTAAGAAAATCTTTAAATAAATTAAAAGAGCAAGGTTATAAAGTAAACACTGAAAAAATATTAGATAAGTTTACTCACTATATTGCAGTTAATAAGGTAGCTAATGAATTTTACTTTCAAAATAAAACTAGAGTACATAAAGAATTAGAAAATACTAATCCTTTAGAAGATGATATTTTAAAAGAATATTTCTATAATTCAGAACATGCTCGTTTAAGAGAGGCCTATATTAATATTGAAAGAGTTTTTAAATTAAGAGAAAAAATAGGAGGACAGATTATTTTTTGTCATCCAGGTAAGTATAATAAATATAGAGGAAACTTACCTGAAAAGTTACATAAATTAGGAATTGATGGCATTGAAGTTTTATCCCCTCATCATACTATTGGCTCTATAGTCTATTGTCAGTATTTAGCACAAAAATATGATTGGATTGAAACAGGAGGTTCTGATTTCCATTTACCAACAGGTCAACACTTTACCTTACAGCATGCTTGGCAATGGTTTAATATTGAATCAGATTATTTAAGAAAAATATATAAGATTATTAAATAAACATGAAAATAGCTATAATTTCTAAATTATGGGAGCCCACATCAGCGCAGTCAACAGGCGGTACTGGTGCAGCTATTGGTAATTTAGTTAATGGATTAAGTGATAAAGGTCATGAGGTTAGCTTATTTGCAACTGGTGATTCTAAAACTAAAGCAAAAGAATTAGTAGCTGTAAGAGAATCTCCCTTTGCAAATGATTATAGTGAAATACAAGAATTTGATAATATTGCCGGCGCCTTTAAAAGACAAGAAGATTTTGATATTATACATTGTGCTGTAGAGCATAAAAGCCTTTTCTTTTCTGGTATTGGAAAAACACCTGTTGTACATTCAATTAGATATGGAGAGTTCTTTGATCAAGAAATGGAGATTTTAAAAAAATATAGCCAGGAAAATTTTGTTGGTATTTCTAAAGCTATAGCTAGAAAATTTAATTTTCTCAATTTTCAAGGTATAATATATAATGGGCTTGATTTAGAAAGTTTTCCTTGGCAGGCAAAAAGTCAAGATTACTTAGTTTTCTTAGCTAGAGTTTCACCACAAAAAGGTCCACATTTAGCAATAAAGTTAGCAAAAGATTTAAATAAAAAGTTAATTATTGCTGGAAAGATTAATGATAGTGATCAGGATTATTTAGATAAGTATTTTTGGCCATATATTGATAATGAACAGATTATATATAAAGGAGAACTTGGTTTTGCTGAAAAAATAGATTTACTTAGAAATGCTAAGTGCTTATTACACCCTATAGAGACCATGTTTGAAGCCTTTGGTATGAGTTTAATTGAAGCGCAGGCTCTGGGAACACCAGTAATATCATATGATAATGGTTCTCCACTTGAAGTTATTAGTCAGGGAAAAACAGGTTATGTGGTAAAAAACTATAATGAGATGCTTGAGGCGCTAAGAAGTATTGATAAAATAAAAAGGAAAGATTGTAGAGCCTGGGTAGAAGAGAACTTTTCTTTAGAGAAAATGGTTGTAGATTATGAGAATTTATATAAAAAAATCATAGATAAATAAAATTATGAAAAATAAAGAAATAAAAGTTTTAATGACTTCAGCCGAGATAAGCCCTTTTGCAAAGGTGGGAGGCTTATCTGATGTGGTAGGGTCTTTGCCTCCTGCAATGAAAAAATTAGGAGTGGATGTAAGACTTATGATGCCTAAATATGGAAGTATTGATGAAAAAAAATATAAACTAGAAAGAATTCATAAAAATGTAAAAGTACCTTCAGCTACTACTATGGAAACAATTGATATTTATTTAGCTTATTTACCCGAAACTGAGATACCAGTTTATTTTATTGATAATAAAAAGTATTTTTCTAAAAAAGAGGTCTATTGGGGAAATAATCCAGAAAGATTTTCCTTTTTTTGCTTGTCTGTAATATACGCATTATCAGAGTTAGAATTTAAACCTGATGTTATCCATGCACATGATTTTCACACAGCCTTACTCACAAACTTAGTTAAAATCTCAGATTATATATATTCAAAAGATGCAAAAACTCTCTACACTATTCATAATCTAAATTATCAAGGAAAGGCTGACCCTAGAGTATTAAAAAATGCTAATTTAAGCACAGCCTCAATGGAGAGCTTGAGTAAAGATGCTAGAGATGGAGATATTAATTTAATGGTTCAAGGAATATTTAATTGTGACCTCTTAAATACTGTTAGTCCTACTTATGCTAAGGAAATAAGCAAAAAAGAACAGGGTGGTGGATTACATAGGGTTATAAAAAAGAATCAAGATAAGTTAAGTGGAATTTTAAATGGATTAGATCTTGAAGCTTTTAATCCTGTTACTGATACAAGTATTACAAAAAACTATAGTTTTTCCAGTCTTGAGAAAAAACTTGAAAATAAAAGCTCCTTGCAAAAGGAAATGAATTTAGAGGTAAATGAAAATATACCTCTTGTAG
Organism: uncultured Gammaproteobacteria bacterium; assembly: GCA_964473565.1. Lineage (GTDB taxonomy): Bacteria > Patescibacteriota > Patescibacteriia > Patescibacteriales > UBA12465 > JAIPJO01. The sequence goes on from CAYYPI010000001.1 coordinate 146,848, forward strand.
CCATGGTTTCTAGACTAGCCTGGCAAAAGGGCTTAGAGTTAATTGAAGATAAGTTAATTAATGATTTAAAAATGCAAGTAGTTGTTTTAGGCACTGGAGAAAAAAAGTATGAAGATTATTTACAAAAACTAGCTAAAAAGTATCCTAAGAAATTAGCAGTCAAGATAATGTTTAGTTCAGACATGGCTCAGAGGATATATGCAGGATCTGATTTCTTTTTAATGCCTTCTCGTTTTGAGCCTTGTGGTCTAGGACAAATGATTGCTATGCGCTATGGTTCTCTACCAATAGTTCGTGCTACTGGAGGTTTGAAAGATACTGTTGATGAAAGTGTTGGTTTTATATTCACAAAGTTTTCAGCTAGAGCTTTTTATTTAGCTGTTAAAAGAGCTGTTGATGTTTATCATAAGGAGCCTAAGAAATTTAAAAAAATGCAAGTTAAGGCCATGAAAAAAGACTTTTCTTGGGATAGCTCTGCTAAAAAATACTTGAAACTGTATAAAAATTTACTTAAATAATATGGTTAGAAGAAGAAAGAAAAAGAAAAAGGAAGCATTAGAATATATTGCTATGCCTAAGTTAAATCTAGAAGCAAATGTTAAGCAAAGTATAATCTTAATTTTTATATTAGTGCTTGCTATTATCAGTGCTTTTGGACTTTTTGGTCAGGGTGGAAAAACAGGTACTTATATAGCTCAAGGACTAGGACTTGCTTTTGGTTGGGGTAAATGGTTGTTTCCTATTTTAATTGTTGTTTGGGCAAGTCTTTGGTATCAAAACAAGAAAAAGCAGATTAAAGCTGCTCACTATGTTGGTTTATTTTTTCTTTTCATTACTTACCAATCTCTTTTTACCTTTTTCTACGATAAAAAAGAATGGATAAATTTAGCTAATGCTAAAGAGGCAGGAGGATATTTAGGATTATACTTGTCAGTATTTTTTTCTAATTTATTTGGTTTTTGGGGAGGTTTAGCTGTGCTTATCGCTTTATTCTTAATTTCATGGATACTTATCTTTAATCGTCCTTTATCTCATATCTTGCCAAAAGGTACTTGGCTTTTAGCTCCAGTTAGATTAATAGCTTCTATTTTTAAAAAGAGAGAGAAAGATTATAGTGAAGCAGAATTTGAAGAAGTAGAAGAGGAAAATGAGAATCTCTTTCTACCAGAAAATAAAGAAGAAGATGATGAGGAGAGTGAAGCTGTGGTTTTTTCTCAAAAAGCTGTTTCAGCTAGTGCGGATATAGAACAAGCTGTTAAAAATACAAAAACTAAGAATTCAGTTAATAAATGGAAGAGCAAAGGATTAAAAATTGATTTACCTTTAGATCTTTTAAAAGATAAAGAAGGAAAGGCAGCTGGGGGAAATATTGATGATAATAATAATATTATTAAAAAGACATTAGCTAATTTTGGTATTAGTGTAGAAATGGGTAAAGCTAGTGTTGGGCCAACTGTAACTCAATATACCTTTAAACCAACAGAAGGTGTTAAGCTTTCTAAAGTTACAGCTTTAAGTAATGACCTCTCTTTATCTTTAGCAGCACATCCAATAAGAATAGAGGCTCCTATTCCTGGAAAATCTTTGGTAGGTATAGAAGTGCCTAATAAAACAAAAGCCATGGTTGGTTTAAAGGCAATGCTTAAAACAGAGGAATTTGCTAAGAGAAAAACTAATTTATTAATGGCCTTGGGTGAAGATGTTACTGGTGGTACTTGGTTTTATGATATTACTAAAATGCCTCACTTATTAGTAGCAGGTGCTACTAACTCAGGTAAATCAGTATGTTTAAATTCAATTATTATTAGCTTATTATACCAAAACAATCCTGATGACTTACGTTTTATCATGGTTGACCCTAAAAGAGTAGAGCTACCTATATATAATGGTATCCCTCATTTACTCACACCAGTTATAACTGAAGTGCCTAAAACTATCAATGCTTTAAAATGGTGTTTAAATGAAATGGATAGACGTTTTGATACTTTACAACAACACAAGAAAAAAAATATTGCCTCATATAATGAATTAATGACAGCCAAAGGAAAAGACAAGATGCCATATATTATTTTCATAATTGATGAGTTAGCTGATTTAATGGTAGCAGCTAGTAAAGATATTGAAGGCAGTGTTATTCGTTTAGCACAAATGGCTAGAGCTGTTGGTATACATTTAATTTTAGCTACACAAAGACCTAGTGTTGATGTTATCACCGGCCTTATCAAAGCTAATATTCCTGCTAGAATAGCTTTTTCTGTAACTTCAGCTATTGATTCTAAGACTATATTAGATACAGCTGGAGCAGAAAAACTGTTAGGACAAGGAGACATGTTAATTAGTACCCCTGATACAAGTAGACCAAAGAGACTTCAAGGTGCTTATGTTAGTGATAAAGAAATTAAAGATATATGTGATTACATAAAAGAAAAGAGTGGTGAGGCAGATTATTTGGATGATGTTACTGAAAGACAACAAGTTAAAGGAATGGGAGGGGTTGGTCTAGATGGTACTAGTGGCGATGAAGATGAACTTTTAGAGGAAGCAAAAGAGATAGTAATTAACGCAAATAAAGCCTCTACTAGCATGCTGCAAAGAAGACTTAGAATTGGTTATGGCAGAGCAGCTAGTATTCTAGATAATCTAGAAGAGTCTGGAATTATTGGTCCTAGTAATGGTTCTAAGCCAAGAGAAGTTTTAGTTTCTAAAGAGCAATATGAAGCTTTACTTGATCAAGGTACAAGTGGTGTTAGCTTACACAACAAAGAGGAGTCAGAAGCTCCTGATAGCTATTTAGGCGGTGATGATGGCAGTGAATATAGTGAGAATGATGTTGATGATAATGAAGAAGAAGTAGTAGAAGATGATACTGAAGAAATACAAGAAGATAAAGAAGAGCCCGTAGAAACAGATGAAGCTTTCCCTGTTTCATCAGATAAAGATCTCAGTGATGAAGATATTGAGGATGATACTTATAATAATGAGGAAAATAAAGAGGAAAAAAATAATAAAGAAGAAACTGAAGAAATTACAAAGGAAGAAGACTTAGAGGAGGAGGATGAAGGCGATAATATAGATGATGATGAGAGCGCCGATGAAGAAGGGGAAAAAGTTAAGGAAGATAAAAATAATGCAGATAAAAATAAAGATAATAAAAACAATAAAGAAGAGGAAAAAGATGATTGGTGGGATGAAGGTATGTATTTTTCTAAATAAAATATATGAAATATTTATATAAAATAAAACAATTGTTAAAGAAAGTATTTAAGATTGTATTACCAACTTATCATTATCTGTGGTCAATACTTTCTAGTTATTACTATAAACGACCTAGTGACAAGTTAATTGTTATTGGTGTTACTGGCACCACTGGCAAAACTAGTAGTGTTTATTTAATAGCTAAAACACTAAGAGAATCAGGTTTTAAGGTTGGTTATAGTTCTACCGCTATGTTTTCAGACGGTAACGACGATTGGTTAAACACCAAGAAAATGACTATGCCAGGTAGAAGTTTTACTCAACATTTAATTAAGAAAATGTTAAAAAATAATTGCACGTATGCTGTTATTGAAACCACCTCAGAGGGGATTAGGCAGTTTAGGCATGTGGGCGTAAATTATGATTTACTTATTTTTACTGGTTTATTTCCTGAGCATATTGAGTCTCATGGTAGTTTTGAAAAATATAAGAAGGCAAAACAAAAATTATTTAAATATTTGAAATCTTGTAAAATAAAATACACTGATGATGAACATAGAGTTGTAGCTAAACCATCTAAGTTAAAAAGTTTAGAGCTTAATAAAGTGAAAAAAACAATTATAGCTAACGGTGATGATCAGCATGCACCTGATTTCTTAAAATTCTGGGCACAAGCAAAAATTGCTTATACTCACAAGAGTCAAGATGAGTACTTAGAAATTTTACAGGATGAAAACAAAGTTCTAGCTAAAGAATTAGAGATACTTTCATATAATAATATTTTAGTTAGCAATAAAGGCACTAGTTTTAGGGTTAATAATAAAGAGATTAATCTACAGTTACTGGGAGAATTTAATGTTAGTAATGTTTTAAATGTAGTGGCTGTAGGGGAAGTAAGAAATATTAGTTTTGAGAAAATAAGAGCTAGTTTAGAGAGTATAAAAGGAATTCCCGGGAGATTAGAACAAATTAGAGAGGGACAAGACTTTTTATGTATAGTTGATTATGCCTATGAACCCAGAGCTTTACAAAAACTATATGATACTGTTGAAGTTTTAAGGGATTATCCTAAGCTTGGCACTAATGGAAAAATAATACATGTGCTTGGCTCTGCTGGTGGTGGCAGAGATAAAGATAGGCGACCAGAGCTTGGTAAGATTGCTGCACAAAATGCTGACTATGTGATTGTTAGTAATGAAGATCCTTATGATGAAGACCCTATGGAAATTATTAGACAAGTGGCTAAAGGTGCAGTTGATGCTGGTAAGAAACCAAAAGAAAACCTTTTTGAAATCTTAGATAGAAGGGAAGCTATTAGAAAAGCAATTTCATTAGCACAAGCAAATGACATCGTTTTACTTACTGGTAAAGGATCGGAGCAGGCTATTTGTATGGCTAATGGTAAAAAGTTTAAATGGGATGAAAGAGTTGTTGCTAGAGATGAAATTCTCTCTAAGTTAAAATAGTTGACAAATAAATTTTTATATAATATTATACTAAATACTTCTATTAATAATATTAATATTTATCTAAATATAGATAAGATTTTCATAAGAAAACGGAATAAGCTCCAGATTTTTAGGCTATAATCCCGTTTTTTTTGTTATTTTTATAGAAAAAAACCCTGAATTTTGTTGAAATAACGAGCAAATACTCTAAAAAACTTTAGCCCCATGCTTTAAGGCAGGTTTTATAAAGTGAAATTATTAAGCTAACAATCAAATATTTTAGATACCTCAAGTAAGCTTGAGCAATTTTTATTTGTATAAATAAATTAGATAAAATATATGGCAGAAAACAAAACTTCCGTTAAAACGGAAACAAGCTCTAGACAATTTTTTACGGATTTCGTTGAGGCTATACCTATGCCTGAACTAATTGAAGTTCAAAAGGACTCATATGAATGGTTTCTTAAAGAAGGCTTAGTTGAGCTTTTTGATGAAATCTCTCCAGTAGTTGATTTTAGCGGTAGAGAACTGGAATTGTATTTTGAAGATTATTATTTGGATGAAGCTAAGTTCAATGAAGTTGAAAGTAGGCAAAAAAATATAACCTATGAAGCTCCGCTAAGAGTTAAAACTAGACTTTTAAATAAAAAGACGAAGCAAGTGATAAACCAAGAAGTTTATCTGGGAGATTTTCCTTTAATGACAAATAATGGAACCTTTATTGTTAATGGTATTGAAAGGGTAGTGGTTTCACAGCTTATACGTAGCGCAGGAGTAATGTTTACCGCAGATTATATAAAAGGTAAAAAATGCTATGGTGCAAAAATTATTCCTAATCGTGGTGCTTGGTTAGAAATTGAAACTGATGCTAATAAAGTAATTTGGGTTAGAATTGATAGAAAGAGAAAAGTTGCCGTAACTTCACTCCTTAGAGCTTTTGGTTATGAAACTGATGAAGAATTGATTAATCTTTTTAAGAATGTTGATTTAAAAAATGAAGGAGAAGAGAGTTCATACATTGAAGCAACTATTGCTAAAGACTTAGCTAAAAATGAAGCTGAAGGTTTGCAAGAAGTATATAAAAGAATTCGTCCAGGTGACTTAGCTGCTACTGATAATGCTCGTCAGCTTATTTATTCCATGTTTTTTAGATTTGATAGATATGATTTTGGTAGAGTTGGACGTTATAAGTTAAACAGACGTTTTGATTTGAATTTAGAAAATAATAAGGATAATAGAATTCTTAGAAAAGAAGATTTAATTTTAATAATTAAAGAAGTAATTAGACTAAACATCACTAAAGAACCTGAAGATGATATTGATCACTTAGGTAATCGTCGTATACGCGCTATTGGTGGTTTAGTGCAAAATCGTTTTAGAGTAGGTTTAGCTCGTATGGAAAGAATTATTAAAGATAAAATGAGTACTACTGATTTAGGAGCAATTAGTCCTACTAAATTAATTAATGCTCGTCCAGTTATTGGTGTGGTAAAAGAGTTTTTCATGTCTTCTCAGCTTTCACAATTCATGGATCAAACCAATCCTTTAGCTGAGTTAGAACATAAAAGGAGATTGTCTGCTATGGGTCCTGGAGGTCTAACTCGTGAAAGAGCTGGCTTTGATGTTAGAGACGTGCATGCTACTCACTATGGTAGAATTTGTCCAATTGCTACTCCAGAAGGTCCAAATATTGGTTTAGTTGGTCATTTGGCTAGTTATGCCAGATTAAATGTATATGGATTTTTAGAAACTCCTTATAGAAAAGTTAAGCATACTAAAACTGGTAGTTATATTACTGATGAAATAGTATACTTAGATGCTTTTTCAGAAGAAAAACATATCACTGCTTCTAGTGTTATCCCTAATGATAGCAAGGGAAAAATTATGGTTGAAGAGTTTGAGGTAAGAAAGTATGGTAATCCTGCTAGAGCAGATGTAAAGGATATTGAATTTATTGGTGTAGCAGCTAATCAGATTATCTCTATTGCTACTTCTTTAATTCCCTTTACAGAACATAATGATGGTCAGAGATCACTGATGGGAACAAACATGCAACGTCAGGCTACTCCTTTAATTAAGAGTGAATCTCCGATAGTGGGAACAGGAATAGAGAGAAGAGCAGCTATTGATTCTGGTCATGTTATTTTAGCTGATGAGGCTGGAGTTATTACAAAAGCTGATTCAGGAACTATTGAATTAAAATCAAGTAAAGGAAAAACATATAAATATAATCTTAATAAGTTTTTACGTTCTAATTCTTCCACTTGTATTAATCAACATCCTTTAATTAGTGTTGGTGATAAGGTTAAGAAAGGACAAAGTCTTAGTGATGGTCCAGCTATTGATAAAGATGAGTTAGCTTTGGGTAGAAATGTGCTAGTAGCCTTCATGACTTGGGAAGGGTATAACTATGAAGATGCTGTTATTATTTCAGAACGTTTAGTAAAAGATGATGTTTACAGTTCAATTCATATAGAAAATTATACTATTGATGTTAGAGACACAAAGCTAGGCCCAGAGGTTATTACTAATGATATACCAAATATTAGTGAAGAAAAATTAAAGAACCTAGATGAAGAAGGTATTATAAGAATTGGTGCTGAAGTTTCTTCAGGTGATATATTAGTTGGTAAGATTACACCTAAAGGTGAAACAACTCTTTCTGCAGAAGAAAAACTGCTGAGAGCTATTTTTGGTGAAAAAGCTAAAGATGTTAGAGATTCATCACTTTATTTAGAGCATGGTGAACATGGAAAAGTGGTGGATGTAAAAATATTTTCACGTGAAGAAGGAGATAAATTAGCAGCTGGTGTTTTAAAATCAATTCAAGTTTCAGTAGCTAATCTTAGAAAGATACAAGTTGGAGATAAGATGTCAGGACGTCACGGTAATAAAGGTGTTATTTCTAAAATTGTTCCAGAAGAGGACATGCCTTATATGGAAGATGGGACTCCTATTGATATTATTTTATCACCCCTTGGTATTATCTCTCGTATGAACTTGGGACAATTACTAGAGACTCACATGGGTTTTGCAGCGCAGAAGTTAGGTTATAAATGCGCTACCCCTACTTTAAATGGAATCACTGAAAAGCAAATTAAAGAAGAGCTTAAAAAAGCTGGTTTACCTGAAGCAGGTAAAGTCAATCTTTATGATGGAAAAACTGGTGAAACTTATGATAATAAAATTACAGTAGGATACAAATACATGTTGAAACTTAATCACATGGTTGAAGACAAGATTCACCAACGTTCAATTGGTCCATACTCTCTTATCACACAACAGCCTTTAGGAGGTAAAGCACAATTTGGTGGTCAAAGATTTGGAGAAATGGAAGTTTGGGCTCTTGAAGGTTACGGAGCTTCTCATACCTTACAAGAAATGTTGACTATTAAATCTGATGACGTACCTGGCAGAAGTAAAGCCTATGAATCAATCATTAAAGGTGAAGAAATAGAGAAATTAAACGTTCCAGAGTCTTTTAATGTTTTGATTAGAGAGCTAAAAGGTTTAGGTTTAAATGTAGAACTCTTAGGTGGACAAGCAGATGTTGTTGACAGTGAAGAAGTTGAGGGAAATAAAGATATTAAAGAAGTAGAGGCGAGTCAAAAAGAGGAAAGCAAAGAAGAGGAAACTAAAAAAGAAGATGAAAAAGATTTAACAACTAAAGAAGAGGAAAACAAATAAGTTATTAATTAAATTTCATTATATATAATACTATGTTAAATCCAATAAAAACTAGCGACTTTGACGCCATTAGGCTCAAAATAGCTTCACCGGAACAGATTCTTGATTGGTCTCATGGAGAAGTTATTCGTCCTGAAACAATTAATTACAGAACACAAAAACCTGAAAAAGATGGGCTCTTTTGTGAAAAAATATTTGGTCCCACTAAAGACTGGGAATGTGCTTGTGGAAAGTATAAGAAAATAAGATATAAAGGTATTGTTTGTGATAAGTGTGGAGTAGAGGTTACCCGTAGTGTTATTAGACGTGAACGTATGGGTCATATTAGCTTGCAAATTCCAGTAAGTCATATCTGGTTCTTAAGAGGTATTTCTTCTAAAATTGGTTTGATATTAAATATCACAATGCAATCTTTAGAAAAAGTTATTTACTTTGCTAGCTTTATTATAACCAATGTTGATGAGGATTTAAGACTTGCCACAATTGAACAAGTAAAAACTGAATTTAAAAACAAGAAGAAAAGCATTGAAAATGAATATCAACAAAAAATAAAAGCAGCTAAAAAGAATGAGGAAGAAGGTAAAGACAAGGACAAAGAAATGGCAGATTCTAAGGCTCTTGAAAGTGAGAAAGAGGAAAGAGTAGAAGAATTAACAGAGAATTTTGACAAAACTATTAAAGAGTTGAAGGACTTAAAACCACTGCAAGTAGTTTCTGAGAGTGTTTATCAAAGCATGAGTTTAAAGTTTGGTCATTTGTTTGAAGCTGGAATAGGTGCTGAAGCTATTAGAGGTCTTCTAGAAAGAGTTGACATGGAAAAAACTATTGCCGAGCTGGAAGAAGATTTAAAGAAGGCTGTAGAGTCAAGAAAAGATAAGTTAATTAAAAGATTAAGACTACTTAAAAGTTTAAATAATAATAATATTCGCCCCGAATGGATGATTATGAATGTCTTGCCAGTTATACCACCAGATTTAAGACCAATGGTAGCTTTAGATGGTGGACGTTTTGCTGCTTCTGATTTGAATGATTTATACAGAAGGGTAATTAATAGGAATAATCGTCTAAAACAACTTATTGAATTAAATGCACCTGAGGTGATTTGTAGAAATGAAAAGAGGATGCTACAAGAAGCTGTTGATGCTTTAATTGATAACTCAGCTAGACACGCTAAAACCGTCACTGCCTCTACTGGTCAAAAAAGACAACTTAAGTCTTTGGCTGACTCATTAAAAGGTAAGCAAGGACGTTTTCGTCAAAACTTACTTGGTAAACGTGTAGATTATTCTGGACGTAGTGTAATTGTAGTTAATCCTAAACTTGATTTAAGTGAATGTGGTCTTCCTAAAAGTATGGCTTTAGAGCTGTTTAAACCTTTTATTATTAGCAAACTTATTAAACAGGAAATAGTGCATAATGTAAGAAGTGCTTCTCGATATATTGAGGCTGGCCATGAAGACGTTTGGGATATTTTAGAAGAAATAGTTAAAGAAGCTTATGTAATGTTAAATCGTGCTCCTACCTTACACAGACTAGGTATTCAAGCTTTTAAACCTGTGCTTATTGAAGGTAAAGCTATTCAAATTCATCCTTTAGTTTGTGGCGCTTTTAATGCTGACTTTGATGGAGATCAGATGGCTGTGCATGTTCCTTTAACTAAAGAGGCAGTAGCTGAAGCTAGAGATTTAATGTTATCAACTCACAACTTACTTAAACCTGCTACTGGTGATCCTATTGTAGCCCCTAATCAAGATATTATTTGGGGAGCATATTATATTACTTTGGAAGATAAAGACACAGCCTTAAAAGAGGATAATGAGCTTAGAGCTTTTTCTTCTCAAGCAGAAGCTAAATTAGCTTATGACAATGAGCTTATTAGTTTAAACGAAACAGTGATTATTAGAATTAATGGAGAAAGAAAAAGAACTACAGTTGGACGTTCTATATTTAATGAAATTTTACCAGAAAAACTTCGCTATATTAATGAAGTAGTTACTAAAGGTAAAGTAAAGAATTTAATTAAAGAATGTTTATATCTCTATGGTGAAGATGAAACTGTAAAATTTATTGATGATTTAAAGAATAAGAGTTTGAAATATATTACTAAATCAGGTTTATCTTGGGGCTTTGGTGACCTTCCTTATTATGAAGAAAAAGATGCCTTAATTGAAAATGCTAGTAAGAAAGTTGACATGATTCAAGAGCAATTTGATGAAGGTCTTCTAACTGAAACAGAAAGATATTCTAAGGTTATTGAAACTTGGACTCAAATTAAAGATCAAATTTCTGAAATTACACAAGAAGGTTTAAAGGATATTTTACCAGTATTCTCTATGATTGAATCAGGGGCTAGAGGTTCTTGGGCTCAACCAGTTCAGATTTTAGGTATGAAAGGTTTGGTAACCTCACCATCTGGATCTATTATCGAATTGCCTGTAAAGGGAAACTTTAAGAAAGGTTTTAGTGTATTAGAATATTTCATTTCTACTCACGGTGTACGTAAAGGTTTATCTGATATTGCCCTTAGAACCGCTAACGCAGGTTACCTAACTAGAAGATTAGTGGATGTAGCTCAAGATATTATTGTTACCACCGATGATTGTAAAGATGATGTTGGTATTAAATACACTCAAGAAGAAAGTGAGAAAATTGGTACAGATGTTAAAAAGAGAGTAATTGGACGTTACCTAGCACATGATTTAAAGGATGATAAAGGTAAAGTTATCTTTAAGAAAGGTGAGCTTATGGATGAAGAGCACATGAAGAAACTGGAAGGAAAGAATATTGATGAAGTTGTTATTCGTTCAGTGCTAAGTTGTAAGGTTCCAAAAGGTGTATGTAGTAAGTGTTATGGTTATGACCTATCCTTTAATAAACCAGTTAATAAAGGAGCTACTGTTGGTATTGTGGCAGCACAATCAATTGGTGAGCCTGGAACACAGTTAACAATGAGAACCTTCCATAGTGGTGGTGTAGCTAGTCAAGAGGATATCACCCAAGGTTTACCACGTGTTGAGGAGATTTTTGAAAGTAGACCACCTAAGAAAAAAGGTATTTTAGTAGAAAACGATGGTAAGATAAAAATTGAAATGGCTAAAAAAACTATTAAAGATAAAGATGGTAAAGATATTTTAGTTGATAACCCTCAAGCCAAAGTAGTTAGCTTAACCTATAAAGGGACTACTAGCGATAAATATTACTTTAGTGAAGCTATCAATGAACATAAATTAGAAAGTGGAAAAACTGGTAAAAAGAAAATTGAGCCAAAAGTAAAAGTTAAAGATGGAGACAAGGTAAATAAAGGTGAAGAACTTTTCAGCATTGAGGGTAAGCCAGTAAACGCTAAAGCTAAAGGAGATGTGCATATTACTCAAAAATATGTTTCAGTTCTAAGAGAGGTAAATAAAACTAAAGAATATGCTATACCCAGAGGAACAACTATCATGGTTAAAGATGGTGATGAAGTAAAAAGAGGTGATCAGTTAACAGAAGGTAGTCTAGACTTAAGAGAGCTAACAAGACTTAGAAATAAGTTGGAAGCACAAAAATATATTATTAGAGAAATTCAATATGTATATTCTTCTCAAGGTCAACCTTTAAATGATAAGCATATTGAAATTATTGCTAAACAAATGTTCTCTAGACATATGATTATTGAATCTGGTGACACTAATCTATTACCAGGAGAAGTTATTGAAGAGAATGTGTTAGTGCAAGCTAATAAAGATGCTAAAAAACCAGCTAAGACAGAAAGATTACTACTTGGTATTACTAAGTCATCACTTAGCACTGATAGTTTCTTATCTGCAGCTTCATTCCAAGAAACTCCTAGAGTTTTAATTGAAGCCGCTATTAATGGTAAGATTGATTATCTAGAAGGATTAAAAGAAAATGTTATTATTGGTCGTTTGATTCCAGCTGGAACTGGTTATACCGGAAAAAAGAAAAGAGATGTATATGAAAAATAGAGAGTAAATAAAGATATTAGATAAAGAGACCTTCTTTGAGGGTCTCTTTTTGTTTGCATAAATATATGAAAGTGCATATAATAAAAATAAATAAAGATAGAAATGTAAATTTTAATAAATTTAATCATTTTCTATATGATGAACTTTAATTTTATTCCTTTTGCATGGATTATTATGATCCTTTTTTGGGTACTTATAATAATTGGAATACTTGCATTAATAAAATGGGCGCTAGATCAAACTAGGGTTGAAAATAGAAATACATCTGCTTTAGATGTTTTAAAGAAAAGGTACGCAAAGGGGGAGATTGATAAAGAGGAATTTGAAAATAAAAAGAAAGATTTAAGTTAAAAAGTAAAATAAAGATCATTCCTAAGGGAATGATTTTTATTTTATCTTTTATCTTTTCTGATATATAATATTAATATGAAAAATAATTTTAGAATAAAAATTAGGATATTTTTAATAATTGTTTGGGCCCTAGCTCTAACATTTTTTCTTATTAAATTACTTGTACCTAGTGGAGTAATTACCTATTCATCAGACTTTTCTAAAAGAACTGGTTTTATATATAATCTCACCCCTCAAGAAAGAATTAATGATTTAGGTGATAAGGTTAAAATAACTGCTGACCCTGTTTATTTCTCTTTGCATTATCCAAGACAATTTCAAAAAGCTAAAGTGAGATTAAAATATAAATGGGAAAATACAGATAAACAAATTTTAGAAATGGGCTTTTTAGCAGATAAGGATTTATGGCAATATTATTTAGAACCTTTAGAAAATACTATTTTAGAAAGAGCAATAGATACTTGGCATGTTTCTGAGTACAATAATCTTATCTTTTTACAGAAAAATAAAAACTTTAATACTTTAAATGATTTTTTGCAAAGTAATTTTTCTAGAAATAATACTGCAGTCTATAATATTAAAACTCAGGATTTAAATATAGCAGAATTTAAATTAACACAAGATGAAGTAGAAGATATAGAAGCATATACTATAGAACAAGATCTAATTGGGCACCACCAATTCTATATGTATCATCCAGGTAATGACTTAAGTGTAAACATAGAGGTACAAGACCTTAACCAAAATGACACAGAGGATAAAATAGAGATGACTATATTTTATCAAGATCAAGTTATTGCCAAAGAATTTTTAGATAGTATTGTAAGTTTAGAATCTAAAGAAATATCAGAACTAAGAAATTTAAACTTAAAATCAAATGACTTAAGTGAAGGTTTGTATAAGGTACAAATAAAAGCTAGTGATGATGTGGTAATTAAGCAAATAAAGACAAATTCTAATAGTTTAGTGTTTATAAACAAAGTGCATTTAGGAGAAATAGATGGAGATTTAAAGATGTACACTGATAGCAGTGACTTAAAAGCTCTTACAAGTAATCCCGCTAGTTTGCAAAACATCTCTTTTATGGGTGCTAGCTTTAAAATTGAGGATACATATAAACAGCATTACTTTCAAAGTGATATTAATAGCAAAAATACTTGGAATGAGATTAATATACAGAAAGGAAATTTAGAGCTTGCTAGTAGTGGCATGTTTAGCTTTAATGAAAAACTTAATTTTAATCCTGAAATGATAGATTTAGATGATAGTACTGATTTAGCTGATCTTGATTATATTATTGCAGATTATGAAGCAGTTAAAAAAGAAGGAGAGTGGAAAATAGCTACTGCTAACTTTGATCTTAGTCATGCTTATAGTGAGGATGATAAATACAGTTTTATGTTTTCACTTCCTAATTTTTCATATAAAGAAAATTCAGCTTTAGTTATAGATTCTATAAATATAACTTTAGAGGGTAAAAATTTATGGCAGAAGATAAAAGAAATAATAAAATAGTTGTAGTTTTAGAAGAAAGTTTTAAAATCTTAGGACTAGCTTTACTTAGCTTTATAGTACTGGAAATGATTAAAGCAAGGGTGGTTTTAGCTTATCTAAACCTTAATTTTCTATTGCTTCTTTGGCTGGCAATTGGTATATTGGTATTAGTATTAATAAGGAAAAAATAAATAATATGGATATTTTTAACAAAAGAAACCTGTGGTTTGCAGTTATATTATATTTTTTTCTTAGTAGTATAGCTGGAAAAGCATTAAGTGGCGTTTTAACTTTATTACTTTTAATATATGTTGTTTTATACATATTAAAAGCTAATAATAAATTAAACTTAAATATATTTAAAATAAATAAAAATAAAAATATGGATACAATTGATGTCAATAAGCAAGAAGATATAAAAAGAATAAAGAAGTTTATTGGTTTAGGTGTAGCAGTTTTAGTAGTTTTGTGGTTATTTTTCTCTTCAATAGTTATAGTTGAGGCTGGTGAAACAGGTGTCTATCATTTATTTGGTAAAGTTAGAGATAAGGAAGTATCTTCCGGTTTTCACCTTATCAACCCACTAGCCAAGGTAACTACTATGACAATTAGAACTCAAGATTATACTATGAGTTTTACTGGAGATGAGGGTAATAAAAAGGGAGTTGACTCTATTTCTGCATTAACTAAAGAAGGTCTAGAAGTAGACTTAGACATTACCGTGCTTTATCGTCTAGAAGAGTCTAAAGCTTCAGATATCTATAAAGAAGTGGGTCTAAATTACGAGGGGAAAATTATTCGCCCTGTAATTAGAAGTACTATTCGTGAAGTTATTGCTACTTATAATTCTAAAGATATTTATAGTGAAAAAAGAGAACAGGCTACAGTTAGTATTTATGAAGATTTAAATACTTTATTAGAAGACAGGGGGATTATTACTGAAGAAGTTTTACTTAGAAACGTAAAATTACCAACAAATCTAGCTAACAGTATTCAAGAGAAATTGCAGGCTGAGCAAGAGTCACAAAAATATGAATTTATTTTGCAAAAAGAGGAAAAAGAAAAAGAAAGAAAGTTAATTGAGGCTGAAGGGCAAAGAGATGCTCAAGCAATCATTAACGAAAGCCTAAGTCCAAATTATCTATACTATCTTTATATTAAAGAATTGAAAGACAGGGAAGGCACTATTTATGTGCCAGTTAGTCCTGAGAGCGGCATGCCTATGTTTAGGGGTATAGATGGTTAAATAAATATAACATGAAATTAGACAAACTATTTAAACCACAAAGCGTTGCTATTATAGGAGCCTCCAATAATAAAGAGAAATTGGGTTGGCAGATTTTAAATAACCTAAAAAGCTCAGGTTATAAGGGTAAAATCTTTCCAATTAATTTAAAGGCTAATAGAATCTTAAAAGAAAAAGCTTATTCTAGCATCTTAGAAATTGAGGATAAAATAGATTTAGTTTTAATTGTAATTCCAGCTAAATATGTAGAAGAGGAGGTTAAAAAATGTGCTCAGAAAGGTGTTAAAAATATTATCATTATTAGTGCCGGTTTTAAAGAAGATGGTCAAGAAGGTAAAGATAGAGAAAAAAGGATTGTAGAAATAGCTAAAGAGAATAATATTAAAATATTAGGACCAAATTGTTTAGGTATTATTAATAATAATATTAATTTAAACCTGAGTTTTAGCGCTTTCTCTGCTAAGAAAAAAGAAAAAAAATCTAAAAGTAGAGTTGCCTGCGTTTCTCAATCTGGAGCTATAGGTAGTGCTATGCTTGATTGGTTTGATGATAAGAATTTGCACTTAGATATCTTTGTTAGTTTAGGTAATCAGGCCATAATAAAAGAAAGCCAGATTCTTGATTATTTAGCTAGTGATAAAGATATAGATTTAGTTGTATTATATTTAGAAGAAATAAGTTCCGGTGCAGATATTATGGCTAGCTTAAGTAAATTAAGTCAGAAAAAGCCTTGTTTAGTAATAAAGTCTGGTCGCAGTCAGGATAGTTCTAAGATGGCTCTTAGTCATACTGGAAGTTTAGCTGGTTCATGGCAGGCATCTAAAACTGCCTTGGAAAGAGGCGGTGCTATATTATTAGATAATCTAGATCAGCTTTTTAGCCTTTTAAATTTATGGTTATCTCTTTTAAATAAAGATTATGAACAAATATTAAAAGAAGCAAGACTTTATTTTGTTTCTAATGCTGGTGGAGCGCTAGTTATGGCCCTAGATAGTTTAAGTGAAAATAATCTTAAACTAGGAGCAGAGCCTTTAGATATTTTAGGTGATGCTAGTGCAGATAAATATAAGAAAGCTTTACAGGGTTTCTTGGATAAAAAAGAGTCAAAGCTTTTAATTTCTATATTAACCCCGCAGAGCTCTACTGAAATAGAAGCTACCGCTAAAAATATACTCAGACTTAATAAGAAGTATAAAAATAAAATAATCATACCTGTCTTTATTGGTGGAACCAGTCTAGAAGTTGCTAGAGAAATCTTTGCTAGTAATAATATGGCAACTTATAAAACTTTAGAGCCTTTAGTTTTTTCTTTGCTTAAGTTCTCAAATTATTTTAGCAGTAAAGATAAGATAAGATTATATAAAAAAACTGAAGGCAGGAATAATAAAACTAAGAAAATTTTAGAATCATCAAGTAAAATTTTAGATTATTTAAAATCATTTGAGCTATTAAAGCATTATGATATTGATGTGCTTAAAACAGAAAAAGTAGAAAACAATATAGATAAAATTAAAGCTTCCCAGTTTCCTGTGGTTTTAAAAGCAGTAGGTCCTAGTTTTAATCATAAAACTGACAAGCAAGCTGTTATAACTAATATTGAAAATAAAGCTGAGTTAAATACTTATAGAAATAAATTAAAAAAACAACTTAAAGCAGAAGATTATTTAATTTATCAGCCTCAAATAAAAGATTCTTTAGAGTTAATACTTGGTTTTAAAAGAGAGAAAAATTTAGGAGCGCTAATTATGATAGGTTGGGGAGGTGTAAATGCTGAAGTAATTAAAGATATAGTTTATAGCGCTGATGATCTAAGTTTTTCTGAGGCTAAAAATGTCATTAAAAAATTAAAAATATATCAATTACTTTCTGGTCATAGAGGCAGAGAAGTCTATGATTTAAACTCTTTAGCTAAAGCGCTACAACAAGTAGCTAAATTAGCTAAAGAAAATCCAGATATCAAAGAGCTAGATATCAATCCTTTATTTGTTCAAAAAAATAAAGTTAAGGCTGGAGATGTAAGGGTAATTACTTGAAATGCTTAAAAGAATATTTTCCAAATCCACTAAGACTATTAGTGCGGCAGCTATATTGGTAGCCTCTTTTTCTGTGCTATCTAGGTTTTTAGGTATAATTAGAGATAAAATTTTGGCTAGCGAGTTTGGTGCTGGTGTGATTTTAGATGCTTATTATGCTGCCTTTAGAGTGCCTGATTTACTTTTTAATTTAATTGTTTTAGGAGCATTATCTGCAGGATTTATTCCAGTTTTTACCAAATACATTAATGATTTTTCTTTAAGTGGTAAAAACAGTAGAGAGAAAAATAGAGAAGCCTGGCTTTTAAGTAGCTATGTCTTAAATTTATTAATGATATCTTTAGTAGCAATATCAATACTAGGTATGATATTTGCTAATTACTTAGTTGATGTTTTAGTTCCTGGTTTTGGCCCTGAGCAAAGAGAGTTAACGGTTACTTTAACTAGAATAATGTTTCTATCACCAATATTTTTAGGAATTTCAAGTGTCTTGTCTGGGGTTCTGCAGTCGTATAAGCGCTTTTTTGCATATTCTTTAGCTCCGATACTATATAATTTAGGTATAATATTAGGTGCAGTATATTTTTCTAAAGTTTTAGGTCCAGTTGGTTTAGCCTGGGGTGTAATCTTGGGTGCATTTTTACATATGATAATACAAGTTCCTTCAGCTTTAATTTCAGGATTTACTTGGCAACTAAGAATTGATTTTCAAAATAGTGGACTAAGGAAAATATTAAAAATGATGATTCCTAGAACCTTAACTTTAGCTATTAGCCAAATTAATCTATTGGTTGTAACTATTATTTCATCTACTCTTATTGCAGGATCATTAACAGTATTTAATTTTGCTAATAATCTTCAGTCCTTTCCTTTAGGTGTTTTTGGTGTTTCTTTTGCTATTGCTGCTTTTCCTACTCTTTCTCGATTATCAGGACAGAATGAGAAAATAAAGAAAGTCTTTAACAAAACCTTTAAGCAAATATTATTTTTCATTATTCCTTCCACTGTTTTACTTATTACCTTAAGAGCTCAAATTATTCGTGTCATACTTGGCTCAGGTAAGTTTGATTGGCAGGATACTGTTTTAACCATTGATACCTTAGGTTTTTTTGCTCTAAGTTTATTTGCTCAAGCTACCTTGCCACTAATGGTGAGAATGTTCTATGCTCGTCATGATTCTAAAACTCCCTTTTATGTTGGTTTAATTGCAGTGGTAGTAAACGTTTTTCTTTCATTTTATTTAGCAGCTATTATGGGTGTGGCAGGTTTAGCATTATCATTTTCAATCTCCATGATACTTAACTTCTTTTTACTCTGGATATCTTTGCGTGTTAAGTTGGGTTCATTTAATGAGATGAATATATTAACAGCTATTTTAAAGTTTTCCATTGCTGCTATCTTAGCAGGTTTGGCTGTACAGATATCTAAGATAGTGATTTGGTTTTTTGTAGACATGACTACATTCTGGGGGGTCTTTACGCAAGGGCTAGGAGCTGGTATCCTAGGTATAATAGTCTATTTAGGAATAAGTTATTTACTTAAAGTTGAAGAAATTAATATACTTTTGAAAAGTTCAAATAAACGTATAAAAAAAGAAGATTTAGAAATTGAAAATACTGATCAAAATCAGCAATTTTAATAATTATATGAAATACAATGTAGATAAAACAAGAAATTTTTGCATTATTGCCCATATTGACCATGGCAAGTCTACTTTAGCTGATAGAATGCTAGAGTTAACCAAAACCGTAGAAGACAGGAATATGAAAGCACAGCTTTTAGATGGTATGGATTTAGAAAGAGAAAGGGGAATAACAATAAAATTGCAACCTGTGACCATGGATTACAGAGAGCATCGTTTAAATTTAATTGATACCCCTGGTCATGTTGATTTTGGCTACGAAGTGTCCAGGTCTTTAGCAGCAGTTGAAACTGCTGTACTTTTAGTTGATGCTACCCAAGGTATACAGGCTCAGACTTTAGCGAACTTATATTTAGCTTTAGATCAAAATCTTAATATTATTCCAGTCATAAACAAAGTTGATTTACCAGCTGCTAACTTAGAAAAAAGTAAAGAGGAGTTGATGGATCTTTTGGGCTGTAAAGAAGAAGAAATAATATATGCCTCTGGTAAAACTGGCAAGGGTGTTAAGGATATTTTAGATAATATTGTTGATAAAGGAGAAAGACCTTCAGCAGGAGAGAAGGATTATGCTAGAGCTCTTATATTTGATTCTAATTATGATAAATATAGAGGCGTGGTAGCATACGTTAGAGTTACTGACGGTGAATTCAATAAAGGTGATAAAATAAAATTGATAGCTAGTGAATCAGAAAGTGAGATTTTGGATATAGGAATCTTTAAACCACAATACTTATCTACTGACAGTCTTCAAACTGGTAGCATTGGTTATATTGTCACAGGCTTTAAAGAGGTGAGTCAATCTAAAGTTGGTGATACTATTTGTTTAGAGAAGAATAAAGATGTAAAGCCTTTACCTGGTTATCAAGAAGTAAAGCCAATGGTCTTTGCTGGTATATTTCCCAAAGAAGGTGATGATTGGGAAAAGTTAAAAGAGGCTGTAGAAAAGTTAAAATTAAATGATGCTTCTTTATCATATGAAACTGAAAGATCAGAAGCTCTGGGCTTTGGACTTCGTTGTGGTTTTTTGGGATTACTGCATTTAGAGATTTTTCAAGAAAGACTTAGAAGAGAATATAATCTAGATATCATCGTTACTGTTCCTAGCGTTGCTTATAAGGTACACACTACAGATGCTAAGCAAGAGATTATACGTACACCACAAAGAATGCCAAGAGTAGATAGAATCGAAAAGATAGAAGAGCCTTGGGTAAGACTAGATATTATTACTCCCCAAGATTATATTGGCGCTATTATGCAATTAGCACAAGAAAAAAAAGGAGTATATGTTAATACTGAGTATATTAATGCTAGTAAAAGTGAAACTGACAAAAGGGCAATTATTCATTATCAGTTACCACTAGCAGCAATATTAACAGATTTCTATGACAAAATTAAAAGTGTAAGCTCTGGCTATGCCTCAATTAATTATGATTACCTAGGATATAAAGAGGCTGATGTGGTAAAAATGGATATTTTAGTAGCTGAAGAACCAATTGAATCTTTATCATTAATGGTTTATCGTGATGAAGCTTTTCATCAAGGCAAACAGATTGTAAAGATTTTAAAAGATACTTTACCTAGACAGATGTTTGTGGTAAAGTTACAAGCTGCTATTGGTTCTAAAATTGTTGCTGCTGAAAGACTTCCTGCTATGAGAAAAGATGTTACCGCTAAACTCTATGGTGGTGATGTTAGTAGAAAAAGAAAACTACTAGAAAAACAAAAGAAGGGAAAGAAGAAGATGGAAGCAGGTGGTAGGGGTTCTGTAGATATTCCTTCTGAAACATTTGTTAAAATATTAAAAAGATAATATGAGAAAAAAACACAAGAAAGTGATAAGTAAAATTCTTTGGCTTCTAATTTCACTAATGGTTATCTTTTCTATGGTAGCCTGGACTTTAGGACCAAGTGCATACTAACACTAAAGAAAGTCATTTTAAAAGAAACTTAGACATGATTATGAATAAACGTTGGCAAGTAGCGAATTTAATTTCTCAAGATATAATCAAAAGACAGCCTGATATTAATCCGGTAGTTTTGCAAATCCTATACAATAGAGGTATAGAAGAATCAGAGTATAATTATTTTTTAAATCCACAGAAACAAGAACTGTTTGATCCTTTTTTATTTTCTGATATGGATAAGGCGGTAGGTGTAATTATTAAAAATATTAAAGCTCAGAAGAAAATATTAATATATGGTGATTATGATGCTGATGGTATAACTTCAACAGCTGTGATGTATGAAGTATTAAAAACATTACATGCACAAGTTGAAATATATATTCCAGATAGAGTTAGTGAAGGTTATGGTTTAAATAAAAAAGCAATAGAGTCCTTTGTTGAAAAAGGTATTGATCTATTAATTACAGTTGATAATGGCATTAGAAATAAAGAAGAGGTTAGTTTTGCGCAGTCACTAGGCTTAGAGGTAGTAGTTACTGATCACCATGTTTTCCCACTTGAAAAAGAGGAGTGGCCAGGAACTTTAATCATTAACCCTTCTCACCCAGAGGATAATTATCCATATAAAAAATTAGCAGGTGTGGGGGTGGCATATAAACTAGCCACTGCTTTAATATCTAAATCAACTTTAAAACAAAGTGACAAGGATAGACTTTTGGAAAAAGAGTTAGACTTAGTGGCACTTGGCACTATAGCTGACTTAGTTCCTTTAACTGGAGAAAATAGAGTTTTGGTACATAAAGGCTTGAAAGTTATTAATCATAGTTTAAGCTTTTTTAAAAAAGGTAGAGCAGGGCTCAGACAACTTATTAGACAATCTAATCTAAAACAGGACAAAGACTTAGAGTCTTGGAATATAGCTTTTCAACTTGCTCCCAGGTTAAATGCTGCTAGTCGCTTGAAGCATGCTAACACTGCTTTTGATCTTTTAACTAAAACCAATAAAACAGAAGTTAGAAATTTAGCTCAAGAGTTAGATGAACGCAACCAAAAAAGACAAATGATAACTGAAAAAATATACAATGAAGCTCGGCAACAAGTTAATAAGTATGGTGACAAAAAACAAGCCTTAGTAGCGCTTTGTAATGAAAAGCAATCGTGGAATGAAGGAGTTATTGGTTTAGTGGCTGGCAAGATTAGTGATAAATACTATCGTCCTACTTTAGTAATTACTAGAATTCAGGAAGAAGATGGAACCTATACTTTCAAAGCTTCAGGTAGATCTATAGCAGAGTTTAATTTAATGGAGGCCTTAGAATCTTTAACAGAGTATTTAGATAAATATGGTGGTCACCCTTTAGCTTGTGGTTTTAGTATTTATAGTGAAGAGAAGTTAGATAAATTTATTAATAAATTCATTGAATTTTCTCAAGAGAAATTAAAGAACAAAGAATTAGTTCCTAGTATATATATTGATTTGGAGCTTGATATTAAAAGTTGGAATTTAGACATGTTGGAAGAAATAAACAAATTAAGACCTTTCGGGCAAAATAATCCTGAACCACTTTTTTTAAGTAAAGGTGTAAGTATAAGTGAAATAGTAAGCATGGGTGCAAGTAATCAGCATATTAAATTTAAACTTCATGATTTTTGGGCACTAGCCTTTGGACAAACTGAACGTTATCAGGATTTAAAAATAAATGATAAAATTGATCTTGTTTATACAGTAGAGCTTAATAATTTTAATAACAAAAAAACAGTACAATTTAAGATAGTTGATCTTAAGAAGAGTGAAGACAAATAATTATATAATGATAATAATATAAATAAGATAAAAAAATATGAATACTGAAAAATTAATAATATATTGTGATGGTGGTTCTAGGGGTAATCCAGGTCCAGCTGGATTAGGTGTTGTTATTTATGATGAAGATAAAAATAAACTGTTTGAAATTTCAGAGTTTTTAGGTGTAACTACTAATAATCAGGCAGAATACAGAGGAGTACTTCAAGCTATTAAAAAAGCTAAAGAGCTAAAAGCTAAAGATTTAGTTTTTTATTTAGATAGTGAATTAATTGTCAAACAAATGAATGGTCAGTATAGAGTAAAAAACAAAGATCTTCTACCAATATATATGGAAATCAGAAAGCATATTTTAGAATTTCAGAATGTAGAGTTTAATCATGTAAGAAGAGAATATAATAAGGAGGCTGATGCTTTAGCTAATATGGCTATGGATGAACACTCTTCTAAGAAAAGAAGATAGTTCTTTAAGTTTATTCTAATTAGATATTAATAAAAAACAGACTTATTTAAAGTCTGTTTTTATGTATATAACTTTTGTGTAATTAAAATTTAGCTATCAAGCCCAATCTATAATTCATAATTTTTAATATTAATATCTGCTAGAGCTTGTATTTCTTTTATACTTTCTTTACCTTTAGCGCTTTTAAAAAGATGGGAAAATCTTCCTTGTAGTTTTAAATATTCATCTACTTTTATTTTCTTTTCAGGAACTTTTGATTTAGATGATAGTTTTCCATTTGTATATTCAAGCAAAGGATATAGTCCTGTCTTAGCAGCTAGTTGTCCTAAAAGCACTGCTTGGTTTGATTGAACCTTCCAACCAGGAATACAAGGGGCAAGTATTTGAATATAACTTGGACCCTTGGTGTTAAGAGCCTTTTTAACTTTTTTAGTTATATCTTGAGGATAGCCAGCACTAGTTTGAGCTATATAAGGTAAGCCATGAGCTAAGGCAATTGCTATCATGTCTTTTTTCTTTTGTTTTGATCCTAGGCTATCGCTGCCTGCAGGGGTAGTAGTAGTGCTAGAGCTTAGCGGGGTAGCACTTGAAGCTTGTATGCCGGTATTAGAATATGCTTCAGTGTCATAAACTATATAAACTATATCTTCAAATCTTTCCCACATACCACTAATTAAGCCAAAACCTATATCAAAAGTTCCACCATCACCTGCTTGCACTATAACTTTAGTGTGTTTATTTTTCTTTTTATTTAAACTAGCTTTAATGCCAGAAGCTACAGCTGAAGGATTTTCAAATAGTGAATGAATCCAAGGTACACCCCAAGAACTTTCGGGGTAGGGTGTGGTGGTTACTTCTAGGCAACCTGTGGCATTAGCAATAATTACATCTTTAGTCATAGCTCTAGTAGCTGCCATGGCTGCTATTAATTGGCCACAGCCAGCACAAGCACGATGACCTGAGTTTAATATACCTTTATTATTTTCTATTTTATTCATAAATTTCTTCTAGTTAAAAATCAACAGAACTTAGTTTGTTTCTAATTAATGCAAGTAAACACTAAAGTGGGGTGCAGTGATTGCATCTAATTCTATACACTCTACCCCTAAATCTCTATAGGCAGCACAACCTGATTTTCTTTCATAAACTGGTCTTAGCCCTTGTCTTTTAAGAGCATCGTGAATTGCTTTTATATTTTCAGGTGTAGCTTCTTTATTAATAATATTAGCATCTACGCAGGTACCATTGTAGTGACACTCTGCTTGGTGCTTATAGGTAGGTGGAAAAGCTTCGGTAACTCGCCAAGTGCTAACATCTCCATATGCATTTTCTAGTTTTTCAGCTAAACTCATATCAGCGAAACAATTAGCTCCAGGTTTACATGGCACATCTAACAATTCACAATTATCACACCCTCTAGTTACTTCTTGTTTTGCTGATTTTGGAGCACATATTTTATAATTTCCTTCTTCACTATCTACTGCATACCAACCAGGATAAAATGTGTATTTATCCTCATCTTTACTTTCACAATGTTCTTCATTTGTTTCAAAAGCGCTTTTAACGTCTCCGTGTGAAAATGAGCAACAGCCATCAATATCTTTACTATATTGTTCAGCACCAATATAGATAGTTTCTATTGGTTTAAAATTTAACAAAGAAGGGTTAATTATCTCTGCTACAGTATAAGTTCCAAGTAATAAGACAAGACCAATTATAGAGCTACTAATCATAGACTTAGCTGTAGAAACTTTATCTGTAGCGCCCCCTGAAGTTAACCAAATTAGACCGCCAGCTACTATCATAGCTAGGGCTAAAAAGGCAGCAACACCAATTCCGTATTCATATATCGCTTTTATATATCTAGGCAGTAGAGTGCTAAATATCTTTGTAGCCTCATCATTATATTCACCTACTGGAATAGGCGCTTCACTAAATTCACTACCAGGAATAGGCACTTGGGGTGTAAACTCTAAACTTTTATTATCTTGAGCTAAAGTACTAGGAATAAATACCTGTAAGCTTAAAGCAAGGATTGTAATTACCAGTATTATTTTAAGTTTTTTCATAATTTTTATTGATTATTAAAACAACATTCCAAACCGTCTTTACAAGTTCTCCCACTCCAAACACTTCTATCTTTACTCCAATTTCCACTACAAGAGCCATTAATTACTTGCGGAGGACCACCAAAGCACTTACCTTCATCATTACCGCAAGGCTCACCTTCATTTCCTTCACCATAAAAAGGTGTTTCATCATAACATCTACAATCATTAATATTTCCAGGACATTTTCTACCGTTCTTAACACCCTCACAATTAACAATAGTGCAGTCATAATCTGTTACCTGAGAACAACTCATTTGTTCAAAGTCACTATTTTTTATACGTGTACTTGATGTTAAATCTGAAGAATATCTTTCCTCTTGAATTGTTTCGCAGTTGACTTCATTTGCATCTATACAATTAGTCTTTTCTGTCCAAATTGTATTATTAGAGACAGTTCCTGTGTAGGCTGTTTCTGTAACTATAATGCAACATCCATCTTGCAAACATTGAGTGCCATCAGCAGTGGCGCTATAACCGGGGTAAAATGTGCTAGTTTTATAAGCATCATTATTTACAAGAGTTTCACATTCTTTATTAGTTGCATTTCTAGCTATATTAGTTTCGTCTTGCTTTTCTATTTGGCAACAACCAAGTTTTAAAGCCCCTATATATTCAGTCTCTATGGGTTTAAAGTTTAAAAGAGCAGGACTAAGTATTTGTAGTAATGTATAGGTAGCAAGCAGAATAACTAAACCAATTACTGCACTAACTATCATAGATCTAGCAGTGCCAATTTTCTCTGTAGAGCCTGCAGATGTTAACCAAATAAGACCACCGGCTACTATCATAGCTAGAGCTAGGAAAGCTGCAATGCCGATGCCATAATTATATATTGCTTTAATATATCTTGGTAGCAAGGTGCTATACACTGTTGTAATTTGTCTATCAGTTTCAGGGTCCTTGCTTTGAGCACTTTCACCTACTGGCACAGATTCATCACCAAATTCACTACCAGGAATAGGTACTTGAGGGGTAAACTTTAAGCTTTCTTCATCTTGAGCTAAAACATTAGGTGTAAAAACTTGAAAACTAAAGATAATAATCATTAGCAAGAGCATTATTTTAATTGTCTTGGTCATATTGTTAAGTTATATATACTGATTCACTCTTTTTGTTTTTCTTTTTTGCTATTTTAATTGTTTTTTTAATTATTTCTTTAGTAAGGTCTCTACCTCCAAGGCCAGCAACAAAACTGTGAATATTTTTTTTGTCATTACTTAGTGCTTGGTTAATCTCTTGAGCTAAAGGGGAAACAGCGCCTAGACTGGTAGCTTTTTCAATTACTGCAATATTAGTGTTAGTCTTTAAAGCTTTTCTCACTGCTTCATAAGGAAAAGGTCTAAAACTTTTAATCTTTAGTACTGCTACAGATTTCATCTCATCACTTACATCTTTTATAGTTCCTATCATAGAGCCCATAGCAATAATTACAGTTTTAGCTTTTCTAGGTCCGTAGTATTCAATTAAAGCACTACTATCACTGCTAGCAATATCGGTACCTATAGTTTTTTGCAGTAGTTTAAATTCTTTCTCTATTTCATTAGTGCTATTTTTTAAAGCTAAGTGTAAGTCTTGTCTAATCTCTTGATAATATTGCGGGCGGGCAAAAGAGCCCATAGTTACAGGGTTCTTAGGATTTAGATATTCATTGCTTTTTGGTTTGAATTTAGGTAAGAATTTCTTTATAGCTGCTTTAGTAGGAATGATTACTGGCTCATATGAATGAGTGAGAACAAAACCATCAATATTAACCATAGCAGGAACTTTTAATTTTTCTGCTAATTTATATGCTAATAAATGTTGAGCTACAGCTTCTTGATGATTTTCTGCAAAAAACATTAACCAACCAGCATCACGAATAGTCATGGCATCCTGATGATCATTCCAGATGGTAATAGGTGAGGAAACACCACGGTTAGCTATAGTCATGACAACAGGCAGTCTAAGTCCGGCAATATTAAATACTACCTCTGTCATTAAAAGTAGGCCTTGAGAGCTGGTAGCGCTATAGGATCTAGATCCTGTAGCAGAAGCTCCTAGGATAATAGAAGCAGCGGCAAATTCACTTTCGGCTCTAACATATTCATAGCTAGCTTTTCCATCAGCCTTAAATTTAGCAAGATCTTCTACGATATGAGTTTGAGGGGTAATAGGATAAGCTGAAATTACTTCAGGTTCTATATTTTTTATAGTCAAAGCCACAGCCCTAGAACCTTCTAAAATATTTTGTTTTTTAAAATTGTTCTTATTTTTCATCTCTTTTCATTATTATAGCTTTAACCGGACATTCACTAGCGCAGGCAGCACAGCCCTTGCAGTAGTCATAATCCACTTTTGATTTTAAACCTTTACTGGTTCTTTGCATTCTCATAGCATTATCAGGACAAACATGTACACATTTTTGACAGCCAATACATTTATTTTCATCAACAATTGGTTTAAAGGTACGCCAAGATCCAGTTTGATTATCTTTAGTACTGCCAGCCTTAGCGTTTATATCAATATTTTTAATTTTATTTTTCATAAGCTTTGCTTATAGCTTTTATATTTTTCTTTATTATTTCCTTACCTTTTTCTTGAAACTTTTCTTTAATAGCTTCTTTAGTAGCTTCTAAGGATATTAGTTTGGAATTTTTAGCTAGCAGTCCTAAGATAACAGTATTGGCTAAATTTTTTCCTAATATCTTTAAAGCTATAGAGGTGGCATCTAAGGTATGAATATTCTTTTCTTTAGTTTTAAATTTCCATTTTACTTTTAAAACATCTTTTATCTCTTTAGCACTTAAAGTGGTGTTTATAAATATCATAGTATTAAGATTGCAACCACTTACCAGATTAGTAGTGTTAAGAAGGGAAGCATCTAAGATAATTAAAACTTCAGGATTATAGACCTGTTCTCTAGTACGTATAAATTTGTCACTTATGCGGCTATAAGATTCAATAGGGGCCCCAGTCCTTTCCACTCCAAAGGAAGGGAAAGCTTGAGAGTAGTGCTTATTTTTAAAAGCACTAATGGCAATAAGTTCAGAAGCAGTAACTACACCTTGTCCGCCTCGACCATGTATTCTAATTTCTTGCATATTAATTTTCTGCTAATAATTGATCAATGATGATTTTAAATTGTTCCATTTCCATGTGTCCAGCTGCTATGTATTCATCTATAATATAGGTAGGAGTTCTATTAATCCCTAAGGTGCCAGCATCTTTCATGTCTTTTCTAATAGCATCTAAATATCTATCTTCCGCTAAACAATTAGCAAATTGAACTTTGTTAGCACTTATAGATTCTGCCATGTCAGGTAATTCATTTAATTCAAATTCTCCTTGTCTTTTAAACAGTTCATCTACCATAACCCAGAACTTACCTTGTTCTCCAGCACATCTAGCTGCTTGAGAGAGCATAATAGAGCTACTATCAATAACTGGCAAGTCTCTATATACTATTTTAACTCTATTAGAATAATCTTTAGTTATCTCTTTTATTACTGGAAAAGCTTCTCTGCAGTATGGGCAATTTAAATCAGAAAACATTACAATAGTTAGTTCGGGATTATCAGCACCTAAATAATAATTAGAAGTTCCTTCTCTTAATTTTTCTGGGTTAAAAACCTCGCCAGTTTCAGGGTCAATCTGTAGTTCACCTCTTTCTATAGCTTTTTTAGTATTTAAAAAATACATAGCTGAAGAGATGATAGTTATAATTACTAATATAAAAAATATGATAAGTAATATTCCCCACCATTTTTGATACCATTTCTTGTGATAATATGAAGACATCTTTTTTTATTTACCTTAATAATATGCTAAAATGAATTTATTAATTATATTATAACATTAAAAAAATAATTGGTAAAAACAATATAAATGAAAATAATATCTTGGAACATTAATGGTCTTAGAGCAATACTGAAAAAGAACTTTTCAGAATTTTTAAATGAGTATCAACCTGATATTTTAGGCTTACAGGAGATAAAAATATCTGAAGAAGCCAGGCTTAAGGAAAACTTAGATTTTTCTGGCTACAAGGTATACTTTAATAGTGCTAAAAGACCAGGATATAGTGGTACAGCTCTATTAATTAAAGAAGAATACGCAAATAGAGTAGTTGGTGAGGTTAAAAACCTTCTTGGAGAAGATATTTTTGACAGTGAAGGTAGAGTACAAGTTTTAGAATTAGAAAAGTTTTATGTAATTAACTGTTATTTTCCTAATTCTGCTCATGGATTAAAGCGCTTAGACTACAAAAGGAGTTTTAACGCCTATATGTTAAAAAACATAAAAAAATTAGAAAGAAAAAAGCCAGTGCTTTTAATGGGAGATTTAAATGTTGCTCATCAAGAAATTGATTTAGCTAGACCAAAAGATAATATAGGTAATCCTGGTTTTACTTACGAAGAAAGAGAGGACATGGATAGTTTTGTTAAGCATGGCTTAGTAGATACCTTTAGATATCTTTATCCGCAAAAGGTACAATACTCTTGGTGGAGTTATAGAACTAGAGCCAGATTAAGAAATATAGGTTGGCGCATTGATTATTTATGTGTTTCTGCTAAATTGTTAAGAATGATAGAAGATTCATATATACTTGATGAAGTCTGGGGATCTGATCATGCACCGGTGGGCGTTAAGCTTAAAGAAGCTTAAAACTTTAATTAATTTAATTTATATATTTTAATTTCTAGATTTTTATGAATAACTATAATCACAAAGAAATAGAAGAGAAATGGCAGAAGTATTGGGAGGAAAATAATAGTTTTGCAGCTTCTGATTTTTCAGACAAAGAAAAAAAATATATTTTAGTAGAGTTTCCTTATCCTTCAGGAGCAGGATTACATGTTGGTCATGTACGTTCTTACACTGCTTTAGATGTTTATGCTCGTTACCTTAGACTTAAGGGTTATAACGTTTTGTACCCTATGGGCTATGATGCTTTTGGTCTACCTACTGAAAATTACGCTATTAAGCATAAAATTCATCCTAGTCAGGCTACAGAGGAAAATATTAAAGTTTTTAGAGCACAATTGCAAAAAATGGGATTTTCTTTTGATTACTCAAGAGAAGTTAATACTACAGATCCTAATTATTACAAGTGGACACAGTGGATATTTATACAATTATATAAACATGGTTTAGCCTATAAACAAAAAATGGCTATTAATTGGTGTCCTAGTTGCAAGATAGGCTTAGCCAATGAAGAAGTGGTGGATGGAAAATGTGAAAGATGTAAGACACCTGCAGAAAAAAAAGAAAAAGAACAATGGATGTTAAGGATAACTGAGTATGCGGATAGACTAATTGAAGATTTAGATAAAGTTGATTATTTAGATAAGATTAAACAACAACAAATTAATTGGATAGGAAGAAGTGAGGGAGCGGAGATAGATTTCAAAATACAAAATGATGTTGTTTCAGTATTTACTACTAGACCAGATACGATTTTTGGTGTAACTTATTTTGTTTTATCACCTGAGCATCCTTTAGCTACTAAGATTTGTACAGCTGATAAAAAAGAAGAGGTTGAAAATTATATTAATGAAGCTAAAAATAAATCTGATTTAGAACGTACAGAATTACAGAAAGAAAAAACAGGTGTTTTTACTGGCGCTTATGCTAGGCACCCAATTACACAGGAAGAAATACCAGTTTGGATTGCTGATTATGTTTTAATGTCATATGGTTCTGGAGCAATTATGGCAGTGCCAGCACATGATAGCAGAGATCGTGAATTTGCAAAGAAATATAATCTTGAAATTAAAACTGTTATTGACGAAGAGCAGGATAAATTAATTAACTCTGATTTTTTAAATGATTTAAGTGTTAAAAAAGCTCAAGAAAAAATAATTAAGGTTTTAGAAGATAAAGGTTTAGGTAAAAAAACTGTTAATTATAAATTACGTGACTGGGTATTTTCTAGACAACATTATTGGGGAGAACCAATCCCTATTGTTTATTGTGATAAGTGCGGTACTGTACCAGTGCCGGAGAAAGATTTACCACTGGAATTACCTAAGGTTGAAAAATATGAACCAACAGATAGTGGCGAATCTCCACTTGCTAGTATTTCTGAGTTTGTAAACACCACTTGCCCTAAGTGCGGAGATAAGGCTAAAAGAGAAACTGATACTATGCCTAACTGGGCTGGTTCTAGTTGGTATTGGCTTAGATATTTAGATCCTAATAATGATAAAGCTTTAGCGGATAAAGATAAGATGAAATATTGGTTACCTGTAGATTTATACAATGGTGGTATGGAGCATACTACTTTGCATTTGCTTTATTCTCGTTTTTGGAACAAATTTTTATATGATATAAAAGTAGTTCCTAGCATAGAGCCATATCAAAAAAGAATTTCTCATGGTATGATATTAGCAGAAGATGGAAGAAAAATGAGTAAATCTTTTGGTAATACAATTAATCCTGACAGTGTTATAGCCGAGCATGGCGCAGATACTTTAAGAGTATATGAAATGTTTATTGGACCTTTTAGTGAAACCATTCCTTGGAATACTAATGGGTTAATTGGTGTTAGAAAGTTTTTAGAAAAAGTATTTGATTATTTTAATGAGTATATTGAAGCAGGAAAACAAGAACATGAAATTAACAATCAAGCCAAGGTAGTTTTAAATAAAACTATAGTGAAACTTTCTCATGATATTGAAGATTTTAAGTTTAACACTGCTGTTTCAGCGCTTATGATTCTTTTTAACGAGTTAAAGTCAAAAGACAAGTACCATTTCTTTAATTTTGAAGATACAAAAAAGATTCTTATTATTCTTTTTCCATTAGCACCTCATTTAAGCTCTGAAATCTGGGAGAGAATAAAGGCAGAAGGATTAATAGAGGAAGAATCCTGGCCAGAGTTTGATGAGAAATTATTAAAAGAGCAGAAGGTTAATATTGCTGTGCAGGTTAATGGAAAGCTTAGAGCAAACTTAGAATTAGAAAGTGGTATTAGCAAGGAAGATGTGCTTGATTTAGCTAAAGAAAATGACAATGTGAGTAAGTGGTTAGAAGGCAAGGAAATAAAAAAAGTTATTTATATACAAGATAGGTTAATCAATTTTGTGGTTTAACTTGTTGTTTGTTATTAATTTAAAGTATCTATGAAAAAGATGAAATATTTTTCTGATAAATTATCAGCTGGATTTATTGCAATTTATTCAGGACGCATGACCTTAACTGTAGCAAGTCAATTATTGGGCCTTTTTATGCCCATCTTTTTATATCAAGTATTTGATTTTAATATTGCCTGGGTCTTAGCTTATTATATTTTAAGAGATGTTCTATACTTAATATCATTACCTTTTGCTTCTAAAATATTTATGAACAAAATTGGTCTTAAAAACTCTATTAGATTAGGAGTTATTTTTGGCTCTTTGTATTATGTAGGCTTTTTTATTTTAGAAAAATATACTACTAGCATGGAACTTATATCAGGAGAATTTGTACCTGAAGCCTGGTTAATTACTATTATTTTAACTGTAGCTGTAATTCTAACTTTAAATCGCTTAACTTATTGGGTACCACTTCACACAGACATAGGAAAATTTACCAGTAAAAAAGATAGAGGTAAACAAGTTAGCTTAATGGCTGTTACTCAAGTAATTTTAGGAGCTTTAATGCCACTAGCAGCTGGTTGGCTTTTAATGGAGTTTAGTTATTCTTTTTTATTTGTAATAGCAATATTTATTTATCTGATTGCTCTAATTCCTTTTTCAGCTCTGCCTAAAGTAGATGAGAAGTTTTCCTGGACCTATAAACAAACATGGAAAGAATTTCGCTCTAAAGCCAGAAGAAAATTAATGATTGCCTATAGTGCTGATGGGGCAGAGTCAGGAGTGAGAATTATTATTTGGCCTATATTTATTTGGGAGATTTTAAATGGTAATTATTTGCAAGTTGGTATTATCTCATCTTTAGTGGTGATTGTTACCGTTGTTGCTCAGCTTATTGTTGGTAAATATACTGATAAAATTAGTAGAAAAAAGATGTTAAAGTATGGTACTATTTTATATTCTATTGGTTGGTTGGTTAAAATATTTATTGCTTCAGCTTTTCAGATATTTATTACATCCACCTATCACAACATTGCTAATATTTTTTCTCGCACTTCTTTTGATGCTATTAACTATGAAAACGCAGCTGATCAAGGACATTATATTGATGAGTACACAGTGCTTAGAGAAATGGCAATTCAAGTCGGCAGAATAACAATGTCTGTTGTTATTATTTTCTTAGTTCCATATCTATCAATTGAGTGGACCTTTATTTGCGCTGCTTTAGCCGTTTTAGCAATGAACTTTATTACTGATTCACAAGAACTTGAAAGAGCTAAATTAGTGAGAGTTTAAACTAGTTTAAATATGAATGATTTACTTAAAAAAACTCAAGAAATTTGTCGTATCTATGATATTAAACCTCAAAGTAGTATGGGGCAAAACTTTTTAGTGTCTTTAGAGGTCTATAAAAAAATTGTAGCTAGTGCTGATATCAAAAAAGATGATTTAGTGCTTGAGGTAGGTCCGGGACTAGGATTTCTTAGTGCTGAGCTTTTAAAAAGCGCTAAAAAAGTTATAGCAGTTGAGTTAGATGATAAGATAGCTGAGGTATTAGAGCTAGCATTAAGCGCTCATAGTGTAGATAACCTGGAAATAATTAGTGAAAACATTTTAGATTTTAATCCTAATAATTTAAAAAAAGATTATAAAATAGTAGCTAACTTGCCCTATAATATCAGTTCAGTTTTTTTGAGAAAGTTTTTAACAACAACTAATAAACCTAAGTTCTTAACTTTAATGCTACAAAAAGAAGTAGTGGAGAGAGTTGTAGCAAAACCTGGTAGTCACAGCTTATTATCACTCTCAGTTCAATATTATAGCCAAGCAAAGTATATTGACACTGTTAAAAAGGAAAACTTTTGGCCTCAACCCAAGGTTGATAGTGCGATACTACATTTAGAAACAAAAACAGATGAAGAGCTTAACTTGTCTAGAGATGAGCAGAAAGATTTTTTCAGGTTACTTAAGTTTGGCTTTAGCGCTAAAAGAAAAAAATTGGTAAATAACTTAGCTGGAGCTTTGCAGGTAGATAATAAAATTATACAAACTAAAATGCAGGCTGTAGATATAGATATAAATATTAGAGCACAAGATTTAAGTTTAGATGACTGGGAAAGATTGTTTGCTCAGTTAAGGCCAATTATGGTATAATAAAAAAGAATTTTAGATTAGTTAAAATAAATGACAGCTAGTAGAAATTTTGATAATTCAGGAAAGAATAACTCTAAAACCAAATTAATAATCCTTGGTGTTTTTACTGTAGGTATTTTGGTTTTTTGGACACTGCAAATGCAAGCTAATATCAAGGGGCCTTTTCAGCTAGGAGATGAGTATAGTAATTTAAGTAGGAATAATTCTAATAATATAGGAGCCTGTACAGGTTCTGATTGTTTAAGTGATGCAGAGCTTAGAGATAAAGATACTGATGGGGATGGTTTAAGTGACTGGGAGGAGATAAATATATATGGTACCTCTCCTTATTTGCCTGACACTGATAGCGATGGTCTTTCTGACAGCGAGGAAATAAGTTCTGGTACTGATCCTAATTGTGCTGAAGGTAGCTCTTGTGATTCAACTGATATTAGTGCTGATCTGGATATAGATATTGAAGAAGAATTAAATCGTCTTAGTGATAGCATTTCTGTACCAGAAGAAGATGAAGAAAGATTAGAGCAAGCTTTATCAGGAACCATGGATGCTGAAAGTTTGCGAATATTAATGCTTGAAAGTGGAATGGAAGAAGATTTAGTTAATTCTTTTTCTGATGAGGAGCTAATGGAATTATATCGAAGAACTCTTACGCAACAAGAGGAATAATTGATAGAAGAAATAATTTTAATATATGTTTAAAGCCAGCAATAGATTTAAAAAAACAGCTATAACATTCTTTGTGCTGTTTTTTGTTATTTTTAGTTTTATGAGCAATGTTTCTGTGGGTAAGGCTCAAATCTTAACTATAGAAACTGAATCTCAACCTGAAATAAGAACAAATATTTTAGATAAGATAAAAAATTTGAAAGATAAAATATTTAGTGAGGTAGGAACTAATCTATTAAATAATGTTTTAAGAAATACTTTAAATAGGCTGGCATATGATTCTGCTGACGCTATTGTTAGTGGAGGACAGGGTCAAAAACCTCTATTTGTTACTAAAAACATTGGTGATTATTTTGAAGATATCGGTGATGCCGCTGTTGGTGATTTTCTAGATCAACTTAATCATTTAGGTGAAATGAATTTATGTGAACCTGATTTAGATATTAAAGCTAGAATTGGTTTAGGCTTAAAAGATGTAAAGAGACCACCTGAGCCTAGTTGTAAGGCTAGCACCATGGTTAAATCATGGGAGGATGAAGTGCAGAAGTTTCAAGATATGAACAAAAAAGACTTTGCACAAAGATTTATTTCTTATTTTAAACCCGAATCAAATGATTTAGGTATTACTGTTAGTTTATTTCAAGGAATGGAGCAGACTGAGCAAGCAGCAATTAAGTGGCAAGAGTATGAAGCTAAGGATGGAAAACTTGAGCCAATGTCAGCAGGAGGTCAATTAAAAAGTGTTAGAGGTCAAAATGAAAGGAACTTTGAAGAAGCTCAAAGAAGAATGTCAGAGAACATGACAAACTGTGATGGGAATGCCTTTGTCTGTGCAGCTCAAGTGTTTGTTAATAGGTTAGCTATAAATAGTTTTCAAAGAGCAATGGAGATTGCCTTTAGCCCAGATGAACAAGATCCTTTAAGTGATTTTGATCCATATGATTTAACAGATCCTGACAGTGATCCTGCAACTGTCTTTCATAGTGGCCAAGTTAAACTTACACAGATATTAGAACCAAGATTTGATGAAAGAGCTGATTATGATATTTTATCTGAACTTGTTACTTGTCCACAAACAGGAATTGCTGGACAAGAATTTGTGCCTTCGCCTAATAATTGTGTAATTGATGATAAGTTTAGCAATGCTATTTCAGAGCAGAAAACAGTTGGTGAAGCAATGAAGGAAGGTTACTTACATAAAGAGTGGAGATTTACAGGTTTAGATGAAGAAGTTCCATATAATGAAGCCTATAACCTTCGCTCAATTTTAATACTTAAAAAATACAGAATAGTTCCTGCTGCTTGGGAAGAAGCTATTTACAGGGCCAAAAAACATCAATCAGCTACCTTAGAAGATTTAGTCTCTTGTTACGATCTTCATGATGAATATAATAATTTTAGCCCAGGTTTTAATGACAATGAACAGTGGTGTAGAGGCTTAATTGATCCTGATTGGGTGCTAAAGGCGCCGTCTAATTACTGTGCTAAAGAAGGTTTTGGTCATATTATTAATAAAGAAATAACAGAAGGTGAAAAAATTAAGCAAGGTGATGATATAGCTAGTGAGATATTTGTAACAAGGGCTGATGATTACTGTGCTGATGAGCAAAGTTGTATTTTAGAAAATAGCGATGGAACTTGTGAAGCTTATGGTTACTGTAGTGAAGAAAAAAGAACCTGGAACTTTGATCAAGATTCCTGTCAACCTGTATACAACACCTGTCAAACTTTTAAAAATGTTAATAATGGAAAAACAATTTCATATTTAAAAAATAGTTTAGACTATGGCGGCTGTAATTCTGATAGTGCTGGTTGTAGACTTTATTCTCTTGGTGGTCCTTATGATGTAGAAAGGGATATAGTTGACTGGAGAGCTCATAATGATATCTATTTAAATAATAATGTTGAAGGTTGTGCCGCTAGTGATGAGGGTTGTGATAAGTTAATTAGGGTAACAGCTGGTTATGGTCATAACTTTATTAAAAACGGTAGTTTTGAAGAACTTAATCCAGATTTAAGTTTGTGGTCATGCAATGAGAGCTGTTTAGATAATGATAGTTATGCAGGTTCTAATGCTTTGGATTTAAATAGCGCTACTAATAATATTAGTGTTCAAGTAGGTCCGCAAGCATATAATATTTCTGGTAAAACATATACTTTCTCTTTTTATGCTAAAGATTGTGCGCAAGGAGATGATTTTGGCTTTAGGGATGCAGCCTATAGTACTTTAGAGAGCAGTGGTAACTGGGAATATTATAGATTGTCACATACTTATCCAGCCAATCAATATTTAGGCGATACTGTTGACTTACAAATTAATAGTAATTCATGTTTAATTGATAATGTTAAATTAGAACTAGGAGACAGAGGTACTAATTATAGTGATTACGGTGATAACAATGTTGTTTATCAAAAAATGATACCTGAATATCTTTGGGATGACTGTTATGAGGATCCTTATTCAGGTAATTTAGACTTTAGTTTGCAAGAGGATGCTCCTGAAATTTGTAGCAATAACTATAGTCGCTTTTGTAACGCTGATGAAGCTGGTTGTATGATCTATACTAATATTGAAGATAGAAACGATGAGGTGGTAGCTCAAACTTCAGTTCAAGATTATTGTCCATCAGAGTGTAATAATTATGATTTATATATTGGCGCCGAAGATTATTTTAACTCTACTCAAGGCGCTAAGTTTATCCCTGATACTGCCGATGCCTGTTCAGCCACAAATGCGGGTTGTACAGAGTTTACCAACCTTGATGTTTTAGAATCAGGTGGAGAGGCAAAAGAATATTATAGCTCTCTAAAGCAATGTATTAAACCTAGCGAAAATGATTGCGCTGCTTTTTATGTTTGGGAAGGCTCAAGTCAAGAAGGTTATCAATTAGAATCATATAGTTTAAAGAAAGCTGAAAATAATAATGAGCCAGCTGTAGTAGAAGATGATAGTAGTGTTTGTAATGAAGAAATATATAACCTACCTATTACTAATCCTGCTTATAATCCTGATTGTTATCAGTTCTATAACACTGAAGGTGAAGTTTCATATCATCTATATTCTAAAACAATAACTTGTTCTGAGGATTGTCACCCTTATCGTATGTCAGAAAGAAATGTTGATGAGAGTGTAACTAGCAGTTTAGAGTGTAGTAATTTAGATGAGTCAGATGCAGTTCAATGGGACAGTGCTACCGATACTTGTTATCACTGTAAAAATGGTGGTACTTGGTCTTCAGAATATGATGCTTGTGTTTATCAAGCTATACCTGGACAAGGAGAATCCTGTTCTCAAGCAGCTAGTGGTTGTAGGGAATATAATGGTAATTCAGGGAATAATGTTAGAATTGTTAAGACCTTTGATTTTGCTGATTCACTTCAAGGTTGGCAGGGAAGGTGTGGTGACGAGGCTGAACTTAGCACTGAGGCTTTAGGTAGAAATGATAAGTCTTTATGGTACAACCAAGGTGGAGGTGGTGAAGCTTGTAGTGAAGATAGAGTAGAGGTAGAGTTAGGTTCATATGATTTAAATAGAGGTAGCGCTTATAGTCTAAAGTTTATGGCTAAAGTTAATACAGCTACTGATCTTGATGTATATTTTAAAAACAATAATGATCTTAAGGCTTATTTTGAAATTACAAGCGTAGAAGATAATAGTTCTTCTGTTGTTTTACGTGGTGATAATGAGTGGCATCAATACGAGTTAAGTTTAGAATCTCTTAACCATAGCTTAAGTTTAAATGAAACTTTAGTGATAGAATCAGATAATTCATTTTATTTAGATAATGTCATACTTCGAGAAATAGTTGATAGATATTATTTAATTGAAGACTCCTGGGAAACCCCTAGTCTCTGTTATTATGATACTTTAGGTGACTATCAAGGAGCAGATTATAATTTGGGTTGTACTGGTTATAATAATAGTAGTGGCGCAGCTGAGTACCTTAGGTCTTTTTCTCGTCTTTGCCAAGAAAGCGCTGTAGGTTGTCAGTTAATGGCTAATACTTTTAATACTAAGGACTATAATGAAACTGTATATAAAGATACTGATAATAATGGTGTTTGTGATCCAAGTGAAGAAGACTGTGTTAGTGTAAGTGCTGATGAATATACTTTTGCTGTATACAATCCAGATAATGCTTGTAGTGCAGATGCTAAATCTTGTCAGCGTTTAGGAGAAAATGTTACTTATGGTCAAAGCAGTTTATTTGATGATGTCTACGTTAAGAATGACCCTGATAAATACAATAGTATTCTTTGTACTGCAGATACCATAAACTGTGAATCTTATGTCAGTGATACTGGTGAAAATGTTTACTTTAGAGACCCAGGTAATAAATTATGTGAATGGCGAGAGGTAGATAATGATTGGAACTGGTATCAAAAGGAAGTTAATAGATGTGATGTTAATAATAATGGAGCAGGTGAAAGAGTTGAAAATATCTGTAATAGCTCTAGTGACTGCATAATATCTACAAAAGCGCTTGAAGATGCAAATATTGATGATACTTGTTCAAGTGCTGAAGACTGTAGAATAAACGTCTGCGATCTAAGTACTGGTACTTGTTCTGTTGGTGGTAACCCTTGTACCGACAATAGTAGTTGTTATAACAATAATTCTTGTGTTGATGGTCTTTGCGCGTATGACTGTGTTGCCCCTGAAGAAGACTTTGCTTGCCCAATTGATCAATTTAAAACTATTGGTTTTGGTGGCGCTGGTAATTTTGTAAAGCAACCTACAGATGGTTGGACAGGTCTTTGTGAGGCTTCTGCTTCTACTTGCTCTGAATTTATTGACCCAGTCAGTACTCATTCAGCTAATCTTTTATATAACCCTACTTTTAGAGATATTAACAAGGATGGTGTTGTGGGAGATAAGTGGATCAATGATGGCTCTGGTCCTTATCAAAATGTTAATATAAAAGCTAATAAGCCTTATGTTTTTGCTGTAAATAATTTAAGTTCAAGCAGTATCATGCCAACACTTATGTGTCCTGAGGATTCAAGATATTTAAATGAGAGTAATGAGTTTTCAGTAAGTAAAACTATGACTTTAACCGCTGGAGCTGATCATAGGTATATGATTGTATTAAGCTCTATGGATCAAGAGTGTCAGTTACACAGGGAGAGTAGTACTTATAATGCAGATAATGAATTTGAGCTAATATTAAAAGAGGCTGTTATAGACTATCAATTAGCTAAGAACCTAGATACAAAAACTTGTAATGGTAATGTTGATTTAGAAGGTGGTTGTATATTATTCAATAATAGAGTGCAAGATGTTAATGGCTCAAATGATTTAATTTATAGTGCCTATGATAGTTATATAAGTGAGAATAAGTCTCCTGATGATCATAGTATTTATACTAATGCTAATACTTTAGTAAAGGTCAGCCCTAATCGAGTTTGTTCTAAGTGGTTAGCTTGTCAAACTAAAATAGTTGATGAAGACGGTAATGTTACTTGTTATGATGTAGCTGATTGTGATGCTTTAGATGAAAATGGTGATTGTGCTAATTTCCTCAAAACTCCTGATGAGGTTCGCGTTTTTGATGAAGTTAAAGATAAAAATAGTACTGGTTATAGTATTTTCAAACAATTTCACATTAGTAATATGAGTGAGCTTGGATCTATACCTCAGTCATCTTACTTTAACTTTGAGGGTGGTGTAAATTGGGAAGGTGAAAAAATTAATGACAGTAT
Organism: uncultured Gammaproteobacteria bacterium; assembly: GCA_964473565.1. Lineage (GTDB taxonomy): Bacteria > Patescibacteriota > Patescibacteriia > Patescibacteriales > UBA12465 > JAIPJO01. The sequence goes on from CAYYPI010000001.1 coordinate 187,775, forward strand.
TATTGTTGATGAACCTGCGCCGCTTGAAAAAGTAAAGCAGTTCAGTGCATCTTATCCAGCAGAAGGTGAGGCCTTTTTAAAGACTAGAAGTACGGCTAAGGTTAGATCTCCTGAAATAAATCTTTATAAGAATCAAGATTATTTCATTAATTATCTTCTAAATACTAATAATTTGAGTTACGGAAAGGAAGCAAAAATAACTATATATGGATTCGAAGTCACTGAAGATGGAGAGAATGAAGAAGTGATTGGCTCTTGGACTGATAGAACTGATGATAATTGGGAAAGAAAGGTTTATAGATTTAGACTTGATAATTATAATAAAATTAGAATTGAAGTAAGTTCTAATGATTTTGATAAAAATAAATATGTATATATTGATGATGTTAATATAGAGCCAGCTTTAAATATAAGTCGAGGAAATGATGATAATTATGTTTCTAAATCTTGTCGCTTGTATCCAAAACAAGACAGTTTAAGTTGTAAAAGTATTGAAGACAATGTTATCTCTAATGGTTGGCAGGGTTATTGTCTAGAAAAAGATCCTTATCACTCTGATATCTGTTTAACTTGGTATCCAGTTGATTCTATTAGTATTTTTAATAATAAAGCTAGTGGTTATACCGGCAAGGTACCTAATTATTATTGTACACAAGCAGATGCAGACTTTATTGTAGCAGAGAAGAGAAAGGTAGATGTTCAAAATATTAGATGTTGTGATGAAGATGGTTGTCCTGATCTTTTTGGGCAGTCAAGACAATGCTTAAGTTTTAAAGTTGCAGAGACTGACGCAGGAGCAGACAATGAGTATAAACTATTAAAGATTTTTATCCCTGATCTAGGAGATAGTGAGTGTTCTGCTACACTTACAACAACAGGTGGAGCTTACTTTGATATTTATTTACCTAAAAATGCTGAAAATGTAGAAATAGACAATGATTGTGAACATAGACATGATGACGCTGAAAAGGATTATCCAGATAATATGCCTTTAAAATATCATACAGGCGATTTCAATTATCCTTTAAGTGGTGCTTTTACTGGAGAAGTGGTAGAGAAATTTGAAATACCTGGTGGAATAGCTACCTGTAATGGGGAGCCTTGTAATAATATCATTGTTAAATATAATTTAGGCTGGTTTGAACATAATGGTGATTTAGTTTACAGAGAGGATGACAGAGATCGCACTGGCGAAGAACCTGATAATGACCCTTTAATTAAAATATATGACAACAAAGATGCATATATGTACCCTTTAGAAGAGTATAAGGTGCGATGCACTCAATTTACAAAAGCAGTAGATGATCTTGGAGGAAATAAAGCTTGGGTCAATAGAACGGTTGATCAAAGTGATGTTACACCAAGATTTCTAAGCCCATATCATTCACTCTTAAATAAATACATCTATGACAGGACTGATCAACCCTTTGGTTCTTCAATAGTTTCTGAAGAATATTTTGAAGAGGATAAGCCTATTTATTTTAGAAATTATCATTTTTCAGATAATTTAAAGCAAGAGCCAGATTCATATGCTACTTTACCTTACGGCTGTAAAGATGCTGATGATTCAGATGATATTAATACTTGTAACCTTCTAGGTTTTTGTAGTAATAACCCTTTGAATACCTGCATTATGTTTGGAGCTGATAAAAATCTAAGTACGGAAATAAATGAATCTCAATGTGGAGAAAATAGTGAGTGTTTACCTTATTTTAATTCTCTTGATGAGAATAATATGGCTTACACTTGTAGTGAAACTGGTAATTTTTGTATCGATCAGTGTCCAGGTGAAGATAATGAAGGTAATGAAAATATTTGCAAAAAGGTAGATATAGAATCTGAAAGTCTTAAAGCAGAAGAAGAAGTTTATCAGTGTACTAAAGATTCTAGTCCCTGTTTTCCAGATGCGTATTGTCCAGGTGAGGATAATATTTGCTTACAACAAGAAAGCCCAGATATTGAGCCTATTCCTGAGGAAGGTGATGCTGTCTTGAGGAAAATATTCTTAAAATCATATGCTAAAAAAATATATATCAACTCTTCTTGGCTAAACGGTTATCCTTATGATTATAGCTTTAGTGCTGACAGTGAAGATAACTTTACTAAAATTTGCAAAGACAATCAGTTAGATCAGGATGGTGAAAGAGAAGAAACTGAAGATTGTGCAATAGCTCCAATTATTGAAAATATTGGTTTATATAAAGAAGGTGAGGATGTGCCAGTACTTTTTAATGGTGCAAATGGAGAGCATATTATTGATAGTTCTGACTTTTATGAGTTGAAATTTAACTCTATTATTGATGAAGAACAGTTACCTTTATTTGATATATTTATTGACTGGGGTGATGGCAATAAACAAGTTATTACAGATCAAGATCACAGACCTGATCCTAAGTCTCCACATGTTATTAAGCATATGTATGCTGGTGTTGAAGGTGAGGTAGGAAGACAGATTAAAATAATGATTAGAGATAATTGGGGTTATAATAAATGCTGTATTTCTGACACAGATTGTGATTATGTTCGCCCACCGTTTGAAGGTAACACTAGTTGGCCAACTCAGTGTCCGATATTTTAGTGATTAGGTTTTAGTAAAAAAAGCTTGACAAATATATATTAATTTGTTATTATATAAATAATTATTAGTTCATTTTAAAACCAAAAAAACTATATATCATGAAAAAATTATTAGTTTCAGTTTCGATTTTGTTAGCTATTGTTTTCTCTGGTTGTGAAAAACTTTTTGAAGACCCTGTATCACCATATGAAAATTATGCCCATTATCGTATTCATATTAGAAATAATGATGAATGGGCTAAAAGTTTATACTTTACAGTTTTTGCAGACCCACCAACTGATTATATTCATGTAAAGATTGGATCAGTGGCACAAGAAGGTGGTACAAAGACGTATGAGTTTAAATTACCTTTAGATGTTTACGAAGGTAAAACCTTTACTCTGAGACTTTATACCGGTCCAAATTTTGATGAAGCTAAGCATAAAGCTGTAAAAAAGGTTACTGTGGAAAAGTCTAGTTTCAAGCACCATTTAGACTTTCACTTTTAAAAAGATTTTCAAAAGCCCTTTAATTTAAGAGGGCTTTTTTCTTTTGCCTAAAAAGCTAAAATATAGTAAAATGTAAGTAATGTAATAAACAAAAAAAATGGTCACAGAAACAGACATACAAAGAGCTAATACAGTAAGTAAAAGAGCGCAATTGAATAAAGACAAAAGAGAGAGCAGGGGTGGTAGTAGAGTGCCAGAAGGACAAATAGCCGGAGGTGGAGCTAATTTAGCTTTTGATAATGGTCTTAACAATAGAGAAAAGCAAGAAGATAGTTTTAAAGGGAAAAATTCAGACAAGACTCAAGGCGCTAAAAGTCTTAGTGGTAATGATGGTAGTAATTACAGACAAGTAATGGCGCAAGAAAAGAAAAAGCAAGAAAAGAGTACAAGTAAAAGAAATAAAAAGAGCCCAACTTATCAAGGCTCTAAACGCGCTTTGGCAATGGCTTGGGAAGCCTTAATACCTAGTTGGTTTACAAGTATTATAGTTATTGATATTTTAGCTTTTTTACACGTTGTATTTCCAAAACATTTTTGTTCTTTAGGAGAGGAGTGGGAATCACCAATGGCTGCTATGGCAGGAGACAAGAAAGGTTTCAGCGCTAAGTCATCTATGATGAAAACAGTGGAGCCGATGTTGGTTATTTTTATTAATTTAATTATTTTAGTAATTATTGCTGTTATTTTAGGAGTTATAAGTTTAGTAGTAGGTGCAATTGCTGACCCTATAGGTTTTCTATCTTCACTAATGGGATCATGGTGGGAATACATAAAAAATGCTTTTGGAGCATAAAATATGAAGAAAAATTTAAAAAAAGAATTAGCAATTTTAGCAACTGTATCTTTAGTGATAACAGGAGTTTTTTTACTTGTACAACCTAGTTTCGCTTATGTTGATTGGGCAGCGCGTCTTTTAACAGGTTTAATAGGAGCTATTATATCTGGTTTAGGGGTAGTAATTGGATTGGTAATTGAGGTTTTGGTAAGAGTGGCTCAATATAATGATTTTACAGGAGCTAGAGCTATTGAAAAAGGTTGGATTGTGGTTAGAGATTTAGCCAACATGTTCTTTATTTTAGTATTTTTAATAATTGCTTTTGCTACAATACTCAGAGTAGAAAGCTATAACTACAAAAAACATTTGCCTAAACTTCTTTTAATGGCAGTGTTTATTAACTTTTCAAAAACTATTGCTGGTTTGATAATAGACTTTGGTCAAATAGCCATGATTACTTTTGTTAATGGTTTTAAAGATGTTGGTGCTGGTAATTTGATTCACATGCTAGGTCTAACTGAGATATTGCAACTCAGGGAGGATGCTGATATTAGTGACTGGTCAATACTAGCAGCGTATCTTTTAGCATTGTTATATATAATTGTAGCTTTGGTAGTGATAGTAGCAATATTAGCTGTTTTAGTTATGAGGATGGTAATGCTTTGGATATATGTAGTTTTATCACCTTTAGCTTTTCTTTTAGCTGCTTTTCCTGGAGGTAAAAAATACTCTTCTATGTGGTGGTCTAATTTTTCTAAAGAGGTTATTGTTGGTCCGGTTCTTGCTTTTTTCATTTGGTTATCTTTTGTTACAGTTAGTATCACTACTGATGGTAGCGAAATTATTCCCATGGATAGTATAACTGATGATATGACTAGGTCGCAGATAGAGAGAATAGAGTCTGAAAATAATCAGATTAGTAAAGCTGCTACTGCAGATGTGTTTATTAAATTCATTGTTTCAATTGGTATGTTAGTTGGTGGTTTAGTGGTGAGTAAACAAATTGGAGCTACAGCTGGAGCCGCTGCTGGCAGTGCTTTAAATACTTTAAACTCTGGAAAGAGAAGGGTGCTTGGAGCTGGTAGGGCCGCAATAAGGGGAACAGGTAGACAACTTAAAACTTGGGGAGGTGATGCTGTTGATCATGCTAGCTCAGCTGTAGGAATGGATTTAAACCTTGGCAGAGGATATCAAAGGTATAGATCTCAAGTTGGGCAAAGAAGAAAAGAGAGACAAGCCAGTATATATAAACAAACACTTGATACTGCTTCTCAGGGAGGTGTTAGAGGGAATATGGCCATGATGTTAACAGGTGATAAAGCCTGGGATCATTTTAAAAACGGAAAACTCCTTAAAGGCATGAGAAGTCAAGGTAGCTTACATAAAGGAGGTGAAGCTTTGAAGGAAAAAAATGAAGAATTAGCTAAAATGAAACAAGAAAGAAATCAATATATGAGCAACGATGAACTTAGTGAAATTAAAGCTGAAAAAGCAGAACTTGCCAGTAAAAACACTAAAATTGATAAGGATATTACAGGTATGAGAGTTGAACGTTTGTCAGCTACGGGAGATGAAAAAACTAATTTAGACAAACAAATAGAATCATTAGAGGAGGAAAAAGCTCAAAATCTTTATAAAGAGAAAGTTTTGGATAATAAGTTAAAAAATACCACCCCTGATGATAAAAAGGTTAGTGAACTTGATAATGAAATTAAGAAATTAGAAGAGCAGAAAGAGAAAATTGACAAGAATATGAAGAGTGTTAGATCTAAACATGGTTCAGGTTTTGGTTTAACCGATGCTCGTGTTTCTGCAGGAGCAGAGCTTGAAGGTGAGGCTAGTAAAAAGATTGCTAATGTGCAAAACGATGGAGATTTGGTAGAAATTATTAAAGAAGCAATAGATAGAAAAGATCATGCTATGATTCAAGCTGCCTATAAGAAATTAGCAAAGACTGGCAACTTTAATGAATTAAATAAAGCTTTTGGCTTGGGTACTGGTCATGAAAGCATGAAGAAAGTAGGGCAAAAGTTTCAAAATGAAGCAGGTATGCCTGAACAAGAGGCCCTTGCTTTACTTGGTGAAGTTGGTGATATCGCAAAGGGCTTAGGACAATTTTCAGCTTTTGGTCACACAACTATGGAAAATGGTAGATGGAGAGAAACTACTCAAGAAGAAAGAGATACTGCTGCCTTTGTAGAGTCAAGTAAAATGCAACTTCAAAAATGGGCTCGTGATGTTACCCATTTAGGAGTTGGTTCATATCAAGATGGGGCAGCTCACGATGACGAGCATTTTGAATTGAATAAAGATGTTATTGCTTTGCTTGCTTCTAAAGATGAGCAGTATGCTAAACAACTTAATGATACTGGTAATACTAACTTAATTAATAAATTGGGCACTACTAATAATATTAAAGTTTTAAGAGAAAATGGAGCTGAGAAAGTTGCTGATGTCTTAGAGAAAATTAAGAGTAGCAGAAAAGGAGCAGCTGCAGATAGTCATGATATTAAAAAAATGTTAAAGTCTATTAATTTAAAAGTATCTGAATAAAATAATAAGAAATTTTATTAAATATGAATTTAGTGTATCAAGAACAACTTAATAAAATAGATAATTTAATTGAAGTCTTAGCTCAGTCTAATGATTATAAAGTTGCTTTTGAATTATATAAGAAAATTAAAACCTTTTTAGATAACAATAAAGATTTAAAAGAAAAGGATAATTTTGTTTATAGGAAATTTGAATATGCGCTTTTAAAAAGTAAATTCTTGTCTCTTAACTATTTTGATGACTGGCAAGAAATAAGTGAATTACTTAAAAATGATTTAGATTTAGCCTTTGAAATGCCAGGTTATGATTTTTGGTCTAGACTTAAAGTTAATTTGCAATATATTTCTGACTGGCAAGAAAGGGATGAAGTTAAAGAAATGTTAATTAAAAGTGTCAGAGCTTGTAATAAAAGTATAATTAATGATGATAAATATCAGGAAGAAGTGATTACTAAAATATCAGATTGGGTTAAAAACTTTATTTCTAATTTAGACTTTGAGAAAAGAGTTGATCCGGTAAGAAAGGCTGAGTATATTAATAATAATAGCGAAATCAAAAAACTAAGTGCAGAGGATAAGCAAAGAGTAGTAGCACTATTAAATTTATATGAAGCTCTTAGTATTTCTTCACAGCAAAAATATGGTTTTGAGGAAACAGTCTTTATGGTTGTTGATGGTAAAAGAATAATACTTAGCAGAAATGGTATAGATGATGTTGACGCAGAAATGAAAAAGATTAGAAGTATAAAAAATTATCAAGAAATTGAAGAAAAGGAAAAAAGTGATAAGGACAATGACATGGAAGAGAACAAGAAAGAAAATCTTAACCCTGATGATTTAGTTGAATACATGCCAGATTCAGGTGAGAAGTTGCTTATTTTAAAAAGTATGCTTTCTGAATACGAACCGGATAGTTTAGAAGCCAGAGCTTTACAAGAAGAAATTAATAGACTTAAGAAAATAAATGTTAAACAAAGATAATACTATTTTAGTTTCAGGTTCCATTGCCTATGACTACGTAATGAGTTTTCCTGATTATTTTAAAAATCATATATTAGCTGATAAAATTCACAATTTAAATGTGAGTTTTTCTATTAATAAATTGAATTTAAGTTTTGGTGGCACATCTGCTAATATTTGTTATAACCTCTCTCTACTTGAAGAAGGTTCACATCTCTTTGCTCATATTGGTAAAGACAGCGCTAAATATATGAAGCATTTAGATTCAAATAATATAGTCCCTGATTATTTAGTAATAGATAAGAATGCTTATACCGCTAGTGCTTATATTATGACTGATAAAAAAGATAATCAAATCACAGGCTTTTATCCTGGACCTTTAAACAAAAGATTAAGTAAAAAATTAAAAAATATTAAAGCAGTTAATGTAGCTATTATCAGTGCTGAGTTAAAAGAGAGAATGCTGGCCTATGCTAATTATTATCAAAAGAATAATCTTAGTTATATCTTTGACCCTGGTCAGCAAGTAATTAGTTTTACTAAATTAGAGATGAAAAAAATGATAAAGGGAGCCCATCTTGTTATAGGTAATGATTACGAAATAGAAATTATTAAAGAACGCCTAGAGTTAAACTTAAATGAATTAAAAAAACAAGTGAAGACACTTATAATAACTAAAGGAGATAAAGGTTCGCTAATATATGATAGTAATAAAGTATATAAGATTAAGGCTGTTAAAGCTAAGAAATTAGTTGATCCTACTGGAGCAGGAGATGCTTATCGCGCAGGCTTAATTAAAGGTATATTAATATCTAAAGACGAGATTAACTGGCAAAGAGTGGGTAATTTAGCTTCTTTAGTAGCTAGCTATGCTGTCTCACATTTAGGCACGCAAGTACATAAATTCAGCTGGATAGAAATTAAAAAAAGATATAAACTAGAGTTTAAAGACTCATTAATATAAACATTAAAATTATGAATCATGATATTAAAGATATTAAATTATCTCCAGAAGGTAAAAAGAGGATAGAATGGGCTGATAAAGATATGCCAGTACTGAGAGAAATAAGGGCAGATTTTCAAAAAACAAAACCTTTTAAAGGTATGAACATTTCTGCTTGTTTACACGTTACAGCTGAAACAGCTAATCTAGCTAGAACTCTAAAAGCAGGAGGCGCCAATGTAGTTTTAGCGGCTTCTAATCCATTATCAACTCAAGATGATGTAGCAGCTTCACTGGTTAAGGATTACAATATAGAAGTTTTGGCTATAAAGGGTGAAAACAGAGAAACTTATTATAAACATTTACGTCAGGCTTTAAAGCATGCGCCTGTTATTACTTTAGATGATGGAGCTGACCTTATTTCATTACTACATTCTGATTTTAATCATTTAGCTAAAAATATCAAAGGCTCTATGGAGGAAACTACAACAGGGGTGATTCGTTTAAAGTCACTAGAAGAGTCAGGTAATTTAGATCTTCCTGTAATTGCAGTAAATGACGCTAAAACTAAAAATTTGTTTGACAATCGTTATGGTACAGGTCAATCAACTCTAGATGGTATTATTCGAGCTACTGATATGTTAATTGCTGGAAAAACTATTGTGGTAGCAGGTTATGGTTGGTGTGGCAGAGGCTTTGCTACTCGTGCTCGAGGCATGGGAGCTAAGGTAGTAATAACTGAGGTAGATGAGATTAAGGCTTTAGAAGCCACTATGGATGGATTTATGGTAATGCTTATGAAAGAAGCTGCTAGCATAGGTGACCTATTTTGTACTTTAACCGGTGATCTTCATGTTATTGACACTGAGCACTTTAAAAAGATGAAAGACGGAGCTATAGTTTGCAATAGTGGACACTTTGATGTAGAAATTAATTTAGAATCATTAAAGAAAATGGCTAAAAAGGTGAATAAAGGCTTAAGATCAAATGTTAATGAGTATATTTTAAGCGAAAAGAAGAGTATTTATGTTCTAGCTGAGGGAAGACTTATCAACCTTTCAGCTGCAGAAGGACACCCTGCTTCAGTTATGGATATGAGTTTTGCTACTCAAGCTTTATCTTGTGAGTATGTTATTAAAAATAGTGATAAATTAAATAAAGCAGTACATAATGTACCTGCTAGTATTGAAATAAAAATTGCACGCTTAAAGCTTAAAGCTTTAGGTGTGAGTATTGATAAATTAAGCCCTGAGCAAAAGAAATATCTTGCTTCTTGGGAAATAGGAACATAAATATATTAAGTATAATTATATGAATAATAATATAAAACTAATTACCTCAGAGTCTGTTACTGAAGGTCATCCTGATAAAGTCTGTGATCAAATTAGCGACGCTATTTTAGATGAGATGTTAGCTCAAGATAAAAATACTCATGCTGGTATTGAGTGCTTAGCTACTACTGGCTTGGTAGTGGTAAGCGGGGAAGCTAGAACTGAGGCCTATGTTAATATTGATGAAGTGGTAAGAGGCGTTTTAAAAGAGATTGGTTACAATAACCATGATTCAGGTTTCTACTATAATTCTATTGGAGTTTTAAATTCCTTGCATGAACAAAGCCCAGAGATTGCGCAAGGAGTTGATGAAAATAGTGGTGAATTTAAAGAGCAAGGAGCTGGTGACCAAGGTCTTATGTATGGATATGCCACCAATGAAACTGATGTTTATATGCCATTGCCAATTGTTTTAGCTCACAAATTAACACACAGATTAGCTGAAGTTAGAAAAAATGGCACATTAGATTATTTACAACCAGATGGGAAAAGTCAAGTGACTGTTGAATATGTAGATAATAAAATAAATAGGATAGATACTGTAGTTATTGCTTGCCAACATCGTGAAGGTGTAGATATGAACACTTTGCGAGAAGATGTTAAAAAAGAAGTAATCATTCCTGTTTTGGGTGATTTATATAATGAAAATATTAAAATATATATAAATGCTACCGGTAGTTTTGTTAAAGGGGGCCCAGCAGCAGATGCTGGTCTAACTGGGAGAAAAATAATAGTGGATACATATGGAGGCATGGGTGCACATGGCGGAGGAGCTTTTTCTGGTAAGGATGCTTCTAAGGTAGATAGAAGTGGAACATATATGGCCAGGCATGTTGCTAAAAGTATTGTGGCTTCAAATTTAGCAGACAAATGTTTAGTACAGGTTGCCTATTCCATCGGTGTTTCTGCACCAGTCGGTATTCATGTAGAAACATATGGTACTAATAAAATTAGTGAAGATAAGATTATTAATCTTATTAATAAAAACTTCTCCTTTAAACCAAAAGATATTATTGACTATTTAGATTTAAAAAAACCTAAATATAAAAAAACAGCTGCTTATGGTCATTTTGGCAGAAAAGACTCTGATTTCACCTGGGAAAAGGTAAAAAAACTAGAGCTTTAAAGGAAAACATTTTGTATTTAATTTTATATAATAAAGCTACTTAATTGCAGCTTTATTTTTTTTGTTTTTAGTTTCTTTTAAGTCTTTTAAAAGTATGCTAAAATATAAGTAATTAAATTCTTAAGCGACAAGTTTAAAAAAAGAATACTTGGCGTAAAATTATTTTATGTTTGACTATTTACAACAATTTAACAAACTTCCTAAAGATTTAAGATCTAAAATATCTGAGAAAGAAGTTATGTCAAAGGTAAGTGAGCTAGAGAAAAAGTATCAGGTTGATTTAGCAGCTTTAATTATGAAAGTGATGGTAAAGCAGATTCCATATAAAAATATTGCTTTGTATTTAGTTGGAGAAAAAGACCTTGATGAAAAAAGAGCTGAAGAATTAACTAAGAAATTAAAAGAAGAAGTTTTTAAAGATGTAAGTGATTATTTAGAAGGAAAAGAAACTAAAAAACTTAGTTACGAAGATAGAAAAGAGAATATAGATGAACTTGAAAAAGTAGATAAAAAAGAAGATAAAAGAGAAGACCCACAAGAATTAATTAATCAAATTTCTAAAAAAGAAAGTCATAATATTGAAATAGATAAGGTTACTAAAGATATTATTGATAAAGTGGATGTAAGTTTAAGCAGCGCTTATCTTCATGATAGATTGCACCTAGTTTTACGTACTTATATTAAAGGTGTCAGAGATAAGATTGCTACACGTAGCGCCTTATCTCGTTCTGGACAAGAAGGTGGTTTAAGCTTGGATGATGCCAGTATTGATAAATTATTAAAGTTAGCAGATGAATACAAAAAAAGTTTGGAACCTAAAGTTGAAGAACCTAAACCAAAAGTTAGTGAAGAAGCAGAAAAAAGAGATAAGTTAGAGGCTTTAAATGAAAACTACAGTTTAAAAGATTCATTAAAGTCTAAAGAAAAAGCAGAAGAAGCTAAGAAAGAACGCAGAGAAGAAGCTAAAGAGGAACCTAAAGAAGAAGATAAAGAAAAGGAAAAAGAAGATTTATATAAAAAGTTACATATTAAAAGAGAAATTGCACCTCCACCTCCTAGCACTATTGTAAATAAAGAAAAGGAGCCTGTTAAAAGTGAAGAAGGTGAAGGTAAAGAAGATGAAATTAAAGAAGATTCTAGAGATAAAGAAAAGGAAGAAGATAAAAAAGAAGAAACTAAAGAAGATACTGATAATCAGAAAAAGGCAGAAGAATTGAAAGAAGCACCAAAGGACCTAAAACTTCAAGAAACTAAAAAAACTGAAGATAAAACTGAGGAAAAAATAAAGGAATCAGAAGAGGAAAAAGATAAGCAAAAAGAAGATGTAGCTAGCAGTGATCTTAAGAAAACACCTCAAGAATCTAAAAGTTCAGCTCCAATTAATTTAAATCAAACAGCTACAGATTCTCGTAAAAAATCAATGCAAGACATCCAGGTGAGTCAGCGCATTATGGGACCAGTTGATGAGCTTAGATATTTTAATTTAAAGAACTTTAGAAGGTTATCTTCTGATCCACAGGAAGCCTTTGAAAAGATAAGAGAGAAGATAGATTTATTGGCTAAAGATTCATACGAGAAGAGAATTGAGGGCATTCAGGCTTGGAAGCAGAATCCTTTAAATAGATTATATCATCAAATTAGTATAGAAAGTTTAAATCAGTCTAAACCTATTAGTGAAATAATAGAACAAAGAAAAGAAAATGATATGGATTATTTGAGTTCTGAAGAATTGAAGAAACTTGTTTCATTTAATAAGTCATTTATGTTTTAGTATATGCAACAATTTACAGTTCCACAATTTATTGATGTTGAAAGTAAAGTCATTGGCCCTCTTACAGCTAGACAATTTTTAACTTTTGTAACTGGCGCTGTTTTTGTGGGGCTATCTTATCTGTATTTTGATTTTGATTTATTTATAGTATCATCTTCAATTATAGTTATGATTACGGGTGTTTTTGCCTTTTTAAAAATAAATGGTAGGCCTTTTCATTTTTTTGTTTTGAACTTAATTCAGACACTAAAAAAACCAGGTCTTAGAGTTTGGAATCATAAGTTAGGAAAAGATTTAGAGGCGGAAATTATAAACATTGAATATAAAGAAAATATACCAAGTAAAGAATTATATAATAAATCACGTTTATCTGAGCTTTCTTTGGTAGTTGATACTAAAGGCCAGTATCACAACTCTGAAGATGAGCCTAGTGATATTCAAATAGATCCTAATTAATTATGTCTAAAGAAAAAAAAACAAGCAATAAAATTAGTCGCTCAACACAAGAGTACCTTGATATTGCAGAAATTAAAGATGATACCGTTATTATGAAAGATGGTACTTTAAGAGCGCTGATACTAGTTTCTAGCATCAACTTTTCACTTAAAAGTGAAGATGAACAAAATGCTATTATTGCTTCCTATGTGAGATTTTTAAATAATTTAGATTTTATTTTTCAAATTGTAATTCAGTCTCGAGAGTTAAACATTGGTCTTTATATTGAATACTTAAAAAACAAAGAAAAAGAGCAGACTAATAAATTGTTAAAGATGCAAACAGGTGAGTACATTGAATATATTAAAGAACTGACTTCTATTGGAAAAATTATGAACAAACGCTTTTATGTCGTTGTTCCATATAATCCTCTTTCTGATAAAAGAAAAAGTTTTTTTAGTTCACTTAGAGAAGCGTTAAGTCCGGTTAAGTCACTTAAATTACAAGAAAAAAAATTTCAAAGATTTAAAAAAATGTTGGATCGCAGAATATCTAGTGTTACTACCGGCTTAGAATCTATGGGAGTAAGTACAGTGAGATTAGATACTCAAAGTTTAATTGAGTTATATTATAAAACATATAACCCTGAAACTGCTAAGAATCAAGAATTAGCTGACGTCAGGAAACTTAGAGTAGATATTTAATATTATTTGATTATAATTTTGTTATGATAAATTTTCAGAAAAAAAACAAAAATAAAAGAAAAAAAGGTGATAAAGAAATAATTAGCGAAGAAGAAACATCGCAAAAAACTAGTTTAGAACAAACTAAAGATATTATTGCTGATGAAAAAGCTTTTCGTAGAGGTATTTTATCTGTTAGGGACTTAATTTCTCCTGCTAGTTTTCAAATTAACTCTACTTTTTTACGTTTAGGACAACAATATGTAAGAACTATATTTATTATCAGTTATCCTCGTTATATTAGTGTTGGTTGGTTTGCTCCTGTGATTAATTTAAATCAAACTTTTGATGTTTCCATGTTCTTTTATCCAGTAAAGAGTGCTGTTATTTTAAAACAATTAAAGAAAAGAGTGGGTAATTTAGAAGCACAAATTATATCAGATGCTGAAAAGGGAGCAGCTAGAGATCCTATTAGAGAAACAGCTCTAAGAGACATCGAAGCTTTAAGAGATGCTTTGACTCAAGGTACTGAAAAATTCTTCCAGTATGCGCTTTATGTTACTATATACACTGAAGATGAGGAAGAGTTAAATAGGTTATCTGATCAAATTGAAGATATTTTTGGTTCACGTCTAGTTTATTCCCGTAGAGTTTTTTATCAAGCTGAACAAGGCTTTAACTCTACTTTACCTTTAGGAAATGATGAGCTTTATATTACTTTTAACATGAACTCTTCTCCGGTAGCTTCATCTTTTCCTTTTATATCAAGTGAGTTAACTAGTGATAGGGGAATCTTGTATGGTATTAATAGGCATAATAATAGTTTAATATTATTTGATAGATTTAATTTGCAAAATGCTAATTCAGTGGTTTTTGCTAGCTCAGGTGCAGGTAAAAGTTATGCTATTAAGTTAGAAGTTTTAAGGTCATTAATGATGGGAACAGATGTTATCATTATTGACCCTGAATATGAATACAAGCATTTATCAGATGCTGTTGGTGGTACTTACATTAATATATCTTTATCTAGTGAAAATAAAATTAATCCATTTGACTTACCCAGAGCCATTGGTGGTGATGCTAAACCTAAAGATATTATTAGAAGTGCGGTTATTACCTTAAAAGGTTTGGTAAGACTAATGATTGGTGAGCTGGATTATGATCAAGATTCAGTGGTAGATAGAGCCTTACTTGAAACTTATGCTAAAAAAGACATTACTGCTGACTCAGACTTATCAAATATTGAACCGCCGATTATGTCTGATTTTCAACAAGTACTAGAAGGTATGGAAGGTGGCTCTGACTTAGCTTTAAGACTTAAGAAATTCACAGAAGGAACCTTTGCTGGTTTAATTAATCACCCTACTAATGTAGAGATGAATAATCAAATGGTTACCTTTTCTGTGCGTGATCTTGAAGATGAGTTAAGACCAATTGCTATTTATACAATTATTAATTATATTTGGAATATTGTTAGATCTGAAACAAAAAGAAGAATTTTAGTTATTGATGAAGCTTGGTGGATGATGCAAAGAGAAGATAGTGCTAAATTTATTTTCGCTTTAGTAAAGAGAGCTCGTAAATATTATCTAGGTGTTACCACTATTACTCAAGATGTTAATGACTTTTTAACTTCTCCCTATGGAAAAGCTATTGTTACCAACTCCTCCTTGCAACTACTACTGAAGCAATCTCCAGCAGCTATTGATTTAGTGCAAAAAACCTTTTTACTCACTGAAGGAGAAAAGTATTTATTACTTGAATCAGGTTTAGGTGAGGGAATATTTTTTGCAGGTAATAAGCATGTAGCTATTAAAGTAGTTGCATCATATAGTGAAGATCAATTAATAACATCTGATCCTCGCCAGTTACTAGAAATTGAAGAAGCTAAAAAAGAATTTGAAGAAGATCAATTGGAAGAGGAAAATAATGATGATAATAATAAATAATATGAATAAAAAAACCAAAATAATAATTGCTATAGTAATCGTAGTTTTAGTTTTGATAGGAATTTTCTTAGTGATTATGAATCTCAATAAAAGTGAAGAAGGTCCAAGTATTGTAAATGAAGAAGTGCCTTCTGAGGAAGAGGCTAATCAAGAGCTTGAACCTGCACCTGAAAATACTGATGAACCAGCTAATGAAGAAGAGCCAACTGTTTATAGTTTTGACGAAGAAGAGGAAGCTCAAAGGGAAGTGACTGAAGAAGATTTAAAACAAATGTCGTTCGCTATTAGTGAACGTTTTGGATCCTATTCCAATGAAGGTAATTTTGGCAACATTAGTGATTTAAAGATATACATGACCGAGTCTATGAAGTCTTGGGCTGAAAGTCACATTGAAGAGCAATCAGAGAACGAATACACAGGCAATTATTATGGCATCACAAGCACTGCTTTAGTAGGGGAAGTGCTAGAGTTTAACAGTGATAGCGCTAGTGTAGAGGTAACTACTAAAAGGAAAGAGGTTAGAGATGGTCAAGAGAATGTTTTTAATCAAGATATAATTATTAATTTTGAAAAAGTAGGTGGCGAATATAAAGTTGATGCAATCTACTGGCAATAATATGTTTAAATTTTTAGATAAAAAAAATCCACCCACCAAAACTTTTGTAACTTTATCAT
Organism: uncultured Gammaproteobacteria bacterium; assembly: GCA_964473565.1. Taxonomy (GTDB): domain Bacteria; phylum Patescibacteriota; class Patescibacteriia; order Patescibacteriales; family UBA12465; genus JAIPJO01. The sequence goes on from CAYYPI010000001.1 coordinate 204,041, forward strand.
TGTTGCTTCTCTTTATTTTTATTTTGATGCTATTTTATTTTATGGGTAGTTATGAAAAGAATCAAAATAATGCAGCATTAGATTCAGTTAATTTAAATGAATTTAACCCTGCAGATCTTTCTGATGATCCTTATATTACTTATTTTGGAAATCAAGAAGCAGGAGATGATTTAAATCCAGTAATCACAAAATATGATCCTAAGTATGGACCAGAAGAAGTAGATGTTAATATAATTTATTTTGGTGATTATAATTGTCAGTATTGTCTAGAGCAAATTAATATGATAAAAAATGTTGTTGATGAAAGAGAGGATGTGAATTTAATCTGGAAAGACTATCCTGAGAATAATATAAATAGTAATTCCTGGAAGGGATCTTTAGCAGGTAGGTGCGCACAATCACAAAATAAGTTTTGGGAGTTTTTAGATTTATATAGTTCTCAATATACTACTTTCAGTACTCAAAGTGGCTTAAGTGCTGAGCAGTTCAACAGCTTTATTATTGGTTTAGCTGAGGCAGCTGACTTAAATATGAATAAGTTTGAATCTTGTTATAATAATTTAAAGCATAGTGATGTTTTAGCAACATCTCTTGTTGAGGCTAGGGCCTTAAAACTTCCTGGAGTGCCTTACACATATATTAATGACAGAGAAATGTTAGGAGAGTTCAATAGAGAAACTTTAATAGATGAAATAGAAAGAGCCCTAGATTAATAATAAGTATTTAATGGAAATATGACCGCTAAATTAAAAGAAATATATTCTTGTAGTAAATGTGGCGCCCAGTCCTCTAAATGGAGTGGGCGTTGTCATGAGTGTGGTGCTTGGGGCACTATGGAGTCTGACATTAAAGAAGAAGAGACTTCAAAAAAAACAGCCCGTAGTCAAGTTAAACCTGCAGATATAATTGATTTACAATCTCTACAGGATGAAGAGTTTAGTAAAATGAGTTTTTCTTGGCCAGAGGCAGAAAGAGTTTTAGGTGGAGGTATAGTTCCAGGATCATTAACACTTTTTAGTGGAGAACCTGGTATTGGTAAGTCAACAATGTTAGCACAAATTGCAGATAAATTAGCAAAAAACTATAAAGTACTTTACATTAGTGGAGAAGAATCTGCCGGACAGGTGAAAGCACGTTTACAGCGCTTAAATTGTGATATAAAAAACATTAAATTTGTCAGTGAAACTAATTTAGAAAAAGTTGCTTCTTTACTTAACACATATAAGCCCGACCTTGCTATAGTTGATTCTATCCAAACTATTTATTCTAGTATTATTGATTCAGAGCCAGGTAACCTGTCACAGATCAGAGGTTGTGCTAGTCAGTTTTTAGAAATTAGTAAACAGGAAAATATCAGTGTAATTTTGATTGGCCATATTACTAAAGACGGACAAGTAGCTGGACCTAAATCATTAGAACATATTGTTGATACCGTCTTATATCTTGAATCAGATTTAAGTAATAATTATACAGTTTTAAAGAGTACTAAAAATCGTTTTGGCTCTACTTCAGAAATTGGTCTTTTTGAAATGACAGGCACTGGCTTTAAAGAGGTTAAAGAGAGTGCTGATATATTTATTTCTAAAGAAATAACTGAGATGTCTGGCTCAGTTATCAGTTCAGTTATTGAAGGCACTAGACCTTTTCTTTTAGATATTCAAGCTTTAGTTAGTAAAACAATCTTTGGCTATCCTCAAAGAAAATCAGCTGGTTTTGACCTCAACAGATTACAGGTTTTAACCGCTGTAATTACTAAAAGAACTAAGATTAACTTAGTTTCTAAAGATATTGTTTTAAATATTGTAGGAGGTCTTAAAATAAGTGATCCGGCTTTAGATTTGGCTGTGTGTTTAGCAATTATTTCTTCAGCTTTAAATTTAAAAGTAAATAGACAAACTCTTGTTTTAGGAGAAGTTGGCTTAGGCGGTGAAGTGCGTTCTATTTCTAAAATTGATGCTAGAGTGAAGTCAGCAATAAAGCTAGGCTTTACAGAAATTATCATACCTCAGAGTCAAGTTAAATTTTTTAAAGACAATAAAGCAAATAAAGATATAAATATAACTGGCGTTAAAGAAATAAAGGATCTTTTAGATATTTTTAATTAAAAAAAAGAGCGATTTATTAACCGCTCTATGAGTTTCAATTGATGAGTTATGCCCTGGCCACGCTGTGTCCTGAAAAGTATTTTTCTGGTGAATATCTTTTCTTTTTCTTTTTCCTTTTTTTGCTTTTAGCAGAGTTAACAACTTCTTTTTGAATCATAGGATTCATAATGATTTTTTGTCTAACCTCATGGGCTTCTTTTACCTTGTTGGCACTGATAGGGTAGACGGTGACATAAATACCTCCAAGTTTTTTCTCGGCTGAGCATATATCAATATGCGCCATTTTAGACACGTTGCCATCTACATAGCATTTAGGAAAACCTAGCACTTTTTGCATTTCTTCTGGACTTAATTCTGTTTTTCTCATCATGATGTAAGTTTTGATTTGACATTAAGTATTTTTGAAACAACTATTAATATTATACAGTAAATATAATGATAAGGTCAAACATCCATTGACAGTTTATATAATAAATGTTATAATTAAAATAGAATAAAAATTGTTCATTACAAAAAAATTTAAAATTATGAAAAATCAAAAATCAAAAAACCTCTTGTTATTGTCTTTAATTTTCGTATCAGGACTAATAGTATTTTTTGCTATTTCTTCGTTACTTATAATAGTAGCTGTTCCTTTTCAAAGTACAGCTGTAGGTAATGGTTTCTTTGAGAATATGGCAAAATTTGCCTTTTCAAATCCAGGCTTGAGTGTGCCGATTTGCCTTTTATCTGTCCTAGTACTGGTGGCACTAAAAAAACCTTTTGAAAGGTTTTTAAAAAGAAATGGCGTTGAAGACAGGGTGTATGAATTTTTCAATGAAGATTAAACGTTTTCAAACAGGGATCTAAAATTAGGTCCCTTTTTTATTTGTTCTTTTTTATTTTCATTTTAGCTTCTACTTGAGCTTTTTTAATTAAATCAAGATCAAATAAAGAGGCAAATTTTAAATCTGGAAAACCGCTTTGTATAGTTCCATACATTTCTCCAGAGCCTCTAAGTTTTAAATCTTCTTCAGCTATTTTAAAACCATTATTGTGTTTTTCCAGAACTTGCAATCTTTCTTTGCTTTTAGCAGAAGATATTTCTGAGAATATTAAAAAACAATATGACTTCTTATCACTTCTACCAACTCTTCCTCTAAATTGATGAAGTTGAGCTAGTCCAAATCTACTAGCATCTTCTATCATCATGACAGTAGCATTTTTTACATCAACTCCTACTTCAACTACAGAGGTGCTAACTAGTATTTTAAATTTATTACTTAAAAAATCTTGCATGACTTTAGTTTTTTCTTCTGCTTTCATTTTTCCGTGTAAAAATGTAATATCTATGTCTGGAAAAACATTTTCACTAAGATTTTTGTATTCCTCTTTAACAGATTTAACCCCCAGCTTATCTGACGGATCCACAAGAGGGCAAATAACAAATACTTGTTCATTGTTTTCTATCCTTTCTTTTATGAATTGATGCACTTTATCCTTATTTTCTTCTGATACTACTTTTGTATTAATTTTTTGTCTTTCCTTTGGTATAGTTTTAATAGTAGAAACATCTAAATGTCCGTAGATAGATAAAGCCAGTGAGCGGGGAATTGGTGTGGCTGTTAAAGAAAGATAATGAGGAGTGAGGCTGTCTTTGCGTTTAGCTAATTTTTCTCTTTGTTCAACTCCGAAGCGATGTTGTTCATCAACAATAACCAGCGCAGGTTTTTCGATAGGGGTTTTACTTTGAATAAGACTATGGGTGCCAATAATAATATCTGCTTCAAAATACTTCTTATCCTCTATTTTATCTTTCTTTTTTGTTTTTATATCTTTATCATCCTCTTTATTATTGTCTTCTTCTTGAAGTATATAGTTAGCTTCTTTAAAGCTTCTGGTATATAAACTAATTTTAATACTAAATTTCTTTAACAGCTTTTGTAGTGTTTGATAGTGTTGTCTTGCTAATATTTCTGTGGGAGCCATGAGTAATGATTGCTCATGTTTGTCTTTGTTTTTTTGTCTTTGTAGGGCAGTGTTCAAAAGAGCTATAGTAGCTACTACGGTTTTTCCACTACCAACATCACCTTGCAACAAGCGGGTCATAGGTTTTTCATTTTCTATGTCTTGAAGTATCTCCCAGGCAGATTGTTTTTGTGCTGGCATTAATTCAAAAGGCAAAGAAGAAACAAATTCTTTAGTTTCTTCTTGATAGAACTTAATAACAGGGGACTTTTTATTTTTAAGCTCATTTTTAAGGGTTAAGGATTTAGTTTGTAATTCAAATAATTCTTCAAAAGCTAATCGTTTTTGTGCTTTTTTTATGTCCTCTTTATCTTTAGGAAAATGAATCTTTTTTATAGCTTCAGTTATGTCTAAAAGATCTAGTCTTTTTTTGGTATCTAAAGGCAGTTTATCTTCTATGTTATTACTCAAAGGCATTACTTGTTTGAGTAAATATCTTAACTGCTTGTTGCTTATATTTGCACCAAGATGATAAATGGGAATTATGCCTTGTGTGTGTATTAGCTCTTCATCTTTATTAATCTTTTCATAAACTGGTGACATTAGACTAAGTTGTCCATTTTTTTCTTCTAATTTTCCAGTTAAAGAAACATTATCTCCAGCTTTAAGATTTCTGCTTAGATAAGCTTGATTGAACCAAACCACCTTTATTGTCCCAGTGCTATCAGTTACTAGTGCTTCAGTAATGTTTAGTCTTTTCTTAAAACTCCTTTTATTTTGAATAAGTTCTATTTCGCCTTGAATGTTAGCTGTTTCGCCAATTTTAAGTTGGGATATTTTTTTAGTTTCACCAATATCTTCATATCGCCAAGGGAAGTAGTATAATAAATCTTCAACTGTTTCAATATCAAGCTTAAATAATTTATTAGCAATTACCTTACCTACACCTTTCAATTGTGAGATTGAGCTGTTTAAGTTAATCATATTTATATTATAGCAGGAAGAAGATGGAAATTAAATAAAACACAGCTGTAATAGCTGTGTTTTAAATGTGCCCTCACTAGGAATCGAACCTAGATTTCAAGATCCGCAATCTTGCGTTCTATCCGTTGAACTATGAGGACTGATATTTACTTTACAAAATAAAAAAAGAAAAGTAAAGGAAAAAATGCTTTTCTTTTTATTTTAAACATTTATTTATTGCAATTTCAACATTTTACCAATACTTTCAGATACTGGCTCATGGTTTCTTTCTAAATCTTCATCAAGATATTGTAATAAATGACTTCTAACAAATAGGGGATCTTGATTCATTAGAGGGATAGTGATTCTATTTCTGAGATTATTATTGAAAGTGAAGTAAATATTTTTAATATCTTCCTTGGGTTTGTAAACAATACTAAAGTTCTTTATTTCATCATAATCATAAAACCTATTGCCAATCATAATTCCTTCTTCCTCTAAAACAAAGTCTATCATAGGAGCTTCTTGTCTGTCATAATAGAAAAGCATAATAGAGCCCATGATCATGATAATGGTGAATAAGTAGTTGGCTGTGATAATAGAGTATGCTAAGATTGCCAGTATTACAGCAATCGCAATAATATACCAAAGCTTATTTCTTTTTGGTCTGTCATATTCAGGAATTTTCCAGTTTATGATATTTTCTTCTTGTTTTTCTTCGTTCATATAAATTGACAAGTAAGTATATTTTTTATATATTAATTATAGCATAATTATATTCATCTTTACAGAGCGAAGTTAATTCGCTTTTATATTTAATATAATATCTAGGAGAGGTGCCGGAGCGGTCGAACGGGGCACCCTGCTAAGGTGTTGTACCCTTAACGGGGTACCGAGGGTTCGAATCCCTCCCTCTCCGCAGATAGCTTTAATACTTATCGTGTTATTGAATCTTTAATTCGTATTAATCTTTAATCTATGAATTTTCTTGATTATCAACAAGAATCTAGAAAAACTGCTCTTTATCCTGAACAAGATAATAATTATATTTACCCTACTCTAGGTTTAGTAGGGGAGTCAGGAGAAGTGGCTGAAAAGATTAAGAAGATTATTAGAGATAAAGAAGGAGTAGTTAATGATGAAGATAGAAGAGCTATTGAAAAAGAATTAGGTGATGTGTTATGGTATTTATCGCAGTTAGCATCAGAGTTAAAGATTGATTTAGAAACTGTAGCGCAAAAAAATATTGAGAAATTACAATCAAGATTAGAAAGAGGAAAGTTGAGTGGTAGTGGTGATGATAGATAATTAAAAAATTAAATAGACTATATAATTATTATATATATCAGGAGAGGTGCCGGAGTGGTCGAACGGAACAGTCTTGAAAACTGTCGTACCAGAAATGGTACCGAGGGTTCGAATCCCTCCCTCTCCGCCAATTTTCACTTTTTGCGAAATCGTAAGAGGTTGCCTCGGCGCAAAGCGCCTCGGCATGGTATTTTTCCGCAATTTTGAAGGCATTTTTGAAATCGCACGCCAGCGTGCGGTCGGCAATGCGGAAGTTCGAACCAATCTTTTTGAGAAAATCCCGAATCCTTTCGGGATTTTCTTGTTGAGCACATTTTTCGGCTTGGTTGGCCTCTTTTAGAAAGGCAATGGCAAGTTCGAACCGATTATTACTCTTTCGCCCAAAAGCCGAGATTTTTTCTTCCAAATCCTTTTTAGCGAGAATGAGCTTGTGCTTTTTGGCGATATATTCCGCTTGCGATAAACTGCCGTCTAATTGTAAATCAAGCAAACGATCAAGTTTTGCCTCTATCTCTACCAGCTCATCTCTCGCTTTTTGGGCGAAAGAGCTTTCCGCTTGGGCGGATTTCATTTTCTCGTTTTCAAAATAATTGATTGAGGCGTTCGCCCAAGCGGAAGACAAAGAAACTTTTTTGATTTCTTCCTTTATTTGAGAAGTGATGATTTCTTCTCTTGTGTATCTCTGCGAGCAAGGATTTTTCCGTTTGGTGCACCGCAAATAATTATGTCCTTTTTGTGTTTCGGTGGTAATGAAACAACCGCATTCTCCGCAACGGAAAAATCCCCTATACACATAAGGTTTTAATTTAGGAGTTTTCGGCTTTGATTTTCTCATCATCACTTTTTGAACGGAATCAAAAAGTTTCTTTGTAATAATCGGTTTATGCTTTCCGTTATAAATTTCACCTTTATATCTGATAATTCCGTAATAAATCGGATTTTTAAACATGTATTGATAATTTGAAACGGAAAGCATCTTGCCTTTTTTGCCAACCAAGCCAGCTTTGTTGATAATCTTTCTTATTTGAGCAAGAGGGTATTCGCCAGTTGCGTACATTTCAAAAGCCCGCTTGATGTATTTCGCTTTTTCTTTATCAATAACAATACAGCGATTGTTTTTGTCATTTATATAGCCAAGTGGCGCCCAAGCGGGCCATATTCCATTTCGCAATTTCTGGCGAATACCCCTCTTTATATTTTCCGAAAGATTATCAACATAATATTTTGACTGTCCGAAAGCGATTGAAAGCATAAATTTACCTTGCGGAGTGGGATCAAACCAGAAAGTTGGGAATTTTAGCTCTTGAATTACGCCAGTATCAACAAGATAAATAATTTGTCCGCCGTCAACGCTATTTCTTGCCAATCTATCAGGGTGCCAAGCTAAAATTCCTTCCGCTTCTCCTTTCTCTATGCTCGCCACCATTTCGTTAAAGATTACTCTGCCCGGCTCTTTGGCTGTTTTGCTTTCCACAAATTCACGGACGATATTCAGGTTTTCTTTTTTGGCATATTCTCGCAATTCAAACATTTGCGCCTCAATGGAAAGCACTTGTCGCTCCGGCTCGTCCGTGGATTTACGAGCATAGAGAAAAAACTTTTTGGTTTGTAAATTTATGTTGTCCATATTGTTTTAAAATTAGCTTTTGGGCAATCAAAGAAAAATGCGCTCAACCTTTCGCCAAAGGCGAAAGAAAAAAGATTGGTTCGAACTTCCGCATTGTCGACCGCACGCTGGCGTGCGATTTCAAAAATGCCTTCAAAATTGCGGAAAAATACCATGCCGAGGCGCTTTGCGCCGAGGCAACCTCTTACGATTTCGCAAAAAGTGAAAATTGGCGGTGTTTTTTGATTGATATTCGAACTTTCTTTGAACAAAATTCGGAATAATGATGTGCGTTTCCGCCCGCCTTCGCTTCGCTTCGGCGGAACCAAAACAGAAAAATTTCCTCTACATTTTTTAATTTTTTCGCGCGCAATTTTTTCTTTTAAAAGGAAAAGGGAATTTTTCTGTTTTGTGTTTCTCTTAATCAGAGAAAAGCGGAAACGCTCTATTCTTAATCGCAAAAGGGCAAAAATTCCTTCCCCCAGACCCCCTTCCTTTTTGCCCTTTTGCTTTTCGGGCTTCGCCCGATTTGAGGTCTTTTTTTCGCCAGTTTTATTTTTTGTATTTCGCAAAGCGAAATGCGCCACTTGAAAAGGAGTTGTGCTTGCCCCTCCCTCCCGTGCGCACACAACAGGATAACTCCCATAAATTGTTTGACTAAATCGTAAATAATTCATATACTAACTATAAATGATGAAATGTAATATCACCATATCTTTATAATAGTAAAACTATACGATAATGTCAAAGCAAAAATCAACAATTGGCGATAATATAAAGAAATACCGAAACAAGCTCGGTATTTCTCAAGATGTTCTTTCAAAGAGAGCAAATCTTGCTTTTCATACAATCGCTAAAATTGAGGCGGGTTCAACGCCCGATCCTCGCATAGAAACTGTTAAAAAAATAGCGGACGCTTTGGGTGTTTCGCTCGATGATTTAATGAAATAATTATGACTAAACAAGAAGCCAAATTACAAATTGAGAAACTTGTTGAAAAATATAAGAGTCTTGTTGATACGAAAAAAGTAAAATCTTTCAACGAAGCTCAAACCAGAAATGAATTTATTGAACCGCTTTTTGAGTTCCTTGGATGGGATATGCGAAACCTTGAAAATCCAGGTGAAGTTACTACAGAAGAAAATGTTTCAAAAGGTCGTGTTGATTTAGCATTTCGGCTCAACCATATCCCAGTCATGTTTTTAGAAGCAAAAGCTCTACATGTTGATCTGGACGAGTGGAAGTGGGCAGAGCAAGCCATAAATTATAGTTGGAACAAAAGCGTTACTTGGGCAATATTGACCGATTTTGAGGGAGTCAAAGTTTTTAATGCTGAAATCCCACCAAAAAGTCTTTCACAAAATCTTTTCTTTGAACTTAAATGGCATGAATATTTAGATCGTTTTGATCAATTATGGCTTTTGTCTAAAGAAAGTTTTGAAGAAAAAAAACTTGCTGAGCAAGCCGAAAAATGGGGCAAACTGACAAAAAGAAAACAAGTCGGCGAAAAACTTTTTGAAGATTTGACTACTTGGCGAGCAAAACTAACTAAAGATTTTAAGAAAAACAATAACATTACCGATGAAGACGCTCTTGATGAAGGCGTGCAAAAAGTTTTGGATCGTCTTATTTTTATACGAACAGCGGAAGATAGAAAAATAGAACAAAATATTTTACTTTCACTTGTCAGAGAGTGGGAAAAGGCAGGCGGTAAACGCAATATCTATAAAAGACTTGCCGAGGGATTTCGTTGGTTTGATGAAAAATATAACTCCAAACTTTTTGCTTCTCATGCTTTGGAAAACTGGAAAGCAAGCGACAAAATTTTTGTGGAAATCATCAACGGACTTTATCAAACCAAAGACGGCTATCGTTACGATTTTTCCGCTATTTCAACCGATGTTTTGGGCGGAATTTATGAGCAGTATTTAGGTTATGTTCAGGAAAAGAAAGAAAAAGACGAAAAGAAAAAATCCAAACGAAAATCCCAAGGAATTTATTACACACCAAAATACATTGTTGAATACCTGATCGAACAAACACTCGGGGAGGTTTTGAAAAAAGCCAAAGCAAAAGATATCCCAAATATCAAAATCCTTGATCCTGCCTGCGGTAGCGGTTCTTTTCTCATTTCCGCTTACGACAAAATGCTCGAAGCAAAAACAAAACTAGATAAACAAACAGGGCTCTTTGACCGCTTTGAAATCCTGAAAAATAACATTTACGGCGTTGACTTGGACGAACAAGCCATAGAAATCGCTCAACTCAATCTGCTTTTGCGTGTTTTGCAACAGCGAACAAAATTACCAACACTTTCACACAATATCAGAATCGGAAACTCGCTTGTTGACGGCGACATGGAAAAATTACAACAGTATTTTGATGACGTATGGCGTGAACAAAAAGCTTTCAACTGGAAACAGGAATTTTCAGAAGTGTTTGACAATGAGGGCTTTAGTGTGATTATCGGAAATCCGCCTTATGTTTTCGCGCGAGGCAAAAATTTTGATGAATCCGCCAAAAAATATTTCTACGAAAATTATAAACTGGCAAACTATCAGCTCAATACTTACCTACTTTTTATTGAACGAGCCTACAATCTTTTGCAAGAGGGCGGATATTTTGGCTTTATCGTTCCAAACACTTGGCTGACGATTGACACTTTTGCACCACTTAGAAAATTTTTACTCGAAGAAGTCGGCAGTCTGCAAATCATCAATATTTACGACAAGGTTTTTGGTGATGCCAATGTGGACACTTGCCTTGTTATTTTCAAAAAGGGCAGAAGAAGCAAAGTAACACTCGGCGAATTTAGAGACAGTAAATTAAAAATTGTCGGCAAGTTCGCACCGGACGACTTCAAAAACAATAATCACATTATCAATATTTCGCTTGCAAAAGACAAAGACAAGATGATGATTTTGAAAAAGGTTGCGGGAAAATCAAAACAGCTTGATGAATTATCAACCATCAAATCTGGCTTTGTGGCTTACGAGACAGGAAAAGGTAAACCAGCACAAACCAACGAAATGAAAAATAATCGTATTTATCACTCCGATAAAAACGAGGGTGAAAATTGGTATAAGTATTTAGACGGCAAAGATGTTAAACGCTATCAAGTAGATTGGTCGGGGGCATGGGTGAAATATGGCGAATGGCTTGCGGCACCAAGAACTTCAGAGCTTTACACAAGCCCACGAATTTTAGTGAGACAAATTCCTTCTCAACCACCATACTCAATAAATGGCGTATTCGTAGAAGAAAATATGCTCATGAACGATAGAAATAGCATGATTATTTTACATTTCAAAACTGATCCGCTATTTTTGCTTGCCGTGCTCAACTCAAAACTAACAACATTTTGGTTTACCAACACTTTTGATAAATTCCAACGCAAAACGTTTCCGCAATTCAAGGTAAAGGAACTCGCCATTTTCCCTATTCCCGAAGCCAGCGAAAAAGAACAAGTCGAAATCGCCAAACTTTCAGAGCTTATGCTTAATTTGCAAAAAGAATTACAACAAGCAACGACAAACACCGACAAACATGCTCGTCTAAAAACAGAGATTGAAAAACTGGACGCAAAAATTGATCGGACAATTTACAAACTTTATGAGCTTACAGATGAAGAAATAAAGACTATTGAATCAAAGCTATGAAAATCACTACAGGAATAGCCAGCACAACACATATTGATAGACACAATGAACGCATGGCAAAAAGTGCTCTTGATAGTATGGTTGAACAAATCAAGAAAAAATTTATCCCTCAGTTAATCGAGCACGACCCAAATCAACACATTGGAGTTGTTCTTTATGGTGAGGTTTTTCAATTAAAAGATGGTGAATACGCTCTCGGTATTGTGTCGGGAATATTTGAAAATGAACAAGAAAAAAAGAGACATAAGACTGGAAGCCCTAATGATGCATGGAAAGATTACAAAAAATATTTGGATATTGATGAATTAGTAAAAATGAATGAACAAAATCATCAGGTGGCCAAAACAAATAACTCCAAGCAATCAAATATCGCCGACCTGTTAGAAACACACCTTGATTCAACTCAAATTTTGCCCAATGGAACTGTCTATAAAATTAAGCGGTTTATCGCAGCGACAGGAGATTTAAAAATCGAAGTATATCCTAAGGATCATGAGCCAAAACACTTTCATGTTGTCTCTAAAAAGAGAAAAATAAATGCACGTTTTGATATTGAGACGCTAGCACATATCAATAATAAACAAGGTTCAATTAGTTCTGGTGATATAAAGAAGATTCAAAATTTTTTTGAGTCTTGTCCCAAAAAATTGGAGTTTGTTAGAAATGAGCACGCCCGTCTGTCTAATTAAATATGATTGATTTTATTTTTCAACAATTCAACACAAGAGAAATAGCAATTATTCTCTGGCTTCTTATTTTTATAATTTGGATACTTTTCCAAAAGGATATCAGAAATTCCTTATTCAGTGTTTTAAAATCTCTTTTGCAAATAAAAATACTATCAGTAATTATTGTTGCTATTGTTTATAATGGATTGATAATTTTATTTTTAGCTAAAATTGGAATCTGGGAATGGATGCTTTTAAAAGATACGATTTACTGGTTTATAGCTGTTGCTTTTGTACTGATGATGAACACTAACAAAGTAAATCAAGAAAAGGGATTTTTCATTAAAATTCTCGAAGATAATTTGAAAATCATTTTAGTTCTTGAATTTATTTTAACACTCTACACCTTTAATTTAATAGCAGAAATAGTATTAGTTCCAATTTTAGTTTTTATCGGAGCGATGATTGCTGTTTCTGAATTGAAAAAAGAGTATTTGCCAGTAAAAAAACTGTTTGATTTCGTTTTATCTTTAATTGGTGTTTTTTTCATTATTTTTGCACTCGGAAAAGTTTTTGGTAATTTTCACAATCTCGCAACATCTGCTAATTTGAAAACCTTTATTTTGCCACCATTATTAACATTTGCATTTATTCCCTTCGTTTATTTTTTTGCTTTGATAATGTCATACGAAACTCTTTTTGTTCGATTGAAAATATTTAATAAAGGTAATCCCAAACTCATAAAATTTACAAAACAAAAGATTATTTGCTGTTGTCATTTGAATCTTTCAAGGTTAAACTGTTTCGCAAAAGAAAGCACCCAAGATTTAATGAAAATTGGTAGCAAAGATGATGTTATTAAAATAGTAAAAAAATATTCCAAAAAGCATTGATCTTTTGGACATTTCTGTTCATTTGAGCTAAGATAACGATTGGAAGTGGCGCGCCAACTTCGTTGGCACAAAAAATAAAACTGGCGAAAAAAAGACCTCAAATCGGGCGAAGCCCGAAAAGCAAAAGGGCAAAAAGGAAGGGGGTCTGGGGGAAGGAATTTTTGCCCTTTTGCGATTAAGAATAGAGCGTTTCCGCTTTTCTCTGATTAAGAGAAACACAAAACAGAAAAATTCCCTTTTCCTTTTAAAAGAAAAAATTGCGCGCGAAAAAATTAAAAAATGTAGAGGAAATTTTTCTGTTTTGGTTCCGCCGAAGCGAAGCGAAGGCGGGCGGAAACGCACATCATTATTCCGAATTTTGTTCAAAGAAAGTTCGAATATCAATCAAAAAACACCGCCGAGACAATTTAGTATCGGATAGACCCGATTAATTAGCTAATACTAGCTAAAAAAGAAAAGAACTTGATTAACGTCAAATTCTTTTGTTTTTCAAACCATGTTTTTCAAACCAGGCTCTATGTTATAAAGTGTGTATAAAAAAAGCAATTATTATTAAAATATTAGTGTAATAATAGCTAATAATTAACAATAATTGCTCTATGAAAAA
>CAYYPI010000002.1:0-73061 GCA_964473565.1 uncultured Gammaproteobacteria bacterium
AAGCACGGGTGGGAGGAATCGAACCCCCGCTAGAGGTTTTGGAGACCCCTGTACTGCCACTATACGACACCCGCTTATAAAAAACGGGACATTCCCGTTTTTATTTATACTTTATATATTCTTTTATAACAATTATTCTACTTATTGTCTAGAGAGCTAGCATATTCCATTTCATAAATATGAAGAACCGTTACTGCAATAGAAATAATTAACGGACCAATAATCACACCCCAAAAACCAAATAAAACGATACCACCTAAAATTGAGAAAATAATAAATATAGGATTTACCTGTGCTTTACCTTTAATCATGTATCCTCTTAAAATATTATCAGTATTACCAATCACTATTGCTCCCCAAGCTAAAATAAATATACCTTTCCAAACTTCTCCTATTAACAAAAGATAAAGACCTACAGGGACATAAATAAATGCAGCACCAATATAAGGAAGTAGTGACAAAAATCCCATCAGGATACCAGCAAAGAAAGCAGGAAGACCTACAATAATAAAGCCTATTGCACCAACTAAACCTTGAGCAGCAGCAGTTACGAAAGTACTTACAAAAACAGTATAACTAACAGACCTAAACTTTCTAAATATTTCTAGATCATAACTATTTTTAAGTGGTGACCAGTACATCAACTTCTTCAAAATATTCTTACCATCAACAAAGAAGAAAAACATGGTTAGAATAATCATAAACAATGAGAATATGAACTTAGTGGTCTCTGTAATTAAAGTAGTAGCTCCATCAACCAACCAATTACTAGATCTTCTAAGTGTGTCAGTTATAAATTGTTCTATACTAGCTGGATCAAAACCAAAAACATTAAGTTGAGCTAAATATGAGTCTTGCAGCACAGTCTCCATATCATTTTCATTTAAAAACTGGACTGTATTTTGATATGCTTGAACTGATTGCTGTCCTGAATATATTATCAAATTAACTATAGGAAAAATTATCACTAACACTAAGAAAAAACACATTATTCCTGCTGCAATATTTCTTCTACCATTTAGAAATCTAACTAATTTCTCATATAGTTTATAGAAAATAGAAACCAAAACAGCGGCAATTAGTATTTCTGGTAAATAAGGCCTGAATACTAAATAACAAGCCACCAAAACTAATACCACTAAAACTATTAAAAAATTCTTAGAAAGATTTTCTTTCTTCATATTATTTTGTTTCTTTGTGTTCAGTATGTTTATTACAATTTGGACAATACTTATTTAAAGTCATCCTCTCTTTAAGAGTTTTCTTGTTTTTTCTAGAATAATAGTTTACTTTCTTGCAAACAGTACATTCAAATTTAATCATGTTGTCTTGAGACATATAGTTTTCTATCTCAGCCTTCTCAGCCAAGCTTAATTAATTTATATATAATAAAGTATAGCAATAATAAATAGAAGGAGTCAAATGCTATTTCTGACAATTTTCACAAATATGAGTGCCTCTTCCAGCAACTTTAATTTTTTTTATCTCATCATTACATCTAGGGCATTTATCTCCTTTCTTACCAAAAACTTTTAACCTACTACTAAAATTACCAACATTACCTTTAGCATCCAAATAATCACTAAAAGTTGTACCTCTATGTTTAATAGCATCCTTAATAATCTTGATTATAGCTTTAAAAAGCTTTTTAGCTTCTTCTTCACTTAGTGATTTAGTTTCCCTTCTAGGATCAATTTGGGCCAAAAAAAGAGCTTCATCAACATAAATATTTCCTAGACCAGAGATAAGTTTTTGATTTAAAAGTGTTGCCTTAATAGGTGCTTTTCTGTTTGATAAGATTTCTTTAAATTTAGATAATTTAAATTCTTCTTTTAAAGGCTCAGGTCCATATCTACTCTTTATCTCTTTCCATTTTTCTTTATTAACTAAACTCACATAACCAAATCTTCTTATGTCATTAAAGAAAAGACTTTTATTATTAGAAAAGTAAATAACAAATCTAGTATGTTTATTAGGCAGGGTATTTCCTATAGCGCCTTTTACATCTTTTTCTGAGAAAGGATGACCACCGGCAATAATATTCTTATTATCTTTAAGCACTAATTGCCCTGTCATTTTTAAATGTATAAGTAAATAATTATTATTACTTAAAACAAAAGCCAGTAGCTTACCCTGGCGATCTATTTCTATAATTTTTAAACCTTCTAAACTTAAATAGTCTTTTTTATGATCTTTCCCTATTACTTTATTATCCTTAATCTCTATTTTTTCTATCTTCTTATTTAAAATCACTGCTTTAAGGTCAGACCTTATAGTCTCAACCTCTGGTAATTCAGGCATATTAAATAATTATTAATAAGGCTACAATAATAATCAGTATAATAAACTCTACTGCAAATATCTTGAGAAAACTCTCACCTAATTTGTCTGGATTTAAAATCATATATTTATTTCTTTATATAAATATATTTTATCACAACCTTAAAATTAAACAAGCAAAAGTTTATAAAACAAAACCTCCTTTTTAAAGGAGGTTTTTTGTGGGCCGAGCTGGATTCGAACCAACGAAGGCATAAAGCCAGCAGATTTACAGTCTGCCCCGTTTGACCGCTTCGGTATCGACCCCTAATTCATGATTATAATAAACTAATGAAACTAAGTTGTCAAATAAAAAATTATCAACAAACACTTATTGATAATTTTCTTTTAGCTTTAACCACCAATGATATCAAAGATAACAAAGTTAACCAAAGCGTATGAAAAGAATATTATTGCTAAACCAATTACTGACCAAATTATTATATCTCTTCCCTTCTTAATCTTCTCAGGAGAACCTGAACTAGTCATCCAAGTAATACCACCATAGACAAACATTAGTAAGGCTAAAGAACCAATAACACCCAAGACTGCATTAATCACTCTTCCAATTATTGTGTTAGGTGTAGTATTCTCTCCTAAAGGATTAGTCAAACTAACTTCCTGACAATTATTACCCGAACAACCTCCATCTTCAGTGCCAACTGTTTCTTGAGCTAAACTCGAACTCACATTAAATAAAAAAATAAAGCTAAACACAATTAATAAGGTGGCAATAAATTTACCTTTAAACATATCTATGATTATTTATATCTTAATATGTAATTATATTAACATAAAAAAGAAAAAAAGGGAATGCTTTTAGCTATTCCCTTTTGTTTTTAATTAGAAACAAGAGTTTGTTTAACCATTGTCTTCTCTAGAACTAAAACTTGAGCTTTAGTAGCTGGCCCTTTGAATGTCAAAGGAATGCTTAGATCTAGGTTCTTCACAACCTTGTCTTTATATTTATATCTAGCTTCAGGTTGTCTGTAGCTAGCATAAATATCTACACAAGTGTTCACATGGCCTATAACGACACTGTTTTGCGCACCTTTGCTTTTAAGATTGATAATAACAATCTCAGGAGATTCCAACTTATTAAGGTCGTATCCATAAACATTAGTACGCAAAATTCCTTCGCTATTAGCATCATGTGATGAATAGATTTCATTAATTAATGTATCATATTCAGTCACATAAACAGACATAGAAGCAGGATTTTTTTCTCTGTAAACCTCAAGCCAATGATCTGTAGCTTTTCTACAAGTATCACCAGTTATTGGATCAAAGAAATACTCCCCCTTGTTGTCTTCATGGATTTCATTGCTTGGACGATGAAAAATCTCACCGTTTTCAATGTTAATCCAATTTAGAACATCTCCATTAGGGTTAAAATTTGCCCTATCCAAGGAAGGTAGAAAATGAAAAACAAAGACCAAAAGTATTGGTAACCATTTCACTAACTTCCTCTTTTTTTGCTCATGATCATTAAAGATCCTTGAAAAAAAAGTTGAGACAACAAAAGTTGCAACAAATAACACAACTAGATATAGCCACGGAGCCATGTACTGAATTAAGTTTTGGAAGGTATAGAACCAAATAATTGTACCAATAATCACTAAAATAGCAATTACCACATTATTTTTAAATCCTGGCCACTGAAAAAACTTAATTAACTTTTCTTTTTTGCTTGTTTTTTTGCTCTCAGTTTCCGTTGTTTTACCAACTTCATGAGCTAATTTAGGTCTTTTACTCATCTTTTACCTTTCCTTTCTTTTTATTTCTTACCAATTTCATTAGACATAGCAATGATTTCAGCCATTGCTTGTTTAGACATAGCAGCTCCTGAGTTTTCACTGTCAGAGAAAAATCCAGTCTCTACTTGAGGTACAGCCTCCCATTTCTTCATTGCTTGCAAGAAATGTGAAGCTTGATCAGGTCTAAGTTTGCTTTCAATAATTTTTTCTAAAGCAATTTTCAAGCCTTCACCTTCAAATTCCTGAGCGCTTTGTTTAGCCTTAGCAATTTCTGTAATTCTCTGAGCTTCACCTTTAGCCTTAACTATTGTTTGCCTCTTCTGCAGTTTTACCACATCTAATTTGTTTCTTTCTGCATATACTTCTTCCCTGACTTTTCTATCAGCTTCAGATAAGATGATATCCTCTAAGCGCATACTTATAATTTCTACACCCCATTTATCTTTTATATAAGTAAGGATGCTTAAATCACCAAAAAACAAAGCATTAAAATCAAAACTTGTAGACTTGTCTTTAAAATTAAGCACATCTTTATCTTCCGCATAGTCACGAAAATATTTTTTAAAGATTTCCCTAATTTCCTTATAGACATCTTCAACTTCAATGTAAGCATTTTTAGGATTTACAACTTTCAGCCTAACTGATAGTTTTACCCAAGCAGCAGATAGTTTAAACTCCACCATCTCATCATAGTCCCCTTTAGCATCTTCAAATACATCAATCGAATGCTCTGACATGTTATAGGCTATGGGAACATCAAAGATGTTAAACCAAGGATAAACAAAATTTAAACCTGGTTTTAAGTTTTTATGATGCCCACCAAAATACGTTAAAATGTAATTATAACGTTCAGGCACGGTAACAATAGCCTGAATAATCAAATAGCCCAAAAGGACTAGAAACAACAAAACTCCAATTAAGAAGCTTGCTGTGAGGCTCAGCCAGGTGGTAAAAGTGCACGTAACTAGGATTGCAATAAGCGCAAACGATAAAATCGTTGCCTTCCAAATGTTCTTTAATACAAAATCTTTCATGTCTCTTATTTTTTTAGTTTATATTTTATTTTAATGTACAAATTACAATATTTTTGTAATCATATTATTTTATAATATTTATTCAGTTTTGTCAAGTGATAGCTCTTATCTTTTTAAGCGTTTCTCACCAACATATACATACTCCCATGGCTCAGGCTTTGGACCAATATCATCTGCTCCTGGTGGATAATTTGGAATAAAGCCAAACCTTTTAGCATTAAAGAAGTTATTTTTTGATATCCAATCATAAGCTCTGCTTTTACCAAAATCAGTAAATGAATAATTAGAATTTGTATCAACCAAATCAACACTATAGCCACTGTGATGCTTAGAAAATCCTGGTATAGACCTACTTTCTAAAATATTTCTAATAATCTCATCAGCCTTACCACTTGCTATCTCATCTGTATCTAATTCCCTTCCATACTTTTCTTGCATTCTCTTTTCCATTTCATATCGAAAAATATTTCTCTGCTCCTCAACACTTCTATATCCAGAAACAATATCTAAATTATACCCTTCTCTTCTAGCAGCTTCTCTTAGAGAAATGAAATGATTTTTAGCGCTTACTTGTAGATACTCACCTTTAATTAATTCAAGCTCTGTACTAGCTACTGCTTGCAATTTATAATCCATATCCCTAGCTATACTAACAATCCGACTATCTGCTTCTTGGTCAAAATATATAGCTGGAGAAGATTCAAGCTCTGTTGTGTTTGGCAAGGAAAGACTTTCATATAAATCTACAAAGTCACTAGAGGAAAAAACTTTATAATCATCTTTAACTAAATTATCTATAGGGATAGAATTTAAATCTGAATTACTAACCCCTAAGCCAAGCTCTTGCATAATATTAAAAGCGGCTAATGGGCGACTCAAATAATGAAAAGAAGCATCATCAGGATTTACATAATAAGCTTTACCACTATCTTCTACTTTTAATAATATAAGTCCTAATAATCTACTGGGAACATCACCTTCACTTATTTCTTCAAAATTATCATTACTAATTCCTATAGATAATTCTCTCATTATAGAAAAAGCATCAGCTGGGTCTCCTAAATAATATCTTTTTAAATTTTCAGGATAAATATACCAGGCTTCACCACTTTCTTCCACTTGCAATAATATCTTCCCAGAAAGTGAATGAAAGGCTAAAACAGGGGTATAAGAACCCATAAAAAGGAGAAAAACTAAACTGATTATTATTAATAATTTTAGATTATTTAATTTCATATAATATAATTTAGAAAACTTAGTATAGCATAAACAAAGAAGAATTTCAATTGTAAATAAAAAACCCTTGCTTTTAAACAAGGGTTTAAAGGGTAAAAAGATTTTATTTCTCTTTACACCAGTCATAGGCATTTTGGACCATTTTTAACCAGGGCGAAGCTTTTAAATTTTGCTTCCAATTCTCTGGCATATAAGCCCATTGCCATTTTAAAAAGGTTCTTTCTGGATGAGGCATCATAGCTAAATGTCTTCCAGATAAATCACAAACCGCTGCAATTCCCTTATAGGAACCATTGGGATTAAACGGGTATTGTTCAGTTATTTTCCCATCATCATCAACATAGCGTATTGGTGCTAAATCAAAGCGGTTAATATAACTAAGCACCTCATGATTAGCATGGAACTTCCCTTCACCATGTGCAGACCAGATTCCTAAAACTGAATCAGCCATCTCTTTTAACATTATAGCCGGGCTACTGCTAATTTTTACAGTGGAAAACCTTGACTCGAAACGCTTAGAATCATTTTCAATAAATCTAATTTTTTTCTCATCCTTAAAGGCTTTCTTCGGTACCCAACCCAAGAGTGCTGATAATTGGCAACCATTACAAACTCCCAGTGAAAAAGTATCTGGACGATTATAAAAATCATCAAACATTTTTTTCACTTTTTTATTAAATAAAATTGTAGCTGCCCAGCCTTTAGCTGAATCAAGTACATCCGCATAACTAAATCCACCTACAAAAGCCACTCCCCTGAATTCTTGCAGATCAGCTTTACCAGAAATAACGTCGGTCATTGTGACATCATAAACATCAAAACCTACCATTTTGAAATATGAGGACATTTCTCGGTCACCATTTGATCCTTCTTCCCTAACAATTGCAACTTTCGGCTCATCTACAACTTTATCACCAATATTATACTTTGGTGAATCAATTTCAAAACTCAACTTGTAGGGCGTATAATTTCTGATATGAGAGTTTATCCTCTCTTGATTTACACACCTCTCATCACATTGTAAGCGATCAAGTTCAAAGCTGGTTTCTTCCCATATTGATCTAAAATTAGCCATAGAGTCCGCTAAAAGAAGCTCTTTTTTATCTCTCACATACCTGCTTAACCTTATAATCGGAATTGGCGTTGTTATACCAATAATATCAAAAGGTATTTTGTTCGCTTCTAAAAGTTCGAGAATGTTTTCTTCTTTTTTGCAATCAAAGGCAATTATCCAGCCAGCTTCTTCGGCAAACAATTCCTCAATTACGGTATTTCTATCTGTCCTAACATGACAATCAAAACCAGAATTACCAGCAAAAGCCATTTCCATTAAGGCACTGATCATACCTCCATCACTAATATCATGACAGGCATTAATCATCCCATCACTCACCAGCTCCTGAACAACTTTAAAACCTCTTAAAAGTAATTGAGGATCATCAATATCAGGAGTCTCATTACCTAGCTGGTTATAAACTTGAGCTAAAGCAGAACCTCCTAAGCGTCTCTTACCAACAGCCAAATCAATTCTAAGAAGTCTATGTGTGCCAAGTTTAAAATCAGGTGTAACAACTTTAGTGATGTCAGGCATTGGAGCGTAAGCAGAAATTACCAATTCCAACGGTGATTTAACCAGTTCTGTTCTCCCATCAGGATGCTCTACTTTAGTGGCCATGGATAAACTATCCTTACCACCATCAATTGCCATGCCAATTTCAATCATTAAATCTCGCATAGCAGTAGCTGCTTTATAGAAATTAACACCCTCACCCGGAAGTTTAGGTGCTCCCATCCAGTTGGCTGAGCACTTCACATAATCAAGTCCAGAAATTAGAGCTCCAGCCATGTTAGTAACTGCCTCAGCTACCGCCATTCTGGCACCAGCTTCAGGATTAACTAACATTTTAATTGGTTGTTCACCTATACTAGTAGCAGCGCCACTGTATAACCCTTTATCATTTACAAAATGACTTTGAGCAACTACAGCCACATCAGAAACAGTCACTTGAGGCCAGCCACAACATTGCTGCTGTGCAATAAGTCCGGTAACACTCCTATCACCTTTATTGGTTAAAAACCTTTTAGAACCAACTGATGATAATCTCATTACTCTTCTTAACATTGAGTAAATGGTTTCTTTTTTTGGTAAATGAAGTGTTGAAAAATTAATCCGCTCTTCATTACTAACAAAAGTTTTCTGTGGCATGCCACTTAATAGTGCTTTTAAATCAAGTTCAACCGGCATTTCATCTTTTTCGCTATCATAAACACGAAAAATACCATCATCACTTGCCACTCCTAAAACCTCAAGTGGAACCTTTTCACGTTCACATATTTCTTCAAGTTCTTTTAATGAATCCTTGAAAATAAGGAGGCCATTGCGTTCCTGATACTCAGCAACCCAAATCTCCAATACTGAAAGTGTAGGATCTCCTAAATTAATGCGTCGGATATCAATGGTACCACCAGTTTTTTCTACTAATTCTTTCAGGACATTAGCAGGTCCACCGGCACCTTGATCATGAATACTGGCAATTGGATTTTTATCTCCTAACTCAACACAAGCCCTAACTACCCGATTCATTTTTTGCTCCATTTCAGCATCACCTCTTTGTACAGCATCAAAGTCAACTTGCTCTTTATTTTCACCTTGCATTAAAGATGAAGCAGCGCCACCACCAAACCCAATACGATAAGCGGGCCCACCAATCTCTACAATCAACATGCCCTTTTTAGCATCAATTTTGTCCAAGTGTCTGCTGTCAATTTGACCTATGCCACCACTGAAAAGTATTGGTTTAAGGAATTCTCTGCGTTCACCGTTTGGTAAACGAGAAGCACCCGTACGCACAAATCCGGAAATAACAGGCTCACCAATTTCATTGCCATACCTGGTTGTACCGTTTGACCCAGCAATGAGAATATCTTTAGCACTAGCTAAAGTAGGCGGATAAACTGATTTTTTCTCCCAGGGCAAGTCATAATTTGTTAAAAACAAATCACCAACGGCATAACCAACTGTACCAGCAAGCATCAATCCTCCGCGACCAGTAGCTTGAATATCACGTATACGACCACCGGTTCCAGTTTGCGCTCCTGGAAAAGGAGCTACCCCTGTTGGAAAATTATGGGTTTCAGCTGTGAAAATAAAATGATACTTTACTTTTCTTCTTCTAAAGTTAGAAAAGTTTCCAGGAGAAGCGGGCATGATAGTATTAATATCAAAACCTTTAATTCCACTAGAATTATCATTAAAAGCAATCACGCTGTTTTCAGGATTTGCAGACCAAGTAGATTTAACAACATCCATTAAAGTCTCTTTCATTTCCTGACCATTAATGATCTGTTGGCCTTTAAAGTAGCCGTGGCGGCAATGCTCACTGTTAGCATTATTCAAATCCATGATTTCCACAATTGTGGGATTTCGTTTTTCACGATTGACAAAATAATCATAATACAATTTTTTGTCATACTCATCCATGGATAATCCATCAATTTCAGCAAAGGCAGACAAGCCTTTTTCCATTAGAGGAACCTCGTACACTTCTTCCGGTTTTTGTCCGGTAGAGAAAGTTTTAATAGGCTCTTCATAAAACATTTCTGTCATTCGATCAAACTCAAGCGTTGACCCCAAAGAACGCCTTGACACTTCAATGCGACCAACTTTTTTGTTTAAACCACAGCTTCTTAAAATTGATAAAGCATTAGTGTTCCAGGGAGTGGCAAAATTTAATCGAGGACCTACTTCATGTTTTTCAGCTGGAGCATTTTCCAAAAAAGACTTTTCTGAAAAACCTTTTTTATCAAATGTCTCACTCAGCAACCACCGTAGAATATTCTCTTCTGTCTTTGATAAAGGTTTAAGAATTTCCACATTAAAACAGACTTCACTTACCTCACTTTTTTTACGGTAATAATGTTTAACTAGTTTTTCCATTTCATTTAATTTTTATTAATATTTAATTTTAATGTTCATTTCTCTATTATTTATTCAATATAGAATAATATAATAAAATAACCTAATATCAGCAAGAAGTCAATTAATATATTATTATTTTAATTGTAAAAAAATAAAATAAAAAACCCATCTTTTAAAGATGAGTTTTGAAGTGTTTTTAATTTTTTAATCCCAGGACATAATATCCTTCATTAGTTCGTTTTTCCAGGCAACAGAAGTTAAAGCATTCATAGCCTAAACTATTTTTATTAGTGCTTTTCCCTCTATTTACAAAATTAAAAATATCACCACCGGTTTCACATCTCCATGAACCCTCAGCTACAATATTTAAATTTTTAAATTCGGGAAATTGGTGCAGAAAACTTATTAGTTCAAACACGGTCGCCGGGCTATAGTTCTCTTTTTCAAATGTGGACTTTAAGTCTTCCCTGCTCTTAAAAGGAAAAAGCTTTACCACAAAAGAACCTCTAATGATTGAATCAATCATTGTTTTACCGACACTCCTAGTCTCTGCCGCTTTGATTAACCCAATCTTTTGCTCATCATCTTTTATAGCGATAAGAGCATCAGAAAAGTTCGCTGTTACTTCAAAAGTCTTTTGTTCTGTGATAGTTTTAATTTCTGTCATTTTATTTAATTTTAAGGTTCATGAACTCAAATTAACTCTCAAAAATATATCATTTATATATAATTTTGTCAATTTATTATTATATCAAGAGAGAGACTAGGGATAAAGCATAAAAAAATAGCACTTGCATGCTAATTAGATATATAAAAATATTATACTACTTATAATTTTCTATTAATTAATACAAAATAATATTTTTACTAGTCTCCCTTATTCTTTCCATAAAATTAAGATCAAACTCAATTAAAGATAATTGTAGTTAAATAATTTTAAATATGATAAAATAATTATAAGATTAGAGAAATTAAAAAACTATTAGTATCTAAAGCCCATTACTTAAAATAAGTAAATTAAATAATAATTATATGGAAAATTTAGAAAAATATATCTCTAATAAGGAAAACAAAGAAATAGAGGAAGAGGAGAAAAAGAAAATAGAAGAAAGTGATAAGTTTAAAGAGGAGCTTGGAATTGAGAAACTAAAAGAAGCTGAAGAAGAATATGAA
This sequence comes from uncultured Gammaproteobacteria bacterium, assembly GCA_964473565.1. Taxonomy (GTDB): domain Bacteria; phylum Patescibacteriota; class Patescibacteriia; order Patescibacteriales; family UBA12465; genus JAIPJO01. The sequence continues at coordinate 11,439 of CAYYPI010000002.1, forward strand.
GCTCTACAAAAAAAGGAAGAGGAAGAAATAAAAAGAATAAAAGATGAGTTGATAAAAGAGCTCAAAAAATCAAGAGAAGATCAAAAAGATGACTTAGAAGATTTATACAGTTAGAGCAAAAACTAAAAATACCTTGAAAAAGGTATTTTTATTTAAAATCAGTATTAATCTTTAAGAGTACTTAAACATCTGAGCCGTTGCGCGGGCTTGAACCGCGGACCTCTTCCTTACCATGGAAGTGCTCTACCAACTGAGCTACAACGGCAAAAATAATAAAGATATTTTATAGTTTATATTAAAAACATCTTTTGTCAACTACATATTTTCAATTATTTCTTTATACTTAGATAATTTTTTATTATCAGGATTTACCTCAAAAAGTCGCGTAAAAGCATCTAAAGCAGCCTCCTTATCTTTAGTTTCTATATTTATTTCTACTAATTTATCTAAAAATCTAGGGTTCTTACTATCAATACTTAAAGCTTGATGTAGGTCTTCTTTTGTCTGAGAAAGGTCATTATTTTTCTGGCTTATATCTGCCATAGTAAAATGTATTTTAGCTTTAGCAAGCTCATCTTCTTTTTCTTCAATTAACTTTAATAAAAATGAATAGGTTTCCCTGGCCTCTTCATATTTTTTTTGTAAGAAATATATATTAGCTAATTTTTCAAAAGCTAACTCATTATGCTTATCAAACTCTAAAATTAAAATAGCCTTTTCTTCAGCTTTTTCATAATCTTCCTGATTGATATGTTCATCAATCTCATTTAATAATTTCTTTGATTTTTTCTCTTTTTGCTCAAAACTAATCCTTTTTTGAGATAAATAAGACCTCTTTTTTTTATTTAAATTAGTAATAATAGCTAAAAAGAATTCATTTATCTTTTTACCAATATCTAGCCAATATCTAGCTACTCCTCCACTATACCTACCCAAAGCTCTATCAAAAAGCTGTTTTTTAATTTGTTTTTTAAACTTAGCCTCCTTTTCTTCTGGAATACTTTCCACGTCTAAAATAGCTAAAGCGGGAAACTTTCTAATTATAATAATCAAAATAATGATTATAGAAACAATTATTAAAATTATGGGTAATATATCAAACATATTATTCTAAAATACTTTTACAAATTTGAAGAAAACTATTTAATTTCAAACTAGCTCCACCCACCAAAACTCCTTGAATCTCTAAATACTTGCTTATTTCTTTAATATTTTTAGTGTCTACGCTACCACCATAGATAAAAACAAATCTTTCCTCAGCCAAGCTTTTGCTATATAAGCTAATAATCTCCTCTTTAATGAAGCTAAGCATTTCTTTTACTTCCTTAGCTGCCATATTTTTACCTGTACCTATAGCCCAAATAGGTTCATAAGCAATAATAATTTCTTGTCCTTTCTTGGGTTTTATATTTTTTAAAGACTCTTTAATTTGCTTCTTTAAAAAAGTTTTTTCTCTTCCCTTTTTTCTGATTTCTTCACTCTCACCAATACACACAACTGGTTTTAGGTTCTTTTTCAAAACTAAAGCCAGTTTTTTATTTACCGTTTCTGAACTTTCATTTAAAATAGTTCTTCTTTCTGAATGTCCAAGTATAACTGTATTAACATTTAATTGTTCTAAATTTTTAATTGAAACCTCCCCTGTATATGATCCCTCTTCTTGCCAAAAAACATCTTGAGCTCCTAAATTTAATTTAGACTTTTCCAAAGCTAAACTTATAGAGCTTAAACTTAAAAAATCAGGACAAACAATTACTTGCCTTCCCCAGATCTCTTTCATTATTTTTATATTTATTTTTTTTGCCAACTGAATACTTTCACTTAGTGATAAATTCATTTTCCAATTAGCAATAACATAACGATTGTTCATATTTATTGATTATTGTCTAAAGTCCATTTATAGGTAGCTTGAATTCCCTCCTCTAAACTTACCCTAGCTTGCCAATTTAAAACTTCTTTAGCTAAAGAGCTATCCAGAAAACTTCTTTGCTGCTCCCCTTTAGGTGCTGGATTTTTCTCAACTACACACTTTTTTTTACTATAATCTTCAATATACTTAATAATATCTTTTACTTTACTTTCTACATTAGACCCAATGTTAATCTCTCCATTATAATCAACTGTCATTGCTTTAATTAGCGCTCTAACAACATCATCAACATAAACAAAATCCCTAGTTTGACTACCATCACCATTTAAGGTCATTGGCGAGTTTTGTGCTATTTGACTACAAAATATTGCCACCACACCTGCTTCACCCCCCTTATATTGTCTAGGACCATATACATTAGCAAAACGTAAGGTTGTATATTTTTGTTTAAATACTTGGTAATAATACTTTAAATAATTTTCAAAACAAAGCTTATCAATTCCATATGGAGACAGTGGTGTAGCTGGATACTCCTCCGGTGTTGGAATAATATCTGCTTCACCGTAGACAGCTCCTCCGGTAGATGAAAAAATAATCTTTTTCACCTTATACTTATATGCATTTTTTAAAACATTTAAACCGCCTAAAATATTAACATTAACATCAAAGTCAGGATTTTCCACTGCTTTTCTTACATCTATTTGTGCTGCTAAATGATAAACATATTCAGGTTTTTCTTTTTCAAAAACATCATTTAAATTATCTTTAACTATATCTAAATGATAAAATTTGGCTTGACTAGGAATGTAATCCTCTTTACCAGAAAAAAGGTTATCTATAATAATAACTTCATAACCTTTTTCTATTAATTTATCAGCTAAGCTAGAGCCTATAAAGCCCGCTCCACCTGTAATAAGTACTTTAGTCATGTTAATAATATAACATTAAATTAAAATAAAAAAAAGAGCTTATTTAGAGATTGCCAAAGCCTATTTTGTGTGTTAAAATATTAATACAAAATTGAAATACATTAAGAAAAAAGCACCCGTAATAACGGGCTAATTATTTTTATAGACATGGATAATTCAAAAAAACAACAGAAAAAAAATTCTTATGGTGCTGAAAATATTACAGTTTTAGAAGGTTTAGAACCTGTTAGAAAAAGACCTGGAATGTATATTGGATCAACTTCATCCACAGGATTACATCATCTCATCTGGGAAGTAGTTGATAATGGTATTGACGAAGCTATGGCTGGTCACGCTGACGAAGTTAGCGTTACTTTATTACCTGGAAACATGGTCCAGATAAGCGATAATGGTCGTGGTATCCCTGTAGAAAAACATAAATCTACTGGTCTTAGCGCTCTAGAAACAGTTTTAACTAAACTACATGCTGGTGGTAAGTTCGGCGAGGGTGGTGGCTACAAAGTATCTGGTGGTCTTCATGGTGTAGGTGTTTCTGTGGTAAATGCTTTAAGTACATACTTAAAAGCTGAAATTCACAGAGATGGAAAAATATGGGAACAAGAGTATTCTATTGGTAAAAGTAAATCTAAACCTAAAGTAATTGGAAAAACAAAAAAAACTGGTACTATTATTACTTTTAAAGCTGATGATAGCATTTTTAGCGAAACTGAATACAACTGGGGAAAAATATTAGACAGATTAAGACAGCAGTCATATTTAACTAAAGGTGTTACTATTATTGCAAAAGACAAAAGAGAGGAACACAGAGAGAAAGAATATAAGTTTTATTTTGAAGGTGGAATAAAGTCATATGTAAAATCACTGCACCGCACCAAAAACCCTAAACATAAATCAATTTTCTATTTTGAAAAAGATATTGAAGATGCCAAAGTAGAAATAGCTTTACAATATAATGATGAATACAATGAAAATGTGCTCTCATTTGCTAACAATATTCATAACCCTGAAGGAGGAACTCATTTAAGTGGCTTTAAAACTGCCCTAACAAGAACCCTCAACTCATATGCTCGTAATCAAAAGATACTCAAAGAAAAAGATGAGAATCTAACAGGTGAAGATGTTAGAGAGGGCTTAACTGCTATTATTAGTGTTAAACTAACCAACCCTCAATTTGAAGGTCAAACTAAAGGAAAGCTAGGTAACGCTGAAATTAAAACTTATGTTGAACAAAGTTTTGGTGAAGCTTTCTCAATATTTTTAGGTGAACACCCTAAAGAAGCTGAAGCTATTATTGGTAAATGTATAGTCTCTGCTCAAGCTCGCTTAGCCGCTAGAACAGCTAGAGCAACTATACTTAGAAAAGGCGCTTTAGAAGGTATGACTTTACCAGGTAAATTAGCTGACTGTTCTAGCAGAAAACCAGAAGAATCAGAGCTCTACATAGTGGAGGGAGATAGTGCTGGAGGAAGCGCCAAACAAGGTAGAAATAGACGTTTTCAGGCAATACTGCCACTTAGAGGTAAGATATTAAATGTTGAAAGAGCGAGAATGGATAAAATGTTAGCTAATAATGAAATTAAAAATCTTGTTATTGCTTTAGGTGCTAATATTGATGAACAATTTGATTTATATAAGCTACGTTATCATCGTATAATTATTATGACTGATGCTGATGTTGATGGTGCTCATATTAGAACTTTGCTCTTAACACTATTTTTCAGACACTTTAATCCATTAATTACTAACGGTAATCTATATATTGCACAACCACCACTGTATCAAATTAAGAAAGGTAATCAGATAAGATATGCCTACACTGAAGCTGATAAGATAGAAATTATCAAAGATTTAGGTGGTGATATTGATGAAGAAGAAATTGAACAAGCTGCTGTTGAAGAAAGTGATAGCGAAGGTGCTGTTATTAAAGTTAAAGGACAAAAAATAAATCTTCAACGTTATAAAGGTTTAGGTGAAATGAATCCTGATCAACTCTGGGAAACTACTATGGATCCAGAAAATAGAATTTTAAAGCAAGTTACTGTAGAAGACGCTGCTAGAGCAGATCAAATCTTTGATATGCTTATGGGTGGAGATGTTGCTCCTAGAAAGCACTTCATACAAACACATGCTAAGAAAGTAGAAAATTTAGATGTATAAATATGTATTTAATATTAATCACTCCAATTATAGCTGCTGGTTTAGCTCAGCTAATTAAACAATTTACTGTCAAAAAACACCGTTTCAAGTTTAAGAATTTCTTTGCTTACTCTGGTATGCCTTCAGGTCACAGTAGTGTGGTTGTATCTCTAGCTACTATAATCGCCTTACAAGAAGGTCTAGACTCACCTGTATTTGCCATGAGTACAGTTCTAGCTATACTCATTATCACTGATGCAATTGGTCTTAGAAGTTATTTAGGCAATCATGGTAAGATACTTAATGTTTTAGTTAAAGATTTGGATGAGGATGAATTTCTTGATAAAAAGTATCCTATACTAGTAGAAAAAATTGGTCACACTCCACTGCAAGTTCTGGCTGGTTCTGTTTTAGGTTTTGCTGTAAGTTTAGTAGCTTGGTTTATCTTTAGTGTATAAATAAAAAAGCAATAGACATAAAAAAATAGCAAGTTATTTACTTGCTATTTTTTTATCTATATCTTTCTTAATTTACTTCATCATTATGAGTTTAATTCTTTCTCAATCTCCATTAATCTATTATATTTCACTAACCTTTCACCCCTAGATAAAGAACCAGCTTTAATATGCTCTGCCCCTGTAGCTACAGCTAAGTCAGCAATAAAATCATCAGTAGTTTCTCCAGAGCGATGAGAAGCCATAATTTCATAATCATGTTTTTGAGCTAATTTAATACAACTAATAGTTTCACTAAGAGTACCTACTTGATTAGGTTTAATTAGGATCGTATTAGCAGACTTTTTTTCTAAGCCCTTTCTAAGTCTTTTTTCATTGGTAACAAATAAATCATCTCCAACCAGCATTACTTCTGAACCAATCTGTTTATTTAATTCACTCCATCCTTCAAAATCATCTTGATCTAAAGGATCCTCAATAGAGACAAAAGGATACTTCTTTAACCATTCATAGTATAAGCCTGACAAGGTATCTTTAGTAAAGCTAGCATTATCAAGAGGAAAGATATATTTCTTTGTTTTTTTATCATACAACTCAGAAGAACCAACATCAGTTCCTAAACCAATATCAACTCCTGGTTCATAGCCTGCTTCTATTGTGGCCGCCAGGATTAATTCTAAAGCTTGAATACTAGAGTCAATATCAGGAGCATAACCACCTTCATTACCGATATCAGTATCATAATTAGCAGACTTTAAAACTTTTCCTAAAGTATGAAATATTTCAGCCCCTATACGTAATTTTTCTGCAAAAGTATTTTCTTTCAAAGGAACTATCATGAATTCCTGAAAATCTAAATTAGTGTCAGCATGAAGTCCTCCATTAAAAATATTAAAATAAGGTCTTGGTAATTTATATTTATGTTTAAATTTATAAGTTTTATATATGTATTGATATAAGCTCTGCTTCTTACTAAGAGCTGCTGCTCTAGCTACAGCTAAAGAAACTGATAAAATAGCATTTGCCCCCAACTTACTCTTATTATCTGTACCATCAAGTTTAATCATTATTTTGTCAATTTCTTCTTGCTTGGTAACTAAGGTCCCTTTTAGTTTTTTACTTATAATTTCATTAACATTTTTAACAGCTTTTAAAACTCCTTTACCCTCATATCTGTCCTTATCATTATCTCTTAACTCATGTGCTTCATGTTCACCCGTAGAAGCTCCTGAAGGGACTGAAGCTTTCGCACTGAGACCTGAGCTTAAAGTTACCTTGGTTTCAACAGTGGGGTATCCGCGTGAATCAAGTATTTCTCTGGCTAAAATTGATTTTATTTTACTCATATTATTTAAATTATTTTATTAACCCTTTTAATCCTGGCATGTTTTCATGTGCTAAAAAAGAAAGCATTGCTCCCCCGCCAGTTGATATCCAATTAATGTAGTCCTTGTAGTTTAAAGCGTTAAGAGCTTCAACCGTTTCCCCGCCACCAACTATACAAACTGCTTCCTGCTTTGATTGCAATGATAGACTACGAGCAATAGAGATAGTGCCTTGCTTAAAACTCTTATTTTCAAACATACCTAGTGGTCCATTCCAAATTAATGTTTGCGCTTTTTTAATCTCAGTACTGAACTTTAAAATAGTATCTGGACCTATATCATATATTTTGTCAGTCTTTTTTAAATCTTTTAAATTTTTAACTATAATCTCTTTTTTTATATTTTCTACTAGAAAATCACTTGGTAACAAAATCTTGTCTTTAAGTTTTTTTTGTTTAATAAATTTCTTTGACCAAGCTAAGCTATCTTTATCTACTAATGACTTCCCTACTTCATTACCTTTAGCTAAATGAAGTGTATTAGCTAAAGCACCACCAATTAATATTTTATCCGCACTTTTACTTAAACTTTCCAGTAGTTTAATCTTAGTACTAATTTTAGCTCCACCCATAACTGCTAAAAAGGGCTTTTTAGGTTTAATTACTAAAGAAAGATTATTAATCTCTTTTTCTAATAAAAGACCACCATAACTAGGAAGCTGTTTTTTTATTTTATCTACTGAAGCTTGAGCTCTATGACTTACCGCAAAAGCATCATTGACATAAATATCAGCCAACTCAGCTAAAGACTTAGAAAAATCAAGACTATTTTCTTTTTCACCAGGATTAAAACGTAAGTTTTCTAAAAGCATTACCTCTTTATTCTTTAAAGCTTTAGCTTTCTTTAGAACCATTTTACCAACTACCTGTTTGCTAAACTTTATATTAAAACCTAAAAGATCTTCAAGCGCTTTTGCTACTGGCTCCAAACTATATTTATCATCTTTCTTGCCTTTAGGTCTGCCTAAATGGCTAATAATAATTACTTTAGCTTCTTTTTCTAATAAATAATTAATGGTTGGAAGAGCCATTTTTAATTTATAATCTTCTGTTACTTTTTTTCTTCTAATAGGGACATTTAAATCTAACCTTAAAAGTATTGTTTTGCCTTTTAAACTTTTTATTTGTTTAATGGTTTTTATTTTCATATTATAATTCTACTTTAATTATTTGTAATGAATTGTCCCTTAAGACAGTTAAATCAACCACTTCTCCACTTTTAAACTGAAACAAAGCTTCTGACAAGCTAAGATTTTTATCTAAATTTAAACTATTGATAGCTAATATTACATCTCCTTTTTTAAGGCCAGCTTTATCAGCATTAGAATCTTTTAGCACAGCTACGCCATTATCATCAGGATACACTAACGCGCCCACTTGTTTTTCAAAACCCATTTGAGCTGTTTGAGAGAGGCTGATGTAATTAACGCCCAAGCTAGGCAAAGCAAGTTCTTCTTGTTGAGGTTCGAGCAAGGCGTTAGTTATTAGAAATTCTGAACTAGACAAAGGTGTCCAAGTGCCATCCTCTAGAAAGGCTACTGCCTGGCCCTTAAAGTTAAAGAGCCAAGGTAACTCCATTATTTCTTGCATTTGTGGATATATTTCTATACTAGAGACAAAAGTATCACTATTTTGAACTAGCTTATTATTTTCTTCTAAACTTAAAAAATTACTAATTATCTGTTTTTGTGAGTTTAAAACTAAAAGTGATTGTCCAGAAATTAAATCTTGACTAGACATAATACTAATAGGTCTAAGATTTGAGGCTTCTTTTAAATGTATTAAAGCTAAAGAGCTATTTTCAATATTAATCTGTTGATCAATTTCATAAATAACTCTATCTGAATTAATAGCTACAAAATTATCAGCTAGACTAACATCTGAATCTAAACTATTTTTATTAATTATTGCCCAGCCATCAGCACTAATAATCAAGCCTATAGTTTCGGGATTATTTAATTGATAAAAATTGTTTAAATTAGCTAAGCCATCTTCATTTCCTTCTTGATCAGATTCCAAATCAGTATTTATTGTATCTATTTTTTTTGTAAATATAGTTAACATGCTTTCTCTGATTTGATCAGCACTCTCCTTTACTTGCACATCTTGATTAACTACCACCTTCTTAGCATCTCGTATAACTAAATTAGATCTATTATAATCATTTAAATTAAGCTCACTAGTAAAAGCACCTGGATATATATCATTTAAGACATAAGCTCGAACAAATAGCATACCTAAAATACCACCTAAAATAGATATGATGATAACGAATACAATGATAAGTAAGTTAATTTTTATAGTTTTATTTTTCATATTTTTATATCCAACGGGAACTTAAGAAGATTAATAATAAGAAAATGATACTCAAAGCTAAATGAGTTTTCACTTGAATTTTAGTTAATTTATGACTTAAATGTAATAAAGTTAATCCTGTGCTAGCATAAAAAATTATAGCAATCACCAATCCTATAATGCTATAAATATGAGGTAAAAAGGTGCTAATTAAAACTATTTCTGTGATTGTAAGTGTAAGCATTATACTAAAAATTATATTATTTTTAAACTTTACCTGATATAGCCATAACATTTGAAATATAACAAAAAATAAGACAGCTGCTATAGGTAAAATCATTTGCCACAAGTTTAAATCAATAAAATTTTTCAAACCTAAAACACCAGAAACACTATAAAAAATAACTACGAAGGAAATTAGAAAATTAATATTCTCTAAACTTTGGTGTTTATATTTTAAAGGTTTAAAAAGATAAATATAAAGATTGCGCAGATAAATAAATAAAGCAACTAAGAAAAAGAAATATAATAATTGAATCAAAAAGCTATTAGTTAGTATACTGCTATACAAAATACTTGAATTAAGAAACAAAAATGGCAATATTAAGCTATGAAGACGGTGTCCAGCATTTTTTATATTTTTAACGAAAAAATATAAACTAAAAATAACTAGATTGCAAAATATAAGTACATAATAAAACCAAGAGGGCTCAATAGTTAAAGCCTGCAAGCCTAAAAATGCTAAAATCGGTACTAAAATTGTCATTAATCTTGGTGTTTTCATCTAATCTCTTTTATTAATTACACTATTAGTTTTCATCTGGGTTAATTACATTAAAATCAGAACCCTCATAATCTAAATTAATATCTTTAATTAAATCTAAATTATCAATATTATTTACTAAAATAGTATTGTCTGAGACAGTGTAGAGCTCATCCTCAATATACAAACTTCTTTTTACTTGATTATTATAATAATCTCTCCAATTATCAGCTTCTTTTACATGATTAATTCTACCCCTTAAATTAAACTCTTTGTTCTCTGTATCAAACACCAATACTCCATTAAAAGAACTTTCCCAATTATTATTTTCACTAGAATTTAAACGAACTGGTAAGACTAAAAGATCTCTTTCTCTAGAAAAAAGTAATGCCTTATGATCATTTAAAACCTCACTATAAGAACCAGAATCCCCGGCTATAAAAGTATCAATTTCTTTTGGTTCTACAGGGTTTGTAACATCAAAGAAAGATAATTTTAATCCCTTAGTTCTAACATTATCATTATCATCAATATAAGTATCCTTACCAAATCCAATTAAAGTATTTTCATCATAGGGATGAAGATAGTTAGAAAAACCAGGAATTTTCAGTTCACCTAAAACCTTTGGATTTCTAGCATTACTAGCATCGATTACAAATAAAGGATCAACCTCTTTAAAAGTTACTAAATATATCTTATCTCCCATAAATCTAGCAGAATATATTCTTTCACCTTCTGCTAATTTTTCAAGACCACTAAGCCTTTCTAGGTTCTCATCTAAAATATATACATTATTTTCTGATTCTGAGTTCATATCATCAAAGCGTCTTTGCCAATTATTATTTTTTGTAGTGGCTATTCTAAAATTATCTTTATACTCATCTAGAGAAAATTGATTAAGCACGCTACCAGGAACTTGTCCTTGAGCATCAGGCTCTAAATCATCATCACTTAAATTGATTTTGTGAACAATTGTTGATTCAATTTTATCTTCAAGTTCTAAAAATTTATCCCTTAAAGCAGACTCCAAATTTTCCTCCCACTTTTCTTTTTCGTTCTCAGTTTGTTTATTTAAATACTCCTCTAAGATCATTCTAATTTTAGATTGTTTTTCCTCTAAACTTAGAACATGTCCTGGAGCTTCTTCAATGTCAAGTATTTTTTGTTTGTCTTCTTCATCTAAATAAGGATAGACTAATTCACGCATTACTTCAAACTCAATTTCATAAGCATTTACATGGCTTGTATATGTTAAATAAAGATTATTGTGAGACATGTAAACTTCTTGACTACCATCTACTAAAAAAGTAGAGGTCTTAATATCTGAGTCTAAATCACTTAAGTTAATCTTATAAACATTAGTGTAGCTATATGAATTATAAGGTCTAGGGTAATAATAAATATTAGGTACTAAACAATCATCTTCATCACATTCAAAACTTCTTAAATTACCATCTTCAAATACAGTAGGTAGCAGCTGGTCATCAGCTAAATTATAACTATACTTATTAGAAATTAAATATAAACTATCATTTAAAAGTCTGGAATCACTATAATTACCTTCAAACTCCCATTCTTTTTCTAAGTTTGGATTACTTATGTCAGCAATATCAAAAATCTTCACAAACATAAAAGAGCTTCTAGGTAATATATCATAGGCAATTCTTTTATTACTTGTATCTAAGTTATAATTATGTCCAAAAACAATTAATCTATCTCCATTTAAATATAAATTAGAAGGTCTGTTTTCAAAGGCTATTACTGACTCTATTTGTGCTTCCTCACCTGGGTAAGCAGATAATAAAAATAACTCATCATCACTAAGAGTATAAATATTGTTACCATCAGTTTTAACTATATCAGCTTCATCAATACCCTTCACTTGCACATTAGTCTCTGAATAATCTAAATCTTCCGGAGCTGAAGCAGAAAGATTCGATGACTCTTTTTGTAGGGTTGGGGCACTACTGTCCATCATCATCTCTTGAACAACTTCACCATTTCTGCCTCTAAAATAATTATTTGCTTGATTATTTATATTTTCATCTAGAAAAGTTCTTAACTCATCAATAGAAGCAAATTTCTGCATTTTTTCTTGATTATCTATTTTTTCCTCTAGACTAGCTTGATTATTATCTAGATTAGGATTATAGCTATTGGGGTTATTATCTTCTTTTTCATTAAAAGAGCAAGCGCTTAAAAATAAAGCTAAGCCAATAACTACAAATAAGGAAATAAATTTAAATTTGTTCATATAATTTATAAATCAATAATGATGGTCTTAGGACCGATGTTAATTAAATTAATTTGCATTTGTTTTTGAAACATACCAGTTTTAACTTCCAAACCTAAGGTTTGTAAGTTTTTGATGACCTCTAAATAAAATGCTTTTGCTTTCTCAGCTTTAGCTGAATTAATAAAACTAGGACGATTACCAGAGCTAGTATCAGCGTATAGAGTAAACTGAGAAACTAATAATATCTCACCCTTTACATCCTCTACAGACAAATTCATCTTATTATCTTCGTCTTCAAATATTCTTAATTTAGAAATCTTCTTCGCAATCTTTTGGCATTTTTCAAGCTCATCATCATTTTTAACTGCCAGAAAGACCAAAAGTCCCTTATCAATACTAGCAATCTCTTCACTATCTACCTTAACTTGAGCCTGACTAACTTGTTGTATGACAGCTCTCATAGTTTAAGAAAAATTCTTAGCATCAATTTCTTGCCAATTATCCTCATTATCATCCCAGCTATAAGCAATCAATTGTTGAGTTCTTTCACTGTCACTATAAACATACTCCACTGCTGTTTCTGAGCCAATACGCTTAGAAAAAGTGGTCTTTTTATCAAGTATTACCGGCTTACTCACAAACTCTAATCTAAATTTTCCTTGACTGGATCTAAAAACAATATATTCAATATCAATACCACCCTCATCTTCAATATGTTCTTTACCTGAATCTTCAACTTGAAAATTATCTTTAATATTGGCAATAATATCTTTCCATCTATCTATATTCATATTTATTTTAGCTTAATTATTAACTAATATCTATATTTATTATAACATCTTAGACTAAAAAAATAAATCTTTTCTTGCTAATATTTATACGTATTAACTATAAATTAGTATCGTTTCTTTTCTTTTTTTCCCACCAAGAAAAAAACACTACTAAAGATATCATAATACAAAAAAGAATAACTAACATATAAAACTTACCTTGACTCTGTAGAAAGAGACCAGAAACACCAAAAGCTATAGCAAAGAAATAAAACACTAAAACTGCCTTTCTCTGCCCCCATCCTAAAGATAAAAAACGATGATGCAGATGTTTATTATCAGCAGCTTTCATAGGATTCTTGCCTTTATATAACCTTCTTAAAATAGTCCAAGCTAAATCTAATATTGGTAAAGCTAAAACTAAAAGAGTGATAGCTATTTTACCTCCTGATATTATAGCTAAAATACCTAATAAAAAACCTAGAAGAAGAGATCCGCCCTCACCTAAAAATATCTTAGCAGGGTGCCAATTTAAAAGTAGAAAACCAGCGCTAGCAGCAGCTAATATTAAAGCAGCCAAACCAATGTCTGGTTGATAGTATTTAGTAGTGATAGTGAATAGGAAAATAACTAAGGAACCAATAAGAGTAAGGCCTGAAACTAGGCCGTCTAAGCCATCTAGTAATTTAGTTGTATAAGTTATAGCTAAAAGCCAAAGAAATAGAAATATTTCTGACAAACTAATACTAGCTAATACTTGTATTTGTTTTAAGAATATAGAATCTCCTGTAGGTGTGCTTATTTTAGTTATTTCTACACCTCCAGCTATAACTAAAATTACCGCTACTATTGGCCAAATAATTTGTTGCCAAGACTTAAGGTTATACTTGTCGTCTAAAAAACCACCAATCATAAGAACTAGTGATCCAAAAAATACTCCTAGCCAATGATTAATATTTAATTCTCCTGATAATAAGTGTTCTTTAAATATAAAAGACACAAAAAAGAAGCTAATAAATATAGCTATTCCTCCTAAAAGTGGTATTTTCCTTTTATGAATTTTTCTTCCTGGTGCTGGGTGATCAACAATTTTAAAATACAAAGCTAGTCTTCTGATAAGCTCTGTACTAAAAACGGTTAACACAAAAGTGAAAGAAAAAATTGTAATATATTGCCACCAAAGCATAAGTTATTGATTATATGTGTATCTTAACTAATATTTGAAAAATATGCCAGAGATTGCTTAATTATATTAAAAAACCATAGGAATATGGTTTTAAAAAATACTCATTATACTTTAATGATTATAAATAGCACTCATTATTAACTAGCATTGTCTTCTTTTCATCTCAATAGTTGGAATATATTTATCTTTTATTATTTCTTTTTTTTCCTCCGAACTATCAATAACATGAAAATCAAATTTCTTGTAGAAATTTATTGCTTTTTTATTATAACTAGCTACCTCCAAGCACACTTCTTCAGAATTTTTTAAAAATTCTAATGCTTCTTTTAGTAATACTTTACCAAAACCTTGACCTTGATATTGAGGTAAAACGTAGGTTGCACCAACCTGGCTCTTTTCTTTGTCTTTAGAGACTGTAGAAAAACCAACAATCTTATTATCTAGTTCCAGGACCCAACCACAAGCATCTTTTCCATATAACTCTATTTTCTTTTTAAGTTTATTAATAATTTTTTCTTCATCAGCAAACTTTTCAAGAATATCATTGTATTTAATTCCATGTTTTTCATTTGGATAAACATCTAACCAGGTTGTTTTTTGAACATCAAAAACACCTTTAGCGTCATTGATTGTTATTAATCTGACTTTCATATTCTTTTAAACCTAAAATATTACAAATTATTTGTCTAAAACTTATCTCTGTTATTATGCAATATAACTAGAAATTTATTTTTATTAAAATAATTTATTCTAATTCATCAAAATTATTATTAGATATTCCCAGTCCTAGATTTCTCATTACTTGGAAAGCATCTGCCGGTCTCCCAAGAAAATATCTTTTACCATCGTTAGGATTTACATACCAAGCCTCACCACTGTTTTCAACTTGTAAAAAGATTTTTCCTTTTTGCTCCTTAGAAAAATTATCATCTAAACTTAATCTACTAGGACCATTAGGATTATAATTACTTTCTAATTCTATTTTATCATTATAGCCATCACCATCTGAATCAGGATTATTAGGGTTAGTACCAACAGCGTCTTCAAATAAATCAGGTAGACCATCACCATCTGAGTCAGGGCCAGTTAAATTACTCAAGGCAACAGGAATTTTATTTAAATTATCATTAGTAATTCCCACTCCTTGTTCACGCATTACAGAAAAAGCATCATTAGGTCTACCTAGATAATACATTTTTTTACTGCTTGGATGGATATAAAAAGCTTCACCATTATCCTCAACTTTAAGCATTATTTTACCCTTTAAACTATCATACATTGGATTATTTATAATATTTCTTTCTTGTAGATTATTATCAAGATTTAATTCTGTGTCCTCAAGAGATAGATAAGATAACATTTCATTAAATTTATTTAAAATATCATTATAAGTATCTGTATTATCACCATAAAAAGCCAAACTTACAACAATATATTTATCACCAGTCTTAATATAATAAAATCTATTTTGCTCTATTATTTCACCAGTACTTATAGATTTATCAACAGTATCTAGCATTATTATATCGTTTAGATTATTACCTAAATTATAATAAGCATCTTCTTTTAACACCTCCATTCTTAAATCATAGTTACTTGTTATATTATTATTTTCTTTTACCTCTTGCTTTTTATGAACTAAAAATTCATCATTATTCAAGCTTTTTGTATTATCATCAGTTTTTTCAATATTAATATCAACAAATGCAGATTTATTTTGCTTATGAGTTATGAATAAAGGGTGAGACTTGGAATTACGATCAAGTAAAACCCAGTCATTTTTAAGATTAATATTAAATTTTGGATTATCTTGGCTATACTCCTTTTTTTCAGAATAAGTTCCTGAATCTATTAGAACTATAGAATTTACAATATCATCTATTATACTTTTATCTTTATCATTTTCCCCATAATCATACAGAACTTTTAGTAGATAGTTTTCAACAGGAATATAATAAAAATTATGTTGTTCACCAGCTATTGAAAGGATAACTTTTTTAGCTTGATATCCATTTATTAATACATCCTCATTTTTTACAATTGTTGCCATAGAATTTAAAAATAGCAAGTCTCTTTTAATGCTTGACTCCACAATATCAGTGCCAACTTCATAAGGAAATTTAACATTAGTTATTGAGATAATACCGCCTTGATCATCGCTTTTCTTATCAATTGACAACGTCACCTCATCTTCATGTGTAAAATCCCAATCTTCTGGTTTAGTTATTTTGTAGACCGGCTCATTATTAATAAATTCATTATTATTTTTTATATTAATAATTTTTTTAGCCAAATCTTCAAGTCTAGTTGTTAGGGAGCTGGACTGTGGATTTTTAGCAATATTTGAATTAATCCAACTATTTAGCGAATTAGCACTAATTATATAACCTAAACTACCAAGAGTGTCAGAATGAGAACTACTAGTTATACCAATAACTCCTGCCTTAGAATCTATAGCTGCTCCGCCTGAGCTACCATAAGACATAACTGCATCAGTTTTTAGCCAGCTTTTATTATATTTATTCTCTTTACCGCTTAATACTCCTTTAGTTATTGTTATTGTATTACCCCCAATTGAAGGGTAGCCTAAAACTGTGACTTCATCATTTACTGAGATAGTTTCTGAAGTATTTAGATTTAAATATGAAAAAGATTCTTTATTACTATAATTATCTATGTTTTGTATTTTTAACAAAGCAACATCTAAATCTTTATCACTAGCAATTAATTCTCCACTATATTTACATTCTGGCTCATTATTAATATCTTCTGTTAAGCAAATCATATAAGAAGCTTCTTTCTCTGTACTATCAAAATCATCTTCCAGTGTGACTACATGGTGGTTAGTTAATACAGTACCTTTTGAATCTATTATTACACCCGAACCAGTTGAAAAAAGACTCAACTCATTATCAACATTTAAGCTATAAGATTTTATTTTTACTATTGCTTTATGAGCATCAGCTTTAGGTAGATCACTTACATCTGTAATAATTTCATTATTTGAATCAGAAACAATGTTAAAAGAAGTTGATGTAAATATGTCTTGAGCGGCCTGTATGTATTTATTTGGCACAAAAAAAGATATTAAAATAAGACACGATAACATTAAAAAATAAAATGGTTTTAGTTTTTTCATAAGTTTTTTTTAAACATTGTTAATAAATATATTAAAGATAATTTTAAATTATTTTAATGCTTCATTTAAACAATCCGTTTTGCTATTAAAATTATTGCCATTAAAACTAATTATTCTTATATTAGGATCTTCAGGCGAAATTGTAGAAATAGAATCAACACAGTAAATAAGTTTTTCATTAATTGCTTTTACTTTAATCACATAATTATCATTGGTAGTAAAAATCATATGCTCTGCATTTGCTTTATTATAAGGTTCCTTTTCAGTAAGTGTGTCAATTCTTCTATTATTAAGATCATTTTCATAGAAACCATCAAAAGAATTATTTTTCTGACCCCAATCTTGTAAAATATCCCTTAAGCTGAATGTAACAACTTTTAAATTGACATCTTTTATCTTATCTTGATTAGATTTTAACTCCTCTGAATAATAATCTTTCATTTGATCAAACTGAAAATATATATACAACTTAACCCCGACACCCACAAGAACAATAACAGTAATTATAATTAATATTTTTTTTAAACTCATAATTTTGTTTTGTTTATTTTATTATTATAATTGTCTGCCTTGTTTTACTTCTACTTTAGCCTGAGAGTTAATGTAAATAGTATCCCTTCTTCTAATCTTATCTTGTAATAACAAGTTGGCAATTTCGTTTTCCACTTTATCTTGTAGTAATCTTCTAAGTGGCCTAGCACCAAATTTAGGATCATAACCTTGCTGAGCAAGCTTTTCTACGCCACTTTCAGCATAATCAATATATATACCTTTTTGCTCTAAGCGCTTACCAATCTTTTTAAGCATTAACTTGCAAATAGCTAAAACATTTTCAGGACTAAGTGGTTTAAAGACAATCACACCATCAAAACGATTGATTAATTCTGGTCTAAGAACTTTATTTAAATGTTCATCAATCAAAGCTTCTTTAATTATACTAATATCCACTTCTTTCTTTACTGCTTCTTGAATATATAAAGCACCAGCATTAGAGGTGGCAATAATAATTGAACTAGAAAAACTAATAGTTCTTCCTTGTCCATCAGTAAGTCTACCATCATCCATCATCTGTAAGAAAAGGTTTAAAATATCAGGATGAGCTTTTTCAATTTCATCAAAAAGTATTAAAGAAAAAGGCTTCTTCCTTACCGCTTCAGTTAGATAACCCAGAGTGCCATCACTATCCCCAATCATCTTCTTAACACTATCAGGGTGCTGATACTCACTCATATCTAAACGGATCATGTACTTTTCATCACCAAAATATATATCACTAACAGCTTTAGCTAACTCTGTTTTACCTACACCAGTTGGACCCAAAAACAAGAAATTAGCAATTGGTCTATCAGTTTCTCTTACCTGTGTACGACTACGTCTTAAACTATTTGCTACTGCACTAACAGCTTCCTCTTGACCCACTAATCTAGCATGTATGTACTCTTCTAAATTGATAAGCTTATGAGTCTCATCTTGGGAGATCTGATCAAAAGGAATACCTAATTCTTCACTTAAAACTCTAGAAACATCATTTTCTGTACAAACACAGTCTTTACCAGTGCTTTGGCACCTTTGATAAACTTGTCCAGCAGTTTTTCTTACTAAATTAATAGCTTTTTCTGGTAAAAACTTATTCTGAATATATTTATCACTAATTTTCACAGCTTTAGCAATAGCTTTATATGAAAAATATATACCATAATGTGCTTCTAACTGATTAATTTTGCTCTCTGTCATGCAGATTGCCTGATCTATACTAGGCTCAGATACACCTACCGTACTTAGAATATTTCCTAAGGCTGAATTTTCTATATAGTTAGAATAATTAGCTCTTGTAACTGAACCAATAAAGTAAAGAGCTCTTTTATCTAAAGCATCAGCTAAAACCTCAGTTAACTCTAAGCTCTCTTTGGAGCCAGAGCTAATTCCGCTTAAGTTTTCTATGTTTTCAATAAATAAGACAATATTTTTAGCTCTATTTATCTCATATGTACAGGTAAGGAGTCTTTGACTAGCTTCACTAGCACTAACACCACTGATAATTTTTGAAAGGTTAAGCTCTAATAATCTTTTATCTTGTAAAAATTTGGGCACCTCTTCTTTTACCATTAACTGCGCTAAGCCTTCAATGATAGTTCTCTTACCAACACCATATTCTCCTACTAAAATTGTGCCGGCATGTCCACTTTGCCAAGCTTGAAATATAGCTGAAAATTCTTTTTCCCTACCTACACAAAGCTCAAATTGATTGTATTTAGCTTTTAGAGTTAAGTCACTTGAAAAGCGGTTTAAAATTGGAGTAGCTACAGCGGTATATGATTTATTCATAGCTGAACCTGGCTTCAAGCGTGCTAATTTTCTTAACTCTTTTTTATTATTTTTAAATTTTTGATTAATATAATGCCATTCAATAACATTTCTAAGTTTAGAGATATCTATTTTTAAATCATAAAGTATTTCTTCAATAATTTTATCTTTTTCAACTATAGGAATTAAAATATTCCATGGTTCTACTGCTTTTAATCTATACTCAGTAGCATTTAAATAAGCACTGATTAAGACTTGACGAGTTAAAGGGCTAACAGAAGAATTGCTTTGATTTTCTTCCTCTTGCTTAAGATGTCTTTTTAAAGTTGAGATTAGCTTTTTAGCATCTATATTTAATCGTGTGAAAATATTTTTTACCACCTCATCACTTAAAAGTGACCAAAATAAATGTTTAGTAGTCGCTTGTCTTTGCCCTAATTTTCTAGATAAGAGATAAGCATCTTCCACAATCTTCACAGTTTTATCATTATAAACTGTAGCAATATCTAAAGCCTCTTTTTTATTTTTCACTACAAGTCCAGTATTTGAAGTATCACCTTCCTTCCCTTTCTTGTATTTTATCTTTTCTTTTTTAGCTTTCTTTTCACTTTGTCTATAGATTATAAACATATCAAAAAACAAAGAGATCAAAAAAACTAATATCAACCAACTTTGATGCCTCCAAAACATTAAAATCTCACTTGTGCTTTTATTAGTATCTGCACTAAATTCTAAGTAAAACCAATATATTAAAGCTAGCCACCCTAAAACAGCTAAAAAATAAAAGATTATTAAAATAAGTTTATCTAAGCTCTTCTTAGTTCTTTTTAAGTATATGAAAGCGCGATTTAAAGGTTGTCCCCAAAATAATCTCTGACCTAAAAATATATCTTCGTTTTCCGGTTGCTTGTCTTTATTAAAATTAGGTAGGAAATTGTTATCTGACATAATTTATATTAATTGCAAAATAATAGCATACACTACTAAGACTGGTATTAAAGCCCAAAAGAAAAATAATATTAAACAGAAAATAAAAATAAGTAATAAAATTATTCCTCTAAATATAACTTGCACTAAACGTATAAAAAAACTGATTAATCTCCCACTAAAATCAGTTTGTCCGTACATGGGGATAAAAATATTTTTTAACCAAATCCAAACCCCTAAAGATGCGCTTTGCCAAGATAAAAAATTATACAAGCCCCTACCAAAACGTAACCAGCCTTGGCTGTACCACCAAATAGGAAAATACAAAAATTCCCAGATTATCTGAACAAATAGTTTAGGGCTAGCTGTAAGAGTTTTTATTTTCATATATATTTTAATTATAACATAAAAAGCAGTAATAATAAAAATAAAATAAGCATTGACAAGTAATATATCTTTGACTATAATGTATTAGCACTCTAGAAAAGTGAGTGCTAAATAAAACAAGTAACTATATCAATAATTATATGGAAAATATGTTTAATAAATTTACCAATAAATCACAAGAGGCTATCATTAATGCGCAAATGTTAGCTCAAGAAAATGGACAGGAAAATATTGAAGCCCTGCATCTTTTGGCTGCCTTAATACAACAGCAAGAAGGAGTAGTTAGGCCTATACTTGAAAAAATGAAAGTTGATCCTGATCAACTTGAGTATGAATCTTTAGACAAGCTTAATAACCTACCTAAAACTCATACTGACAAACCTGATTACGGCAATATCAATACAGTTCAAGGAACTGGTGAGGTAGCTGCTATCTTAGAAAGAGCAAAAAAAGAATCTGAAGCATTACAAGACCAGTACATCTCTACAGAACATATACTTTTAGCTTTAATTGGTGTAAAGTCACCTGCTCAGAATTTATTACTTAAATACAAAATTAGCTATGAAAATGTATATAAACTTTTAGATGAAGTTAGGGGTAAGCAAAAAGTGACTGATCCTGCTCCAGAGAAAAAATTCAGAATACTAGAAAAATATACTACCAATCTAACTGAAATGGCTAGAACTAAAAAATTAGATCCTGTTATTGGAAGGGATACTGAAATTAGAAGGATTATGCAGGTATTACTTCGTAGGACAAAAAATAACCCTGTTCTAATTGGAGAAGCAGGAACTGGTAAAACAGCTATTGTTGAAGGTTTAGCACAAAGAATTATTAGCGGTGATGTACCAGAAAATCTTAAAAACAAAGAAATTGTAACACTTGATTTAGGTTCCCTTTTAGCTGGAGCAAAATTTAGAGGTGAGTTTGAAGAAAGATTAAAAGCTGTGCTTAAAGAAATTAAGAGTCAAGAAGGTAAAACCATCCTTTTTATTGACGAGCTACACACTTTAGTTGGTACTGGCGCTACTGAGGGCTCTATGGACGCATCCAATATGTTAAAACCAGCTTTAGCTAGGGGTGAGTTAAGAACTATAGGGGCTACTACCACTAAAGAATATCAAAAATATATTGAAAAAGATGCTGCTTTAGAAAGAAGGTTTCAACCAATAATGGTAGATGAGCCAAGTCATGAAGATGCTATTAACATTTTAAGAGGAATTAAAGAAAAATATGAAGTGCATCATGGTGTTCGTATTACTGATAATGCAGTTAAAGCTTCTGTTGAACTTTCTACTCGCTACATTAGTGACCGCTTCTTACCAGATAAAGCAGTGGATTTAATTGATGAAGCTACTTCAGCCTTACGCATGGAAATTGACTCTATGCCTGAAGAGTTAGATGAGCTAAAACGAGAAGTAGAAAAGCTAGAAATTGCTAAAGCCGGTTTAGAATCAGAGAAAAAACAAAATACTAATCAGTATAAAAAATTAAGAAAAGACTTAGAACAAGTACGAGAAAAAGCTAATCAACTAGAGCTACACTGGAAAAATGAAAAGAACATCATTGCTACCATTAGAAATCATAAAAAGAAAATAGATAAATTAAAGATTCAAGCTGAGATAATACAAAGACGTGGTGATGACTTAACCGAGGTCGCTCGTATTAGATATGGAGAAATACCTGAATTAGAAAAAGAGGTTAAAAAAGAAGAAGCTAAGTTAATTAAAATACAAAAGAAAGGTCAGCATATATTAAAAGAAGAAATAGATGCAGAAGATATCGCAAAAGTTGTAGCTCGTTGGACAGGAGTACCAGTTAATAAAATGCTAGAGAGTGAAATAAAGAAGCTGGAAAAAGCCGAGACTGAACTAAAAAAACAAGTAGTAGGACAAGATGAAGCTATTGTTTCTGTTTCTAATGCCTTAAGAAGATCAAGAGCTGGAATTAATGAAGAACAAAAACCTATTGGCTCTTTCTTATTTGTTGGTCCAACTGGTGTTGGAAAAACTGAATTAGCTAAAGCTTTAGCTAAGTTCATGTTTAACAATGAAGATTCTTTACTTAGATTAGATATGAGTGAATTCATGGAAAAACATTCTGTGGCAAGACTTATAGGTTCACCTCCTGGCTATGTAGCTCATGATGAAGGTGGACAACTAACTGAAAAAGTAAGACGCAGACCGTATAGTGTAATACTTTTTGATGAAGTAGAAAAAGCTCACCCTGAAGTATTTAACATCTTATTACAAATCCTAGATGATGGTCATATGACTGACTCTAAAGGAAGAAAAGTTAACTTCAAAAATACTATTATCATCATGACCTCTAATCTTGGTAATGAAGTAATTAAAGAATATTCTATTGGTTTCAAGGAAGCTGAAGCAGATGCTACTGAAGGTGAAGGTAGGGATAAAGAAATGAAAGAAAAGATAGATAACATCTTAAAAGAATTCTTTAAATTAGAATTTTTAAATCGTATTGATGAAATTGTATTATTCAAGAGCTTGGACACCAAAACCCTAGCAAAGATTGTTGAATTAGAATTAAAGAAAGTAGAAAAGAGACTACATAATAAAAATATTAGTATTAAGGTGAGCCAAAAAGTAAAGAAACTTTTAGCTGAAAAAGGGTTTGATATTACCTTTGGAGCAAGACCTCTTAAACGTTTAATTCAAACTATGATTTTAGATGAGTTAGCTATGGATATTATTGCTGGTAAAGTTAAAGAAGGTGACAAAGTTAGTATTGATGTAACAGAAAAGGATGATGATAAGGTTTCTCTGCAAGTTAAATAGAAATTAAAGATACTTGAAGATAAAATAAAAACCGCTTTTAATTAAGCGGTTTTTTCTTTATTTTTCTATAACTAAATATCTTTGATAAATAGTTTGCAGATTATCTTTATAATCCGCAATAGAGTCCCAATAGTCTAAACCCAACGATTCAATTAACTCTATAAAAGCATATGAAACTGTTGAGTTATAAACTACAATAGTTAAGCTCAGTTGCTTGTTAAAAGGTATACTAGAAATATTTCCACTTTCCGCTCTACCTTCAGGTTTAATGTATTTCTTTTCATAATACACAAAAGCTTCATCTTCTTTAGATCTTAGAATAAAGCCAAGTGGAGACTGAAGCCTATTATCAACTTCAATCCTAGATCTTGTGCTAGTATAACTAGGCCAAATCTTTATTTCTAAGTTACCTAAAATTTCAGGCTCAGGACTTAAAACATAAACACCATCATCGTGGGCATCCTGGATATAAACTATCACCTCCTCAACTATAATCTCCTTTTTACAGGACTTAAAGACAAGAAGCATGCTAAGCAGAAGAAAACAATAAATAAAATAAAGAGACTTTTTCATGATAATTATTTTTTTGTTTAAGAACTATAAATTTAATTAATTTTAATAAAAAATCCCCTAAAATCAAATAGTTAAACCTAAAAGACTATAAGGGACTAATTTTAAGTCAAGAATCTTCCCTGCAAGGTACCACCAAGCGAGGATCATTTAAAGAACTTAAAATACGATTACTTTTAAAACTGACAACATTCAAATCCAAGCTATCTAGGTTTTTGTAAACGCTAGCTACGAAGTATTTATTATTTTCTTTAAAAAGGAAAAAGGTGGCAGCACCATTTGCTTTTAAGTAATCTGGATATTTTTCACAAAATCTACTAATTTGACTTTGTGTTAAACATAAAGTGCTTAATCTATTGCTAACAGCTGTAAATATTTGCTCATAGCTAGCATCCTTTTTAATTTCATAAACCTTAACTTCAAGCTCCTTTGTTTCTTTCTGTTTATTGTTCATACTCCAAAAAGAAGTATCTAAATAGCCAGAAAAAATCTTTTTAGCCCTAGCTTTAATGTTAGAATCACTTGCTTGTGCTTCTAAAATAAGTTTTTTATCACTTACAAGCAGAGATAAAATATTAGCTGATTTTCTGTCACTATTAAAAAGTTCTTCATAGAATTCAAAAATCTCTATAGGATCTTCAATTAAGTCTTGTATTCGTTTAGCGCTAGGCTTCTTTTTTAAAA
Organism: uncultured Gammaproteobacteria bacterium; assembly: GCA_964473565.1. Lineage (GTDB taxonomy): Bacteria > Patescibacteriota > Patescibacteriia > Patescibacteriales > UBA12465 > JAIPJO01. The sequence goes on from CAYYPI010000002.1 coordinate 36,272, forward strand.
TAGCATTAATAATAGCCTTATCAACAATTGCGCTAAGCTCTAATGCTTGTTTGTAGCCTATACTTCCTTGTTTCATAATATATTTTTTACTTTTTTAAAGATCTTTTCTGCGCCTCCCGGCAGACTAGGATGCTAATTCTAGCATTATATAATAATCTCATATAAACATGCTTGTGTCAATATTTCCTCTAGAATAAAATTATAGTATAATTACTATACTTGTTTAATTAGTAATTCATAGCACAATAAACTAAAATTTATGAAAAAAATAATTACTTATTCTCTTTTTATCAGTTTACTTCTAAGTACTTTTATACCTAGTCTAAGTAAGGCTGCTATTGATCCTGAGTTTGATCCCAATAATATTATTAGTGATAGCTTACTTTTAGATGCAGACACTATGAGTCTTGAAGATATTCAGGAATTTTTAGAAAAGCAAGGAAGTTACTTGGCTTCTTATACTACAGAGGATACCTATGGAACTAAAAAAACCGCTGCTGAGATAATATATAATGCAGCTACCAACAATTATAATTGTGACGGTGTTGATTTAACTGACACGCCAACAGAAAATGAGAAAGCCTTAAAGTGTAGAAGAATAAAAACAGTTAATCCTAAATTTCTATTAGTATTACTACAAAAAGAACAAAGTTTAATTGAAGAAACTAATCCTAGCCAAAGACAATTAGACTGGGCTACTGGTTATGGATGTCCTGATGGTGATTCTTGTAATCCATACTGGGAAGGCTTTGGTAAGCAGGTAAACAGCGCTGCTTTACAATTTTGGTGGTATATGAAATATCCTCAAAGCTATAATTACAAAATGGGAAATACTTACACTTTTAACAATCCTTATGGAACTATAGAAACAAAAACTGTAACAGCTACACCTGAAAATAAAGCTACAGCAGCTTTATACAACTACACCCCTCATGTATTTAATGGAAATTATAATGTTTATAAATTATTGAAAAGATATTTCCCTCCCACAAGATATCCTGATGGAACCTTATTGCAAGCTAAAGGAGAAGTTGGTGTTTGGTTGATAGATAACGGCGAAAAAAGACCATTTTTAACTAAAAGCGCTTTAGTTTCTCGCTTTGATGAAAATAAAATAGTAGAAGTAGAGAGCGCAGATTTAAACGCCTACATTAAAGGTGCTCCAATAAAATTTAGTAATTACTCACTAGTAAAGTCACCTAAAGGATCTATATATTTATTGGTTGATAATAAAAAAAGAAAGTTTGCTTCTACTGAGGCCTTTAAAAAAATTGGCTATAGCACAGATGAAATTCAAAATGCTAGCTGGCAAGATATAAACAGTTATGAAGATGGTGCTCCTATTACCATTACTTCAGCCTATCCAACTGGCGCCTTGCTACAAGATAAAATTACTGGTGGAGTATACTGGGTAGAAGAAGGAAAAAAACATCCCATTATTGATAAAAGCTTTTTAAACACTAAATATAAAGGAAAGAGTATTATTCCTGTTGAGCCAAGTGAATTAGCTCAATATGAAACTGCTGCTAAAGCCTTATTTGACAATGGTGAACTTCTAAAAAGTCCTCTTTCTACAGCAGTGTATCTAATTGATGATGGCAAGAAAAGACCATTTGCTTCAGGTGAAGATTTTGTTTCTCTAGGATATAAATGGGAAAATATAATTAGCACCTCTCCTCAAGTATTATATCTATATCCTGATGGAGCTATCTTAAATGATGAAAAATAAAGAAACTCATCTATATAAAACTAATAAATTCCGCTCTAAACGGAATTTATTACTTTTATAGTCAAAAATACTTTACAGATTCATTACAAACAGTATAATTAATAACTAGACTAAAAAATAAGATAAAAAAGATATGCCTGTAATTTATAGCGCACTACTTCCCCACTCTCCTCTACTTTTAAAACCTATTGGTAAGGAAAATACAGAAAAATTAGAAACTACTATCAATTCATACCAAAGGGTTATTGATAAAATCAAACAAAAAGAAATTAGCACTATTGTTGTTATTACTCCACATGGAAAAAAAGATGATGATAAACATTGTATTAATAATAACTTAAAATATAAAATTGATTTAAAAGAGTTTGGAGATCTTTCAAGTAGATTGGAAATAAAACCTGACTTACCTTTATTTCAGAAATTACAAGATTCTGAACATGTAAATAAACAATTAAAGACTTACCAGGAAGAAAATCTGGATTATGGTAGCGCAATTGCACTTTATTTAATTATATCTCAACTAAGCAACCTTACAGCTCTAAGTATTAGTACTAGTGATAATGATAATCAAGAAAATTATGATTTTGGTAAAAAGCTAAATCAAGCTCTTAAAAAAAGTAATCAAAATATTGCTTTAATAGCTTCCGGAGATATGAGCCACTGTCTTAGCAAAAAATCACCTCAAGGGTACAATCCTAAGGCAGTAAAGTTTGACAACCAGCTTAAAGAAATTATTTCACAAAACACTGAAATTGATAAAAAAATACTGGCTTTTGACCAGAATTTAATTGCGAAAGCTAAAGAGTGCGGACTTAAACCACTGCTAATAGCTCTAGGAGTCTTATCAGATTATAATTATGAAAGCAAAGTTCTTTCTTATCAAGATGATTTTGGTATTGGTTATTTATCAGCAGACTTTGATAATCTAGAAATTAAAAACTAATAATGAAAAAAGTGTTATTTTTTTTCAGTATTATTTATTTTTTTAGTATCTTTTGCTTGATTGCTAATAACCTTAAAAAAATACTTCCACTTAGGACCGCTAGGACAAAGCTCCTTAGTGTCTATTAAAGCCTGACGAACCTGTTTTTCGCTATATACCTTACAAATCCTAAAAACAGAAGAACGTTTAAAGTTAGGAATACTTAGCTCATTAATTACTTGTAAAGCTAAGTCTTGCCATTGATAGGCTGGTGCTTTAACCTTTTTCTTGTGCTGCATGATTGAACCAAAAGATTCAAAATCACTATTAGTCTTTTTATTGTCTTCACTCATATAGAAAAAAACTTAGATTATTTATTACTATTATAACATATGGCTAAAATCTTACCTATAACTATAGCCCCCAACAAAATATTAAGAGAAAAATCTAAGGATATCAATCCTGAAGATTTAAAAAAAGCTGAAATAAAAGAGCTGCTTTTAGATATGGAAAAAACAATGATTCAAGAGGATGGTTTGGGTTTAGCTGCCCCTCAAATTGGTAAAAACCTTAACATTTTTGTAATTAATAATAAAGGAAAAACATTATTTATCATTAACCCTAAAATAACTAAACGTTCCTGGGCAAAAGCAATGGATCAAGAAGGTTGTCTTTCTATCCCTAATACCTACGGCGATGTTTTAAGGCACAAAAAAATAAATATTAATTATATAAATGAAAAAGGCAAAAAACAGAAACTCAGTGCCTCTAATTTACTAGCTAGAATAATACAACATGAATACGACCATATAAATGGCATATTATTTACTGATAAGGCAGAAAATATAATAGTAAAAGAAAATTAATTAATATGATTAAATCGAAAAAATACAAAACTGTTATCATGGGCACACCTGAGTTTGCTGTTAAACCCTTCTCTGCTTTAATCTCAGACCCTAATTTTGAGGTTGTTTTAGCTGTATCACAGCCAGATAAAAAAGTAGGAAGAAAACAAATCATGCAAGCTACGCCAGTAAAAAAGCTAGCTCAAGAAAATAATATTGAAGTAGCTCAACCTGAAAAAATAAAAGATATAGAAGAAAAATTAAAAAGTCTAAATGCTGATATACTAGTAGTTATCGCCTATGGCAAAATACTTCCACAAAGAATACTGGATATCTTTAAGCGTGGCGCTATTAATGTCCACGGCTCACTACTTCCAAAATACAGAGGCTCTAGTTGCATGCAGGCAGCTATTTTAAATGGAGATAAAGAAACAGGAGTAACTATCATGTTAATGGATGCTGGCATGGATACAGGAGATATTTTAAAACAATTTAAAGTTAATATAGAGACTGATGAAACTATTAGCTCCTTACATGACAAGCTAAGTGAACTTAGCGCTAAAACACTACCAGCAACTTTAATTGAATACTTACAAGGAAATATAAAACCTCAAAAACAAGATGAAGAAAAGGCCTGTACAGTGAAGATGCTAAGCAAAGAAGATGGACACTTAAACTTTAACAAAAGCGCTAACTATATTGATAGACAAGTTAGAGCCCTAAATCCTTGGCCCTCAACTTTTGCTAGACTAGATAAAGAATACTTGAAAATTTTAGAAACAGGCAGTATAATAACAACAGATCAGCCACATGAAATTGGTGAGCTGTTTTTTAATAACAACTCTTTATTTGTGCAAACCAAAGATAAAGCAATAGAAATAACAAAATTACAGGTTTCAGGTAAAAAACCAGCCAATAAAGAAAACATTATAAGTGGGTACAAACACTTAGAAGGAAAAGTATTGCAATAAAATACTATAAGGTCCCTTCGTCTAGTGGTTAGGACGCCAGGTTCTCATCCTGGTAACAGGGGTTCGATTCCCCTAGGGACTACATTAAAAAGAGCTGACAGAAAGTCAGTTCTTTTTTTAATTTAAAGAATTTAAAATATAAAAAAGACCTATATTAAATACAGGCCTTATAAATAGCTTTTAGTAGCTAGTCTAGTAAAAAATGGTTTGATTAGAACCGAACTTTGATTTGATAGCTACGGTATAATCTTTCTTTTCTGTAATTACACCAGCTACTCTAGCATCAACATTAAAAGTTCCTGCTAAATCCAGGAATTTCTCCACATTCTCATCATCAACCACTACAACAGATCCCTGTCCTCCATTCCAAGTGCTATAACACTCTTCATCAGATAAGCCTCGCCAAGAAGCACACTTTAGCATTATCTCTGGTGGCTCAAAAAGATTAAACAATTCAGCTGAGAGTCCTTGGGGTGAAAGCATATCTTTACCAAGTTTAGACTCAAAAGCACCACCGGATAAATGAACAATTAAATGCATTGGAATAAAAGGTTCAATTGAAACCTCATTCTCATTAGAAGTCCAACCATGAGCATAGTTAAGCAAACGATCATACTGAGTTGATGGAGTAGAAGCCGCAATAATGTCATCTAAAGCATCTGGGTTATCATACCAATTATCACCATAATGAATTTGTAGCGCCTTTCTAACACTACTAATACCATTACTTCTAAAATCATCACGCAAAGCAATGATTGTTTGACCAGGTTTCAAGGTGTCACCGTAAATCATTTTATCAGGATGATAGACTCCAAGCATGGTTCCGCCCCAATTAAATGCTAACTCAGGGTTAGGATTATCAGAACCTACACAAACTCCCAATTCAGCAGTTTCACCTCCCAGTAGTACATAGTTGTGCTCATCAGCTAAAACTTTCAATCCAAGCATAGCGTCTTTGCACATACGATATGTTTTTGAATCAAGTCCTCCTAGACTACGAACATCAAAAATATTCATAAAAACTAGCGGCAGACCACCATAGCGGGTAATATCCATAGCCGTCATAGCAATTACATTGCTAGCGGCTGTTTCTAGTTTACCAGAAGCAACAATAGGAATAACCTTAGTGCCAACACCATCAACCACCATAGTTAGCATTGAGTGCGTTGGTAGATTTTTAAAATTAAAGCCCCTGGGACCACGAAAATTGGCTTTGGACAAATCATTAACTCTCACAAAACGAGAGTTGTGATAAGTGCTTTTGCAAATATCACCGCAAAAACTACTAAACGCATCACCGGCATTAATATTAACACCATCCTGCGCGTACTTGTCATTACTGTTTTTTACCATTTTAATTTATTTTTAATGAAAAGAACTATTTCTATTAATTATACTAACATAATATAATATATTAAAATCGTCAATAATATTGTTATTAATAAAAAATCCCGCTTATTTTTAAAACGAGATTTATTTTTTTGTTTAGCTTGAAAGAATAAAGAACTAAAACTTTAAAATTACTTGCTAACAGCAAGGAAACGGCAAAATGGTTGCCAAATACCTTCCAGGCGTGAAGTTCCCAGTTCTCGCCCATGATCATCAAAATCAATAGCAACAACCCGAGAAGAAGAACGAGTAACTCTCCAAGCAGAGCCAAGTGCAATAATTGGGAAACTTTTTTGTAATTCAGGGTAACTTTCTGCAAAGGCTAATTGCTCTGCTAAAGTAGCTGGTCTAAACCGTGAATCTGTTTTATTAATTTTATCAATAACAGACTCGCTACTCATAAAACGGTCAAAGTGAAATAGTTTAGCACATACACTTACTTTTTGGCCTAATAGTTCCACTGGCAAAGGAAAATATTTTTCCTTAATGTCTCTATCTATCCAATCAAAAGCGCAAACCTTAATCATTTCTTCTAAACTGCGGGAATAATCAACAGTTAACTTAAACTCTTTGTCTTTAGTGACTTTCATGTTTTCAACAGCAGTGAAATCTTTTTCATTTATTACTTCACATCCTGTACTCTCTTCATTTGCCCTAATGTTCATAATTACTTTTTCAGTTATTAGTTATTATTTAATTTTAAAAAACCTTCAATATCGTAGCAAAATATTAATACTTAGTCAATAACAAAATAGCAAACAAGATAAACTTATTTGCTAAATATTTTATTTATTAGATTTTTGAAGCTATATTTATAACAACTTTTTCATCTTCCTAATATAAAAGATTAAAGTCAATACAAGTATTAGATCTAATAGAAAAATTACTGAATAAGAACTGAAAGAAATGCCAAGATAATTAATTTTATTAACCCAAAAATATAAAGCAAACAATCCATCAAAGAAAATTAAACCTAAGATGTACTTTAACCAAAATACTTTAGTCTTCTCTTTTATTAAATTCAAATTTAAAATAGCTAAAGCTGCAATTAAAATCATTAAAACTCCAGAGAACCATAAAGGCATGGCATATGTGCTAATAAAAATATCAGCACTGCTAACTAAACGTAAGAAATGCATAAATGCAACTACTGTAAAGATAACTGCATTAAGAACTATAATGTTTTCTTTATTAATCTTTTTCATATTTTTATATTAATAATAAATAATACTAGTAGTATTCCATTTTCTCTAAAGACTTTATCGCTAAATTTTTAAAAATAAGTATAGCTATAAGTGAAAAAAGAGTAAATAATATAAGTAAGAGATAATTAGTACTAGATATACTTAGATAAAAAATATATGTAGCTAAAGCTATATAAATTAAAGCAGATATCATAAAAATAATACCAGGAGCCGAAGTGCTTAAATCATTAGGATCATTGGTTTCAAAATTAATGTAAATAGCACCTAGAGCTAAACCAAACATACTTAAAGTTGCAACACTTATTATGACAATAAAGTTTAAAAGTAAGGATAAATAAAGATTTATTTCTAAAGGTATAATATATAATAACAGCGACAAAACACCTAAAAGAATTAAAACCAAAGTAAATAATTTAAACTTAGTTAAAAAAACCTTAGACATCTTAATCGGTGCTGAGCCCATAATCCAGGAAGTGTCACTTTCCTGACTAAAAGATGGGAAAACAAATCTAATAATAAAAGCTGTAATAAAAAATAGAACAATCACTAACTGCACAGCTATCATATTATCACCCAAAACAAAACCATCACCAATACTTGAATATTTATCCAGCAGTGTAATTACACCTACTTGAGCAAATAATAATATTGCTAAAAATGAAAACCACAAAAAGTTTTTAGCTGAGCGCAATGAAGTTAAGAGTTCTTTTTTGTAAATAACAGCTTCAGCTGATTTTGGAAAACTTCCTTCTAAGACATGCCTATTAGTTTCCTTTTTTTCTCTCTTAGCTTCAAAAGAGCCCTCTTGAAAACCTTGCCAAATATTAAGAAACTTGGACTCTAAAACTTTAAATATTAAAAATATGATAAATAAAGCTAATAATAATATACTTACATATTTAATGGCAGCCATATTATTAGCTATTTGAAAATTAAAAATAACCATAGCAGGATAGTGGGATGGAAATACAGAAAAATATTCAAGAAAAAGTGATAAATTAGGATTAACAATATTATCTACTTGAAAAACTTTCTCTAAGTTCATGTTAATAATTTTTTGCCATACAAATAAAGCCATGTAGACCACCACAGCACTGACAAGTAAAACTAGAACTTTAAAGCTTTTTATCTTAAACTGATTCATGATTATTGAAAAGATAAAAATAATCATTATTGCCAATAAAGAACAAATTATCGCAAAAAATAACACTGCTAAAACTGATAAAAAAACAGCTAAAAAAGAAAAGTTAAAGATTTGACCAGCAGCTATCAGTAAAGGAATACTAATAATAACAATAGCCCAAGTAGAGTGATTTATAGCTTTAAAGGAATTGACCCATAACATTTTTTTATATTTAGGGCTAGCCATTATCCAGTTATCCTTATAAGCTTTAAAAAAGTTAACTAAACCAAAAACTGTACTGCTAACAAAAATTAAAAAGCCAGTAATTACTAATAAAATCTCATAAATATATAAAGGGCCTATTTGATTCATGAAAATATCCTTTTCTGTTTGTGTAAACTCTAAACCAAGTTTAGCTGCATAAAAAACGCCCCAAGCGATAAAAGCTATAAGTACAAGCATTAAAATACTTACAGAAATTCGCGCTACTTTATTTTCTTGAAAGTATCTCAACAAGATTCTTTTTTGATATTTAAAAAATTCTTTAAACATGTTTAGTGAAATTAAAATATACTTCAGATAAACTAGCGCTCTCGCTATTAATTTTCTTCCTTAAATTATCTAGAGTGTCAGTAGCAATAAGCTTACCTTCATGCAAAATACCAATCTTTGATGAATATTTTTGAGCTACAGGTAGGGTATGAGTGGTCATAAATACTGTTCCACCTTCCCTGCTAAATTTACTTAGCAAATTCATGGCTACCTCAGCAGACTCTGGATCAAGGCCCACTATAGGCTCATCTACTAAAATTAACTTAGGATTATGTAGTAAAGCTGCTAAAATACTAAACTTTTGCTTATTACCCCTAGAATAATTTTCAAAATATTTCTTTTCAATACCCTTTAAATCAAAGTGAGCTAAAAGCTCAACAATCTTTTTGGAGATCTCTTCTTTTTTCATACCATAAAGAGCTCCTGAGAAATATAAAAACTCTTCACCAGTAATATGATTCCAAATTTTAGGTTCATCAGGGATATAAGCTAACTGCTCCTTAGCTTTAATTGGAGATTCTTTAATACTTTTACCATTAATCAAAACATCACCAGAGCTAGGGCGTAAAAGCCCTAAGATATTTTTTATAATAGTAGTCTTACCTGAACCATTAGGACCTATTAAAGAAAAAAATTCCCCTTCATTAACTCTTAGATTAATATTTTTAACAGCAGAAAATCCAGCAAATTTTTTATTTAAGTTTTTTATCTCTAACATTTTAATATTGTTAATATTCTTAAGTAACTATAGTATAACATAAAAAAACAGCTTAGTTAAAAGCTGTTTTAATATAATTTGTGAGCCACCCGTCGGATTCGAACCGACGACCTACTGTTTACAAAACAGTTGCTCTAACCAGCTGAGCTAGGGTGGCAATATCTAAATATATTTAAATACTTATATAAATATATTATTTGTATGTGCGCCCACTAGGATTCGAACCTAGGACCTTCTGCTTAAAAGGCAGCTGCTCTACCGACTGAGCTATAGGCGCTAAAAAATAAAAGTGCTATCTGAGCACAGTTATTAATAATAATAACAAAACATTTTTTATTTGTAAATACCTGCTTAAAAAGTGCAAAACCTGTGTAATAAATGGGGTTGATTTTTAATGCTCACTTAGTGTAAGATAAAGAAATACAAGTAGATATAAATAACTAGAAAAGCATGAATAATGAAAAAGAAAAAAACTTAACACAAAGAGTACCACCTCAAAATCTAGAAGCAGAACAATCACTACTTGGTTGCCTGCTTATTGATAAAGACGCTATTGTTAAAATAGCTGACAGTCTATTTGAAGATGATTTCTATAAGAATGCTCATGGTGTTATCTATAATATCATTAAAGATTTATTTAATCATCAACAACCAATTGACATCCTTACAGTTGCTAACCGCTTAGAAGAAAAAAAGAAATTAACAGAAGTAGGCGGACGCACTTATTTAGCTGAACTTTCAAATACTATTGCCACCTCAGCTAATGTAGCCAACTACTCACAAATCATTCAAAGAAAGGCAACTCTGAGAAGACTACAACATGCAGCTAGTGAAATCATGGATTTAAGCTTTAAAGAAGATGAGGATGTAGATAATATTTTAGATACTACAGAGAAAAAGATATTTGCTGTTTCTAGAAAATACATGAATGCCACCTTCTCTCCTATTGATACACTTTTAACAGATGCTTTTGACAGAATTGATGAACTTCATAAGCAAAGTGGGAAATTAAGAGGAGTGCCTACTGGTTTTAATAAGCTAGACAGTCTCTTAGCAGGACTACAGAAATCTGATTTAATTATTTTAGCTGCTAGACCTAGTGTTGGTAAAACTGCCTTTGCTTTAGATATAGCTAGAAATGTTGCTACTAAAGATAAAACTGGAGTAGCAGTCTTTTCACTGGAAATGAGTAAAGAGCAAATGGTAGATAGAATGCTCTGTGCTGAGTCAGGTGTAAATCTTTGGAAAATGAGAACTGGTAATTTATCTGACAAAGAAGATGATAATGATTTCTCTAAAATAGGAGAGTCTATGGGGGTACTGGCTGACTCACCAATATACATTGACGATTCTCCGACTTCTTCTATAATGGAAATCAGAGCTAAAGCTAGAAGATTACAAATGGAAAAAGATTTAGGATTAATCATTATTGATTATTTACAATTAATGGAAGGTAGGGGTAAATATGGAGATAACAGAGTGCAGGAAGTAGCTGAAATTAGTAGAGGGCTAAAGGCAGTGGCTAGAGAGTTAGATATACCGGTATTAGCTCTAGCACAGCTATCTCGTGCTGTAGAGCAATCATCACCTGCTATACCTAAGCTTTCTCACTTAAGAGATTCTGGATCTATTGAGCAGGATGCTGATGTAGTTATGTTTCTATATCGTAAAGCAGCTGATAAGAACTATAATGAGGATGACTTATCTGAAGAAGAAAAAAATAGTGCTAAGGTTTATATTGCTAAGCACAGAAATGGACCAACAGGAGAAATTAATCTTTTCTTTGATAAAAATACTGTTAGCTATAAAAATCTTGACACTCAACATGAAGCTCCGCCTGAGTTTTAGAAAATATCTAATTAATGATAAAATAAAGTTAATAACTAATATAAATAAAAAATATGTTCAACAAATTAAAACAATTCAAAGACATGCGTAGTCAAGCTAAGGATCTGCAAAGCAAATTAGCCCAAGAGCATGTAACAGAAGAATCAAATGGTGTAGAGGTTAAATTAAATGGCAATCTTGAAATAGAATCAATTAAAATTAATACTGAACTAGAAAAAGATTACCTAGAAAGAACCATTAAAGACCTTACCAATAAAGCTATTAAGAAAGCTCAGAAAATAATGGCTAAAAAAATGCAAGAAATGGGTGGAATTCCTGGCCTAAGCTAAAAGATTATATTTGTATTGTATATAAAATATAAGTTCTAGATATATAAAAATAACCTCAAATTAAATGAGGTTATTTTTATTTGCTAAATGAGCTTTAATTTCATATAATAAAATCATGAAATACCCTAAAACTATAGCCAAACTAATTGAACATTTTCAGAAGCTTCCAAGCGTTGGGCCTAAGACAGCTGAACGCTATGTTTTTTATTTGCTTAAAAAATCTCCTCAAGAATTAGCTGACTTCGCATATAACCTTAATCAATTAAAAACAAGCACTAAAACTTGTAACTATTGCCAAGGAATTAGTGAGACTAATCCTTGTGAGATTTGTGGTGATAAAAATAGAGATAGATCTATACTTTGTGTTATGGCTAATACCCAAGAAATGATTAGTTTAGAGAATACTCATAAATACAATGGTTTATACTTCATTTTAAATAACCTGATAAATACTATTGAAAATCAAGGTCCAGAAAATTTGAATATAAATAAATTAATAGATAGGGTAAAAAAAGAAAATATAAAAGAAGTTATATTGGCTCTTAGTCCTACCTTAGAGGGTGAAAGCACACTAATGTATTTATCTAAAATATTAAAAAAAGAAGGTCTAAGAGTAAGTCGTTTAGCTAGAGGTTTGCCACTAGGATCTTCATTGGAATATACTGATGAAGTTACTCTTTCTCAATCATTAAAGTATAGGAATATTCTTTAATAAAAAAATCCGTTTAAATAACGGATTTTATTATATCTGAGTTGAAACTTGTTTTTAAGCTATTTTTTCAATCTTAACCAAACTATATGGTTGACGATGACCTTTAGTTCTTTTATATCTAGTCTTATTCTTGTACTTAACCACTGTGATCTTTTTATCTTTATCCTGTTTTTCAATGGTACCAGAAACTTTTTCACCTAAACTTGGTTCTCCCAAATTAATTTCTTTACCGTCAGTAGAAGCAACTAAAAGAGTATCAAACTTAATTTTTGATTTTTCTTCACTATCCAATTTTTCAATTTTAATAGTTTCACCTTCTTTTACCTTATACTGCTTACCACCGGTTTTAATAACTGCAATTTTACTCATATGATAATTAATTAAATTAATTATTTAAAAAACGTGGGGCAACCACGCCTATAGAAATATATTAACAAAGATTTGAAAAATGTCAACAAATAAGATACTATTAAAGTAATTAAACATAAATATAATTATATGCCTAAATTTATCATTCAAGGACAAAAGCCGCTTAAAGGAGAAATCTCAGTAAAGGGCGCTAAAAATTCAGCTTTAAAGATTATTCCTGCCTCTATTTTGTCAACTGAAACCATAAAGATTAAAAACTTACCAGAAATAGAAGATATTGGAAAATCACTTGATCTATTATCCTCTTTAGGGGCCAGTATTAGACATAGCGGTGATGAAGTTGATATAGAAACTAAAGACATTAATACTGGAGTCTTAGAGCCTAAACTAGCAGACAAATTTAGAACCTCTATGATGTTTGTAGGGCCATTACTAGCCCGTTTTAAAGAAGTTCGCTTCCCTCACCCAGGCGGATGTGTTATTGGTGCTGGTGGTAGACCTATTGATTTATTCTTAGAAGGTTTTAAAGCCTTAGGTGCTGAAATTAATGTCAAAGGAAAATTTTATGAAATTAAAGCTAAAGAGCTTAAAGGTAATGATTATTTTTTTACCAATGTTAGTGTGACAGGTACTGAAAGCCTTATGATGACAGCTACCTTAGCTAAAGGCACAACTACCTTAAAAAATTGCGCTATGGAACCAGAGATAAAAGCTTTAGCTGATTATTTAAATAAACAAGGCGCTAAAATAAAAGGGGCTGGTAGTGCAACTATAGTTATTGAAGGTGTGAAAAAATTAAGCGCTGGTACCTTTAAAATTGTGCCTGATAGGATTGAAACAGGCTCCTTCGCTATTATGGCAGCAGCTACTAAATCTGAACTTAAAATCACTAACTGTGAACCAAACCATGTTCTTAGTTTACTGGCTATATTTAAGAAAATTGGAATTAATTTTGAACAAGGTCAAGACTGGATAAAAATTAAAGCAACGCAGAAATTTAAACCTTATAACATTAAAACTCATGAATATCCTGGCTTCCCTACTGACTTACAATCTCCTTACACTGTTTTAATGACTCAAGCCTCTGGTCTTAGCACAATTCATGAAACTATCTATGATCGTAGGCTGCTCTATATTGATATGCTTTCTCAAATGGGCGCTAATATTATCATGTGTGACCCACACAGAGCAGTGGTTAATGGACCTACTGCACTACATGGTAAAAAACTAATTAGCCCTGACATTAGAGCAGGTATAGCTCTTATCATTGCTGCTTTAATTGCAAAAGGACAAACAGAAATTGATAATATTTATCAAATTGATAGAGGTTATGAAAAAATAGACGAACGCTTAAGAAACTTAGGAGCTGATATAGTTAGAGTATAATATATGAATGCAAAAATAAGAGCTAGACTTTTTTATATTTTTATCTTCTTTTTTGTAGTGATAACCATGTTCACTTCTCTTTATGCTACTGGTTATAGATTTAATTTAACCTGGCCTTTAGAATTTGAAGGTATTTTAATTAAAACAGGGACGCTGCAAATCAAAACTGAACCTAAAGGAGTGAAAGTCTTTTTAGATAAAAGCACTAAAAATATTTTTTCCAATACTGCTAAAATACAAGGACAAGCCACAACCCCGGTGAAAATACGAAACCTTTTACCAGGTGAATATAAATTAAGCTTAAAAGAACAGGGTTATTGGACTTGGGAAAAAAAGATAAACATTGAACCTGGAGTTTTTCTCTACTTAGATAATATTACTTTATTTAAAAAAACCTTACCTTTAAACATTTATAGCACAGAAGTTCAAGATCTTTATCCTAGTCCTGATTATAAATATGCTTATCTAAGCCAGGAACAAGCAATTATTGATTTAAAAACTGAAAATAAAATAGGAGAAATTGATGAAAAAACAGACAATGTTACTTGGTCCCAGGATAGTGAAAAATTAATCACTAATAATTTAATCTATGATGTAAGAACTAATACTGTTAATACTTTCAGTGATGATATTGAAGGTGATATTGATAATTTTCAGTGCTCTGATGATGCTAAAACTATTAGCTACCAACAAGAAGAAATAATAAAACAATATGATGTTAAAAAAAGTGAAGATAATATTTTAATCTCAACAAAAAACAACTGCCAAGATTTTATTATAAAAAATAATAAACTTATCTATATTATTAATAATAATAAGGAGAGTCAGCTTATAATAAACAACTTAGATGATGATGAGAAAACTATAATCAATCTACCCCTGGCAAATAACTATCAATTTATCAACACTGATAATAAATACCTAAACATCTTAGAAAAAAATCATCAAACTCTTTATATCTTAGATGATAATTCAAGGTACTCACACTTTCTGGCTAAAATTAATAATTTTAAAGAAGGTGTTTGGATTAATGATTATCAACTTTTATACATCAGTGACTTAGAATTTTTTATACATGATCTTAGAATTAATGAATCTGAATTAATAACTAGAGTCTCAGATAAAATTGATAGTTTGCTTTGGCATGATAATAAGCAATATATATTATACACCAGTGACTCCTCCCTTTTTGCTATTGATTGGACTAATAGAAAATATACTATCACCAAAATTATTACCTTAGAAGAAATTAAATCTCCATTTCTTGACCAAAAAAATGACACCGTATATTTCACTGCTAAAATAGGACAGCAATCTGGTTTATATAAAATGCAAATACAGTAAAAAAACTAATTATATATTGACATAAATTATTATATATTTTAATGTATATTAATTAGAACATTAAAACTAAATATTATGAGACACTTTAAAGTTATGACAAGAACGGTGCTTACCCTGATAATGATTGTAGTAAATCTTATACCAATAATTGGTCCATCATTAATATCTCACGCGATAGGACGTAATATTCAAAGACATAGATTAACCATTACAGATGGAATTACACCTATTGTATTGGGAACTACAATATTTTATTTAATAATAGGATTATGGGCCAGTGTAAATAATTTATTTTTTTATGCTGTATTAATTGGATTTATAAGTAATTTATTATTTTCAATTACGCTATATTTTATTGGACATAAACAATACAAAAAAGAACATTATTCTCCTTAGAACCAAAAAACCTGATTAAAATCAGGTTTTTTAATTTAAAAGATTTAAAATTAATATTATAAACCTTTAGCCATTTTTTTAATAAATTCCTTTAAGTCTTTACCAACTTCTTTATCTTTTATACCTAGTTTTAAAGTAGTTTTAATAAAATTAAACTTATTGCCAGTATCCAACCATTCACCATCAATCTTCTTTCCATAAAGAGGGCGATCACTTTGCAACATAATATCAAAAGCATCAGCTAATCTTAACTCACCAGATTTACCACTCTTCATCGAGCCTAAAGTTTTAAATACTTCAGAATTTATAACATAAATACCCACAGCCACTAAATTAGAAGGTGCATCTTCAGGGTCCGGTTTTTCTACAAATTTATCTATTTCATATACTCCATTGCCTAAATCTTTACCAGATATTACACCAAACTTATTAACTTCACTAGGATCCACCTCTGCTAAGCCAATAACAGGATCTCCATATTTTTCATAAACATCAATCACTTGCTTAGCTGGTGATATTTTAGCATCATACAAGGTATCACCAAACATAACCAAAACTGGCTCATTAGCAACTATATGACTAGCACAATTTACAGCATGACCATCTCCTAAAGGTAGAGCCTGTCTAACATAAGAAAACTTAGCTAAATTTTCTATCTCTCTTACTTTTTTAATCATGTCAGTTTTATTCTTTTCTACTAATCGGGTCTCTAATTCAAATGATTTATCAAAATGATCCTCAATAGCATGCTTACCACGTCCAGTTACAAAAATAATTTCCTCAATACCAGCTTTAACAGCATCTTCTGCTAAATATTGAATAGCTGGCTTATCCACTACTGGTAACATTTCCTTGGGTTGAGCTTTGGTAGCTGGCAAAAATCTAGTTCCAAAACCTGCAACAGGAAATACAGCTTTTTTTACTTTCTTTATCATACTTTTTAATTTTTAATTTTTATTTTATTCCATTTATAAAAATACTTTAACCATGATTTAATATGCTCTCTAACAATCCTGTTAGTAAAAAAGGCTAAATACCAAGCACCTTGTGCACTTTCTCTTTGATGATCATGAATAAGAGTAGCTTC
Source organism: uncultured Gammaproteobacteria bacterium (assembly GCA_964473565.1). Taxonomy (GTDB): domain Bacteria; phylum Patescibacteriota; class Patescibacteriia; order Patescibacteriales; family UBA12465; genus JAIPJO01. The sequence goes on from CAYYPI010000002.1 coordinate 53,197, forward strand.
AGGGTTATATATTACTTTATAATCATTATGCCAAGCAGACCTGCAAAGATCAATGTCTTCAAAGTACATAAAATATCTTTCATCAAAACTTAAGTTGCTATTTTTTCTAATCATTAAAGATGATCCCATTAACCAGTCTACCTCTTTGATTTCATTATGATTAAAATCTTTCATTAAAAACCAATCAATATGCTTTTTAAAAAACTTAGCTAAAAAAGTACGTCTAATAATAGGTGTGTAAAATTTAGGAAATCTAGCACAAGAATATTGCAGGCTCCTGTCTGGATTTAAAAGTTTTGGACCTACTACAGCCACCTCTTTATTATGTTTAATATAATTAAACAAAATTTTAATAGTATCTTTTTCTACTAAAGTGTCAGGATTAAGTATTAAGCAAAATTCTCCTTGAGCTCTAGTAATTCCCATATTATTACCTCCTCCCATGCCTTTGTTTTTAAAGCTTGAAATAAAGATTATTTCTGGATATTTTTGTTTTAAGCTACTAGCAATATTTTCCTTTGAATTATTATCAACTACAATAATCTCATAATTAAGTCCTTTCATGTCAGCATTAAAAATAGACTCTAATAAACTTAAAGTCTTAAGAGCGCTATTATAGTTAACAATAATAATACTCAAATCCATACTTATACTAATCTTTTAACAATTTTATAATAAAATATAACTAATGGACTAAATAGTTTAAGCGCTAAGCTTGGCTTAGCTCCAAACTCTAATTTAGCACTTATGCTATCAAATAATTCTTTGTCGCTAATTTTTTGTATTCCTTTAATTCTTTTTCTCTCTCTTCTTATTGTAGCAATATTTTTAAAAGAAAAGAAATATTTATATGTTTTTAATTTAATAAGTAACCATGAATTAAATGAAGAGTATATAATTAATCCCAATTCACTTAGTATTAAAGCTGGTGTAAGAAGTAGCAAGGTTTTAATATTATAAAATAAAAATAGAGTCATTAACCTATTTCTTTCCATATAATATAACATTCTAATACTTCTAGAAAACTCATACTTATGATAAACCACTGATTTAGGAGCTAAGATTATATTGTATCCTAAAAGTCTTGTCTTTAAACTAAGCTCAACATCATCATGATACATATAAAATTCTTCATTATAACCAGCAATCTCTTCAAATACTTCTTTTCTAATTAGAAAAGAACAGCCAGAGGCATAAGTAAATTTATGATTATAATTGTTTATCTTCCTATCATCTTTACCATAATAACTAACAAGTCCAAAACCTAAAAAGTGCAAATTATTACCTAAAGTGTTAATTTTTTCTCTGCCTTTATTTTCTTTATCATATAACAGTATTTTAGATTGAATGATGCCTGCCTCTTTATTGTTTTCAGCGCTAAGCACCAGCTCTTTTAACCAATCCCTTTTAAAAACAGTATCCATATTGCAAATTACAATATAATCACAATTATCTTCAATAGCTTTTTTTGCTCCTAAATTATTAGCAGCTGCATAATTTCCATCTTCCCTGCTTAAAACTTTAGCTTCTGGATAATTATTTGATAAATAAAAAAGGCTTTCTGAGCTAGAAGCATTATCTACAATATATACATAATATTTATCTTTAGGATAGTCTTGCAACATTAAAGATTGCCAAGCTTCTGCTAAATATTTTTTGGCATAATCTTTATAGTTTACTAAGACGATTCCTACTTTCTTGTTCATAACTTAAATTAAATAATTTAATTCTTTTATATTAAACAAATTAAGTTCTTTGCTTAATCTTCACTTTCAAACTTTGCTTAAAAAACCAAGTAAAAAATAATACTAACTGCCAGGCTAAATAAAGAATAAAATACTGCCAATATGGGTGCCACTTTTTAAAATATTTAAGCATGGAATCAGAAAAATACTTTTGTGTTTGATAAGTTTTAAGTTGCGAAAAGCTTTTCCCTACTAAATCAACAGCCTTAGCACTATCAGTGTACCAAACCTCTTTATTCTTAGATCTAGCATATTTACAAAAATCAACTTCCTCAAACCATAGAAAATATCTTTCATCCAATAAATAACTAGCAAAAGAATCTTTATTAATACAAAAAAAGGCTCCTCGTACTGAATCTACTTGAGAGCTTTTGTTATAATTAAAATCTTTTCTAAGATATTTGTTTAAAACTCTAGGTAATAAATGAGGTAATTTTAAAACAATACTTAATTGATCAAAAAATCCTGGAAAACGACGCACATGTTTAACAATAGCACCTTTTTCATCAACCAGTTTGCAACTAGCAACGTCAGCCTGAGGATTATTTTTTAACCAAGTGATAAAATTATCCAAAGTGTCTCTTTCTAATTTCATGTCAGGATTTAAAAGTAGTATATATTTACCTTGAGATTTTTTTATTCCCTGATTACAAGCTTTAGCAAAACCTAAATTTTCTTTATTTCTAATTAAATTTACATCCGGAAAGGTGTGCTTAACCATATTAGCACTATCATCTGAGGAATTATTATCTGCTACAATAATTTCAAAACTAAAATCACCTAGACTTTGATAAATAGATTTAATATTCTCCCTTAACTTATCTTTCACATTCCAAGAAACAATTATTATTGATATATCCATATTATTTACTAATACTTACTCTCTTAATTTTACTCGTATGCCCATTTATTATATTAACATTATTTAAAGGCACTTTAAATTCTTGAGACAAAAGCTGTCTTAGCTCTAAATTAGCTTTACCCTTCTCTGGAGGACTAGAGACTCTAATCTTTAAAGCTCCGTCACTCATTGTTTCTTTAATATCGCTACTTTTAGACTGAGGTGATAATCTACAGTCAATAACAAAGCTTCCCTTCTTTTTTAAGCTGCTCTTATATTTATCAATTAGATTATTCATATACCTACATCATACAAATTAAAAAGACAAAAGACAAGTAGAATATAATAAAAATTATCTTAGATTTTAGTTGAATTATCTATATAGTTCTGGTAATATAAAAATGCAAGAACTAATATAATAATATATTTTAATATATGGTACTATCAGATAAAGATATTAAAAAAGAAGTAAAAAATGGGAATATTATAATCAATCCTTTCAATGAAGATATGATACAACCTGCTAGCGTTGACTTGCGTTTAGATAAAGAGTTTTTAATATTTAATACCGTTGATAATTATGTTATTGATGTAAAAAATAAAACTGATAACCTCATGGCGAAAAAAGTTATAGACGAAGATAAACCCTTTATCTTACAACCCCAGCAATTTGCACTGGGTCTTATTTTAGAAGAAACAGGTGTTTCAGAAAAATTGGTAGGCAGATTAGAAGGTAAAAGCTCCCTAGGAAGACTAGGATTAATAATTCACACTACTGCTGGTTATCTTGATCCAGGCAATTCCCTTAAAATGACTTTAGAGCTCTTTAATGCTGGTCCTCTACCAATAAAGTTATACTACAACATGAAGATAGGACAAATGGCTTTTGAATATTTATCATCTGCCTGCGAAAAACCATATGGCTCTAAAGGCTTAAATAGTAAATACTATAAAGATCAAGAACCTAAAGCATCACAAATGTATAAAAACTTTTAATAAGATAATTTTAGATAATAAACTAAATGCAAACATATGAAACAATATCTCAACTTGCTCCAAGATGTTTTAGAAAATGGTACCGTTAAAGATGATAGAACAGGTACTGGTACTATTAGCGTCTTTGGTAGACAAACAAGATATGATTTAAGCAAAGGCTTCCCTTTACTAACCACTAAAAAAGTACACTTAAGATCAATTATTCATGAACTACTGTGGTTTTTAAGTGGTGATACTAATATTAAATATTTAAATGACAATAAAGTTAGTATTTGGGATGAATGGGCAGATGAAAATGGAGATTTAGGACCAATATATGGAAAACAATGGACAGCTTGGGAAGGAAAAGATGGCACTAAGATTAATCAAATTAAAGAAGTGCAAGACATGCTTAGAAACAATCCAGACTCTAGAAGAATAATTGTAAGTGGTTGGAATGTAGCAGACTTACAAACCTTAATTAGTGGTAAAAAAACTGCCCCACCTCCATGTCATACCATTTTTCAATTCTATGTAGCTAATAATAAATTATCTTGTCAGTTATATCAAAGAAGTGCAGATATTTTTTTAGGTGTGCCTTTTAATATTGCTTCTTATGCCCTTTTAACCATGATGCTAGCTCAAACTACTGGTAAGGAATTAGGAGAATTTGTACACACCTTTGGAGATCTCCATATCTACAAAAACCACCTAGACCAAGTTAATACTCAACTACAAAGAACTCCAAAAGAATTACCACAAATGAAGTTAAATCCTGAAGTGAAAGATATCTTTGATTTTAAATTTGATGACTTTGAGTTAGTTAATTATAATCCTGAACCAGGAATTAAAGCACCTATTTCTATATAATATGATACCAGTAACCTTAATGATGGCTATTACCTTAGATGGTAAAATAGCTAAAAATAGTTCTCACTTTGCCAATTGGACCAGTCCTGAAGATAAAAAAGTCTTCAGAAAGGTTTCTAAAGAATTTGGCGTCTTTATGGTTGGTGAAAATACATATAAAACATTCCCTGGACCATTACCAGGCAGGCTTAATGTGGTATTTTCTAGAGCAGTAACACCAAAACAAGAGGGTGACCTAAAATATGTACAAGGAGATCCTGAAGTAGTTTTAAAGGATTTAGAAAAAATGGGCTATAAAAAAGCATTGCTATGCGGTGGAGCAAATCTCAATAGTTTGTTTTTAGAGAATAAACTTATAGACGAAATGATTATTACTATTGAACCTAAAATATTTGGAGCGGGTCTAAGTCTTTTTAGCTCTGAATTTGATGCTGATTTAGAACTTAAAAGCGTTGAGAAAATAAATGATAATGCCTTAAATATTAGATATAAAGTAATATATAAATAATATGGAAAAAACTAAACTACTAGCAGTAGTAGGATTACCTGGCTCAGGTAAAACTGAAGTTGTTAATTATTTAAAAAAAGAATATCAATTCCCTAACGTTTATTTAGGACAAGTTACTTTTGACAGATTAAAAGAAGAAGGATTAGAAATAAATCCTCAAAATGAAAAAATGATTAGAGAAAAGCTTAGAAAAGAACATGGAATGGCTTCTCATGCTATTCTTTCACTTCCTAAAATAGAAAAGCTAATGGGAACAAGTAAAATATTACTACTTGAAAGTATGTATAGTTGGGAAGAATACCTAAGCTTTAAAGAAAGGTACAATCAGAACTTTATCACTTTAGCAGTTAATGCCTGCCCTAAGACCAGAGAAAATCGTTTGAGAAATAGAGCTATTAGACCACTTAAAAATAGTCAAGAATTTGTAGATAGAGACTACTCACAAATAGAAAACTTAAACCAAGCAGGTCCAATTGCTAGAGCAGACTATACTATAGTTAATGAAGATTCTTTAGAAATTCTTCATGAAAATATTGAAAAATCCTTAGAAAAATTAAACCTAAAAAATCTATGATCAACCTTATCATTTTTGGCGCTCCTGGAGCTGGTAAAGGGACTCAAGCTCAAAAAATAGCTGAGTCACACAAATTACAGCACTTATCTACTGGAGATCTATTTAGAGAAGAAATAAAAAATAATACAGAGCTGGGAAGAAAGGCTCTAGATTACTCAAGTAAAGGCGAGCTAGTACCTGATTCTCTAGTTATTGAAATACTTAAAAAAGAGATAGAGAAACATCCTGAAAGCTCAGGCTTTGTTTTTGATGGCTTCCCTAGAAATTTAAATCAAGCTCAAGAATTAGATAAAATTTTAAATGAAAAAAATAATAACATAACGGCAGTTTTAGCTCTAGATGTTCCTGATCAAGAATTGATTAAAAGAATTAAAAACAGAGCTAAGGAGTCTAATAGAATTGACGATCAAAATGAAGAAATTATCAATAATCGTTTAGATGTATATAAGCAAGACACCCAACCTTTACTTAACTATTATCAACAAGAAGCTAAATTACATAAAATTAATGGGCTAGGAACTATTGATGAAGTTACAAATAGATTGAATGAGGTTGTTGACAAATTAGTATAATTTAGATATAATAATATAATTATTATTTACAAAGAGTGCTAAGATACAGCGCTCTTTTATGAGCATTATGAATAAAAAAACAGGAAAATTTATCGTCTTCTATGGCATTAATAACTTGGGTAAAAGCACCCAAGCAAAAATGTTGGTTGAAAGGTTAAAGTTCAATGGCCATAAAGCTAAATACATTAAATATCCTTTATACAAACTCAAACCATCTGGAATAATCTTAAATGATTATTTAAGAAATGGTAACTATTTTAAACTTAGTGCAAGAGAAGCGCAAATACTATACACCCTCAATCGTTTTCAATATCAAGAAAAATTATTAAAGGATTTAAATGATGGTATAAATATCATAGCTGAAGATTATGTAGGCACTGGTATATCTTGGGGATTAGGGGCAGGTGTTGATGAACTATTTTTAAAAAAAATTAATGCTGGTTTAATTAAAGAAGATAAAAGCTTTTTATTTGATGGTGAAAGATTCTTAGAAGCTAAGGAAAAAAACCATAAACATGAAACTAATGATGATTTGAGTAACAAGGTGCGCTGGGCTCATCTCAAACTTAAAGAAGAATATGGATGGCATAAAATTAATGCTAACCAAACCATTGTTGATATACATGATGAAATCTGGGATGAAGTTATGAAGATAATATAGTTAAAAATACTAGAAAATAAAAAATACACCAAAACAATGGTGTTTTTTTATATTTAAATTACTATATATTAAAAATAATTAATCGTTTTGAGAGCCAGCAGAACCTTTTTTTAATCTTTTTTTATACTTATCCAGAACTTTATTTAAAGCATCTTTTAAATCAATATCATAGGTATTAGCAATTGTTATCAAAGAAAATAAGACATCACCTAATTCAACTTTTAACTCTTGCCTATACTCAGATTTTTTCTTGCCATAATCACTCATCTTTAACACCTCTTTTGCTAACTCACCAAGCTCTGACATGGCATCCAGAACTCTGTGTTCAACTGATGTTTCCATATCATTTTCTTTGCAAAAGTCTTTTATTTTTTCTTGTATTTTTTTCATAGATAATTTTATCTAATTATCTTAACTTTAGCATAAAGGTGTGCATCAAAAAATTCATTTCCATTTTTTATAACTTTTTTCATTGTTCCCTCTTTTTTATAGCCACACTTTATAGCCACCTTTTCACTAGCAATATTTCCAGGATTCATTAAAATTTCAATTCTATTTAATCCTAATTTCTCAAATCCAATCTTTTCAAGAATCTTTACAGCTTTAGTGGTAATTCCCTTTCCCCAATATTTCTCATCTAAGAAATAACCTATTTCACCAATAAAAGTTCTATGTTGATTTATTTTAATTCCACACCCACCAACTACCTTGCCATTAAACAAAATAGCATAATTATATGATATATTATTTTTTCTCTTTTTAGTATTTTGTCTTAAAAAATCTTTTTCAGCTTCTACATCTTTTGGACAAATCTTAAGATACTTAAAATTAGGATTATTTAATATTTCATAAAACCTTTTTGCATCAGAGACTCTTTGATTTCTTAACTCAATTTTTTTTGACATATAATTTATTTAAAAAATTATCTAATTTTTATTTATAAACTTTTTTTGCGTATATTAAATATAATACAAGTATAATATTAAACAAATAATTAATATAAAGCGGAAAATGTGTAATTTTTAATAATATATCGTCTATAACGATATAGGTAAAAGTGAGTATTTCCCCTAAAAGCCAAAAAATTAAAAACAGCCAGGATAAATCTCCTGCTTTCTTAGTTCTCCATGTTTGAATTACTTGTGGAACAGCGCATATTGCAAATAAAAATGCTCCGATCCAACCAATGTAATGATGTAACATATTCTATAAATTATTAGATTTACTTTTACAATAAATCTAAAAGCTTCTTAATACTATTATGTGAAACCACGTATTTATCACTGAAAAATTCATCTTTTGTTACCCATTTATATTCAATTATATTTTCACCAGTAGGATTTTTTGTTAAATCAATTTCATCATCAGCACTACATAAAAATGTAGTACAAATTACTTGACCCTTATCTTGTCTAAAAAACCAAAAAAAACCAATGGGTCTTAATATTTTAACAGAAAGATTAACTTCTTCCTTAACTTCACGTACTAATGTGTCATAAGGAGATTCGCCATAATCAACCTTGCCACCAGGTAAATCCCAAGTATCCATATCTGATATTTTCTGTTTAATTACAAGAAATCTTTCTCCACGTTGGATTATTGCTTTAACTGCTGGGTATACACGATTCATATTTTCTATTAATTAAATTAAATATTTTCTTTATTCCCTTTTCCAATCACCATCATTAAACCTATTATTCGCTTTAAGATGCCAATCATGTGGATTTGAGTCCTGAATTTCTTTCCACATCTTTTTAGCTGTCTCTGTGAATAATGTTTCATATACTCTATCTCTTATAACTTGAAAATCTTCTTTAACCTTCACCCCGTTAACATATTGCTCTTGAAGCTCCATATCAACATCTAAATTATCAGCGTCTTTAACAATTTTGGCTTCTATAGACTGCCTATCTTCATATTCATTGAATATTTTCAGAAACTCATCTTCAACACTAGTATCCTTCAATATATCATCAATTGCACCTTTATCATCTCTTTTTGTATACATTCTAGATAAATAATTGACATCTGAATTTCTTGATTCAACAATATCATGCACTAGGGCCATTTTAATTACTTTATCAATATCAGCTTTTTCTTCCTTAGCAATTATAATAGCAGTCCAAATAACTCTAAAGATGTGCTCAGATAAATTAGCAAAATCTTTATTTAGAAATTGCCTCCACATTCTTGGGATAAATCTCATGGTTCCAAGCTCATAAAGAAACTCTAAATTACGATTATGATTTTCCATATTGTTTATTTTAAAAATAAAAAAAGCACTAAATTATAATTTTAGTGCTTTTAAAAAACATAAATATTAAACTTTTAGCTTTTCTAAAAGGTTGTTCCATTTTCCTTCAATATCACTCATTAATTCATCAGATTTACTTTTTAAGTCTTCTACTTTGTCACCCCCTGCACTCTGTAATTCTTCCATCTTTGCCTTCATTTCATCAAGCTTAGATTCTAATTCACCCATTTCGTCTTGATTTGAAATTTCCAAATCAGCTTTTTTCTCGGCAAGTTCTGCTTTAACTTTATCGTACTTAGCTTTTAATTTGTCTAAATAAGGTTGCATATCCATAAATTTAAAGTTAAGAATAATACATTATTATTATAACATACATAGAAAAAAGTGCAAAAAATAACTTTTATATAGTTAAATAATATACTAAATTATATTCTTATTATATCCTCATAAAAAACATAAAAATCTCATATAAAGTTCACTCATGATCCGTAATTCGAGGTGCCGTGGAAAATTTTGTATCAAGTATTGTATATCCCAATGGATTATAGTAAAACAAAGAAATTTGAAAAATAGTCACTTTGAATTTTTAATATATTCTTGAACAGCTTTTATATCAATCCTTTGATGATCACCTGACAACAATTTTTTATAGTTTATGAGATCACTTGGATTAATCACAGTCAACTTAATACCTTCAAAATATACTTTTTTTAATTTTGAAAAATTGGCAGGACTGTGTATCCATCTTTTAGAAAGATCATCAAATATTTTTTGATTATAAGCACCTCCAATATCTATTTCTTGTCCAAGGTAGTTGAGTGTCATTAACTTCAAGTTCCATCTTTCATCTTTATAATTTTCAGGGCCTAAAATTATATAATCTTTTACTTTATCAAAAATTTTTTCAAAATCATTTTCAGGAATATCTATGTCTATATCGTTCACCTCTCTCTTTGATCCATAAAGATGAGCTGCAAAACCACCAGAAATACGATATTGGATGTTATCTTTACTAAGGATATTAATAATCCAGCGAAGAGCTTGTAACTGTTTATTTTTCATTTTAGTATTTAAGTTGAGCCTTACTTTTTTCCATTCCATTCATCAAAGAATTCTTCAAGAAATAATTCCATAAATTTATGCCTTTTATCAGCCATCTTCTTTGCTGTTTCTGTATTCATATTTTCTTTTAATTTCAAAAGCTTACTATAAAGAAGATGATTTTCTGGAGTGATAACGGAAGAGAAACAAACACAATGACGTCTTGAGTTATAAATTAGTCACTCCTTGTTTCCTCTAAAATAATTTTATTTTTAAATCCACCTCTTTTCTCTCTCTTTTTCAGCATAATCTGTTCTAATTCCTCAAATTTAATTCCTCTAAAAGCTAACATTGCATGTATTACTTCCAATACATCTGCTAATTCTTCATCTATATTAGAATCCTCCAATACCTCATTAACTTCTTCTTGTAATTTAGCTTTCAATTTTACCCAATATTCTGAATCATCTGCTATATGAGTCAGAGGAATAGATCCTTTATCTTTGATAATTTGAGGAATTTTATCTCTTACTAATTTATCGTATTTCATATTAAGGGTTTAAAAATGAAATTTATAATTATTATGACTAACTTATAATTTCGCACAACGTTTGCGGATATGAGAACTTGCAACCGTAGGAAGCAATTTGGGTGAGCCCCGAGCCGAGGGGCGAACCGGATACACCTTGTTATACGTCCCGCCGACTAAAAGGAGAAGAGTGTAGCGTGGTCGGAGCGAAGCGGAGAAGTTTAAATTATTTTATGAAAATTCATTATGTTAAAAACCTAATCAAATCAATTATTAAGCGAATTATTCCCATACCAACAATAATTTGCCACCTTCTTGTTATCAAAGACAATAATATGATTAAAATCAAAATTGCTGGATATGTAAAATAATATAATTCAAGTCCAAAAGAAAAATCTAAAAATATAGGTGATGATTTGATAATAATATTTATCATTTCAGCAAAAATAACTGCAATTACTCCAATAATTATATCAATCTTTTTTATTTTCTTTTCGGTGAGTTTATTATCTATTTGTTTAAAAATTTTCATAAAATAATCTAAAATACATATAATTAAAGTGCTATCTGAAGTTTTTGAAAACTCCTTATTAAAATTAATTATTTTTCAAAATTTTGTCTGAGAAAATAAAAAAGAAAAAATCGTTTACTTTTTACTTCTTCTAATCTTATTAATTCCACCATATATTGATCCGAATGAAGCTAGAATTATTAACAAGCCAACAATTTTTTGAACAGTCATTAGTGCTAAGCCAAGAAAAATCATTAAAAAGCCTTGAACTAGAAATATGTAACCAACTTTTTTAGCGCCATACTTTATATCTGGTGGAAATTTTCCCCCAGTATAAACACCTGGTTGGTATTGTTTTTTTTGCCATTCATTTAAATCTTCTGAGTATTTTTGAGATTCACTTTTTTTATTCATAGGTTTTTTCTTTTTTATTGTCGTAGCTAGATATCATATGTTGTGTGTAGCTGGTCTTCGCATTTATTTGAGCTTATTAGAACATTAATGCTTGATACGAACATTGCATTTGAAGAAATAAGAAGACTAATTTCATATAACATTTGAGTGTATCTGAAGTTTCAGATACTTTTTTGATTTCTCATTATTATTTTATCATAAAAAAATACAAAAAAGAAGCTGAAATTTGGGTAAGCCCGAGTCGAGGGCTGAACCGTATATCCCTTGTTATACGAGGGTGAGGAGCGATAGCAACGAAAGCGCAGCGTCCCTCTAGCGTTTAAGTTTGGGCTGTTACTTCTTGCCATTCCATTCATCAAAGAATTCTTGAAGAAATAATTCCATAAATTTATGTCTTTCATTAGCCATTTTCTTAGCTGTTTCTGTATTCATATTTTCTTTTAATTTCAAAAGCTTACTATAGAAATGATGTACTGTTGAAGAATCTTTTTCAGATTCATCAAAACTATCTCTATCAAAAGGTTTTTCTGGAATCCACATGGGAACTTGATTTGCTCCACTAAATGAAAAAGTTCTTCCAATTCCAATTGCACCAATTGCATCTAAGTTATCAGCATCTTGTAAAACTAATGTTTCAATATCATTTACTGTTTTTCCATTTTCAGAAAAATTGTATTCTTCATGATATTCGACACAATGAAGAACTTTTTCTTTTTGTTCTTCAGTTAAATTAGTTTTATCAAGAATTTCTTTAACTTTTGGTAATGAATCTTTTGGAGAGCAAAATTTTCCAGTTTCCTTTTGAATGATTCTATGAACATCATGTAAAAATGCAGAAACAGCAATAATTAACTTATCTCCACCTTCTTTTTCTTGAAGTGTTAAAGCAGTATTCATAGTACGCTTTAAATGATAAATATCATGTCCGCTACTTTCTTCATGAAAAAGAACTTTTACTTCTTTTTCAAGCTGATGAATTATTTCTTCCATAAACATAGATAGATGAATGGTTATTAATAAATTTTCGGTTATACCCAAACTTAAATGTCGTATAACGTTCGCGTATATCTGATGTTGCGACCGAAGGGAGCCATATGGGTGAGCATTTGCCGTTAAGCAAGCGCGAACCAGATATACGCTGTTAGCTGATGTATTCCTTTTCTTTTCCAACGATAGTCAGTTGTTTTAAAAATTTTCAAATTTCTTTTTCCGTACCCAAAACACCACTTTCTGTTTGAGGGAGGAGCAAGAGGGGAACAAAAGGGGTGAATTGCCCCGACCGAAAACATTCCCTATTTGTTCAATAAATATTTCCTTTCTCGTTGCCTAAAGGCTTCCTCTCCGCCTTCAAGAATATCTCTGATATTTTTGTTTATTTCGGGGTTTTCAATGCTTCCTGCTAAATAGTCCAATTCTTGATCTAGTCTTGCTACGATTATTTGTTCAGCATCCGCATTAACTACCAGATTGGCGTTGTGGGTTGACATTATGATTTGCCTTGATTGTTTGGCCTTCCGGATTAGTGGAACAAGCTCATTCATTATGAAGTTGTTATCAAGGTTGTCTTCGGGCTGATCTATAATGAACACTTGTTTTGCAGTTGCGGTAGCTAAATAGACTTTTAGTAACAGCGTTCCTCTTTGTCCGATTGATAAAATTTCCGTTGCCTTTCCATTTAATTTCGCAATTGCTTTTACTCCCAAGAAGTCAGCCCATTCAGTGAATATATAATATGTAATTCCGCTGATTCCATCACGGCTAAAGCATTTTTGTTCACTTAAATCAGTTTTTTGTATCCATACTGATAGATTTTCAAAAGTTATTTCTCGGGGTGTTCCATCTTCATTTGTACCGGCTATCATTTTTTTCAGATCAGTTTCATTTGCCACTTTCCGATTATCTAGGAAATCATCCAACACACGTTTAGCAAATTTTTTGAAATTAAATTCAATTTTTCCCTCAACTTCAATACCTTTGATAATTTTATCGAATAGTTCCTTTTCTTCGACTGTTGAATCATCGCGTGAATTTTGAAAATCTTGAAATGCTTGCGTTATAGCATTTTTTAGGGCAAGCAATGAATTACTAATTTGTTCCAAAATTTTTCTTCTTTCATCGTGTAAGTCCGTCAATTGTTTTTTTGACTGCTTGTAACTTTCAATATCTTTTCCAATGTTGCTTATTTGGCGTTGTAAATTTTCACTGGCTTGTAATAGAGTGTTAACGTCTTCCTTGATACCCTGTTCAATAAGTTTCTTTTTTAAGGCGATAATTTCATCTCTCAATTGTTTCATATCTTCCTCAATTTTTGCCTGTAATTCGCTTAGTATTTTTGTCTGCTTGCTAACATCTAGCCCTTCAATTAGATCATTGTCAGGGTAGTGTTCTTTTAAAATGACGTTGAAATTGGCTATCTCTTGAATTATTGGCAAATCACGCAACCCTAGCGATAGAGCGTTTGTTTTTTCTCTCAGCCCTTTAAGTTTTAGCCCTTTTTCGGTTTTTTGATTTATTTCATCGAGTGTTTCCTTCGTTTCTTTGGATGAGAGTCTTTTTTGTTGGTCTGTAAGCTTAGATAAATAACTGGTTATCCATTTTTCCAAGTCCGTGTCTTCGGTATATCCAAGCTCTTTGTATCGTTCAATAATATCTCGAATACGTTGATGGGTGTTATCAATATCGCCAAGCACGTCTCTTGCTTTTGAGGTTAAAACTTCTTGTCCTATTTCATTAACATCAATGCCAATTAAATCACAAACGGTTCGCGTCAGTTCAAAATCATTTGTTGCAATACCACTTAACCTTTCTTGTCCGAGGTACAAAAAAGGTAATTCAAGATTTGTTTTATCCGAAAGTTCCTTCTCAAATTCAGATGTATCACCATTTTTATCTATCAATGAGGTTTTGAATGTGTAAGAAGGACGAGGTTCTGTCCTTGCCTCATTGTCTCTATAATATTCTATAATCTTTTTCTTGTTGTTTTGATCAAATTTAAGATGTTCTTCGTTGAGAAATGCAAAGGTATCAAGGAGGGCACTTTTTCCGCTTCCTCTACCACCAATTAAAGCAATTAACTCTCTGTTTAGTGGTATTTCTAGGTCTGGCAAAACGAAGTTTTTACTCCCACTAAGCTTTATTGCATCGAAATAGATTTTCTTTTTATCTTCGTATGGATTTTGTTCCTGAATTTTTACTCGTTCGTCTGGTTCAAATATTATTTGTTTGAGTCCATCAAAGATAGGGTCAGCTTTTATCCACGCATACTGACTGCCAATTTCAGAAAGTTTTCGTGCGTCCGAGCATTTAATTTTGGCAACGCTTTTGTTTTCATAATTTGGATCTTTTCCGTTAATGATATTTTGAGTTCCTGCGTCAATGCTACCAGTGTGTGGGATTTGTACTATTTGGCAAAATCTATGTGTGTAAATATCTTTGTGTGCGGTGCCTCCATTGGCTCTGCTTGATTGTCGATAAAAGAGGCCATTTTCTGTAGCTATATGAGCAAAAATACATATTCCGTCTTTCTCTGCCACAATGTCCATGATTTCTTGCGAAGTTTTGGTAGAGTTGTTTGGTTGCCCTGCATTATTAAAAACATCTTCTGTTAAGCCAATTTCGGTCATGAAGTGCTCAATCGAACTTGCCCATGTATCTTTCCATGGCTTTTCAGAATTGAATAAACATAAAATATGGATTCCATGGCTTGATGAAACTTCAACGCCAGGAATAATAGTTAGTTTTCCATCAGTTTGATTTGCTTCATTAAGAAGATCGTCCAACTCTTTACCTGTGTTGTGATCTGTTATACCTATTACACTAACGTCGGTAAAAAGAGTTACATAGTTGACGAAAAGTTTTGCATATTTGTCAGCGGTTATTGATTTCTCCTGCGATTTTATTTCTGTTTCAGTTAATCCAGTCGCAGTGATCAATTGTTGTAATTTTTCGTCTTCCAACAAATTTCCGAGACATGAATAACCGTTATCCAATCTGGTTTGAACTTGTAAATCCCATTTTCGCCAAATGGAGCCTCTTGGAAATTGATTGTATTGATCTGTTTCAGTCATGTTATAGAAAATTATTTTGATTTACTTATTTTGCTTATGATTTTTTCAATCGCAACAGGATCTTTTTTAGTGATTTCATGCTCCCAAACTCGGATAACTTGCCAACTCTCTTTTTTGTAATGCAGGTTTACTTCTTTGTCACGTTCTTTATTCCGTGCGATTTTCTTTTCCCAAAACTCGGTTCTTGTGGCTGGCATTGAGCCGTGTTTTTTGCAACCATGCCAGAAACATGAATCCACGAAAATGACTGTTTTGTATTTTGGTAAAACAATATCGGGCTTGCCAAAATACTTTATTGAATTTTTTCGGTAGCGATAGCCTGCTTTCCATAACGCTTTGCGAAGCGCGATCTCAATTTTGCTGTCCTTGTTTCGTACTTTGGACATTATGTCGCTCCGCTTCATTTTGGAAAAAATATCGGCCATAGCTACTTGATAAATCGTATTTGGAGATTGAGTTTAATAAACAGTTCACCATTTTCTTCATAAACTATGCCATAGCCGTGGCGTGTCGCACTCGGCGATTCCATGCGGGTATTGTTAAACAGGTAATTTCGGAATGCTTCGGCATTGTAGAGGTGATAGCAAACTATTTCGCCGTCTTCGCGAACAATAATCACGCCTCCGTGTGCTCGCAATGTTCCGTCCCATGGGCTTGCAGGGACCATACCCAAGGCGGCGTTATTGAGCAGGGATTTGATTTTGTATTCGTAGTCTTCCGTTGTGAGGTTGAAACTCAGTATTTGCACTTCGTTATCTTGCAAGTGTTGTAGTAATTCGGGGAAAGTTGAACCTTTGTCAGAAAAATAAGCCAAAAGGACTTCCGCCATTATTTCAGGCATAATCGTATCAATTTTTCTCAAATTTCGTTCAAAAACTTCGGAATCAACCTTATAAAAAGCGAAACTTCCGCCCGCTGCACGAATTGCAAAAAGACGATCACGGATTTTTGACTTGGTGTCGATTGCGTTTATTTCTTTTAGCTTTCGCTTATCGAGTCCTGTTATTTTGTATGTGAAATTGGTTGCGCCCGAAGCGTTGAGTAAGGTTGCGGGGGAGCCGAGTTTTGACTTGATACTGAATCCGATTTCGTGATCTCGTCCGATTGTGTGATCGTGTACTTTCAAAATCAGGTCTTCTTTTCGTGAATTTCCGGCATTGAGAGTTTTTACGGCAAAACGGTTGAAAAGTTCTTCGGCTAGAGGAACGGAAAAGGTCTGTGTCTTTTCTTTGATTTCATTGAAAATTTCCACGACTTTGGTTTTTAAGTCGGAAGTGTCAACGGTTGCCGTTTCGCCATTTCCGTGGAGGATTTTTACTTTTTCTTCTTCTTGCAATTCATATTCCAGCTTTCCTTCGGATTCTTCACGAATGATTTTCAAAATGGGAAAGAAAATCGCCTCGATTTTTTCGAGATCTTGATCGGCTCCGATGATTTTTTTATCGACGAGCAGTTTTATAAAAGCATAAAACTCACTCCATTCTCCTTTATTTCCTGTGATCATAAGCATTTAGTGATTGTATAATTTGTTGTGCGACCGCATGAATCGCATTGACGGCAACGGCGTTGCCAAGCTGTTTCATGGCTTGTACTTCCGAAACCGGAAATTCGAAATCATCTGGAAAGCCCATCATTTTTTTACCTTCAACGGGCGACAGTCTTTTTACTTTACCTTTCACTCTGTAAGCGTCCCAGTTTCTGCGGTCATCGATTCCCGAGCCACGACCTCCGCAACGCAGTGTGTAGCCGACTTCTTTTTCGCAAGGTGCTCCCCAAATATCGGACATGGTTTTTTCAAGTTTGATTGGTTCCGGAAATTCAAATTTTACATCCGAATCACGAAAACCGACCATAAACAAGCGGGGGCGATGTTGCGGAAGTCCGAAATCGGACGCTTTCACGATTTTATAGTGAAATGAATAACCAAGATCTTTGGTAATCGTGTTTTTTATAACTTCAAACGTTTTGCCATTGTCGTGTTTCAATAAATGACGGACATTTTCGATAAAGAAAGCGCGCGGTTGCTTTTCCTTGATAATTCGCACGATGTCCTGAAAGAGTGTGCCGCGAGTATCAGCAAAACCTTTTTTAAAACCGGCCTGTGAAAATGGCTGGCAAGGAAAACCGCCCGTCAAAATATCAAAGTCAGGGATTTCTTTTTCATTCACTTTGGTTATGTCGCCAGCAAAAAGGTTTTTGCCTTTTGCAAACAATCCCATCTCGAAAAGTTCGGGCTGTATTTTTCTGAAATTATGTTCGTATGTTTTGCGTGCGTGTTCATCCCATTCACTCACAAAGACACATTTTGCACCCGCATTATGAAAAGCCAAGTGAAAACCGCCTATTCCGGCGAATAGATCAATGAAAGTTATATCTCGTTTTGTCTTTTGAGTTTTTGCTTTCATAGACTATTTTATTAAATCGTTAATATCCACTTCCAAACCCTGTGCGACTTTGGTCAGCGTTTCTATTGTCGGGTTTCCGTTTGTTCCGGATTCCAAAGTAACAATTGTATTGAGTGCGACATCTGCAAGTTTCGAAAGGCGATCTTGCGATATGCCTTTCTCGATACGGATTCTTTTTAGGTTCTTTCCTATGTTTGAAATGTTTGGTTTCATATACCGGTAAAATGTAATAGTTACACTGGTTGTATTGTATCGTGTTTGAAAGTTTGGGTCAATTTTATAAAAATGTTCCGCCAACAGGCGGAACTCCATATATTCCCCTCATCAAATAAATCGTTTCCGTAGCGGAGCGGAGGAAACACCATATTTCCCCTTATAAATAAAGAAAAAGAAATTTGAAAATTTTTTAAAACAATTGGGCTATAGCTCAAAAAAGAAAAGGAATATTTCAGCTAACGTATCCAAGTATGCGAAGTTCGCTTTTCGGATTTATTGATTTAATTTTATTAATGGTTTAATCCTATTTTACTACATTTTTTCTGAAATTACCACCCAACAGAGAAAAGCGAATTTGGGAAAAGCTCGAGCCGAGAGTTTTCCGCATACTCGGTGTTAGGCGAGGGTGAGCGGAACGGAGTGGAGCGAAAGCGCAGCGTCCCCTTGAGTTCTCTTTTGTGAAAAAAATCTAATTCAATTTTGGCACTTTTTATCCTTATTCAATGTACTAGTCATTAAGGTGTTGGATAGCGTAATCTGCCTCAGCTTTCGTAAATTGCTCGCCATATTCAGAAATTAGTTGGTCGTGAATAGCGGCAGGCGACATATTCTGGTTTTCCTGATAGCTTTTTGCTTTGGCAAGAGCATTTGCATTCCAGTCAGCTACTACATTATCTACTGCATACTGTGCTTCTGCTTTCGTGAATTGTTCACCATAATCAGAAACAAGTTGGTCGTATACGCCTTTCTTGGACATATGCTGATCATTAGCATATGAAGTTGCCTTAGCGAGTGCGTTCGCATTCCAATCGGTTTTAACGTTATCAACTGCATATTGGGCAGCTTCTTTTGAGAACTGTTCGCCATACTCAGAGGTTAGCTGATCATACAATCCTTTTTTGGACATATGTTGATCGTTAGCATAACTATCAGCCTTTGCTAAAGCTGATTTATACTCGGCTGGAACATTTGCTTCTTTGGTTGGTTCTGATTTTTCCTCAGGCGTTTCATCTGGCGTAGGAATTGGTTCTGTTTTTTCTTCGTTAGCGGCTTGTTCGTTGTTTTCAGTTTGTGGCTGTTCTTCGTTCACTTGTTCAGTTGTAACTGTTTCATTGACCACATCTTCATTTTGAATAGCTTGCTGTTCTTCTTTTTGTGGTTCAGTTTGTTGTGTAGTAGAAACATTGGAAGTATCAATAGTCGCACCAAAAATTATGAAACCGATAATGATAACAACAATTTTCATGCCTTTTGAAAGATGAAACTTCCATTTTTGATCTACTAGCTTTGTAACTGGCGGAAGAAGAACAGCCGCCATAATCAACATGACTAGACCTGGTATTGGCTCTGAAAAAACAGAAACAATTCCGGTTAAAGCAAAAAGAACGCCGAATATCCAGCTAAGGATTAAGCCTACCGTGATTTTTTTGCTTGGTGTTGTTTGCTCGCTCATAGTGTTAAATTTAGTTAATAAAAAGTGCCAAAATTTTCCTTGTTTTTATTTTTTCACAAAAGAGAATTTCGTATAACATCGCGATTAAAAAACCCGTAGGGCTCGAGTGGAGCGTAGCGACCTCGAGTGTTTTTCCGAAGGAAAAATATGGGAAATTCCTGCAAGGAATTTCTTTTTAATCGCTGTTATACGCCCCGACGAGTGAAACGAGGAGAGCCTGCAAGGCGTG
>CAYYPI010000003.1:0-68773 GCA_964473565.1 uncultured Gammaproteobacteria bacterium
TTTTTAGTGCTTTATCTTGATTAATATTTAAGTATATGTTATGATATATATCCTTATAAACTAACTAAAATATATGATTCAAGCACTATCTGAAAGTTTTCTGCTTTCAATGCAGAGCTTATGGAACAATTTCTTAGGCTTTGTACCCGCACTTATTGGAGCGATTTTAGTCTTGATCTTTGGTTTGATTGTTTCGGCGTTACTAGGTAAGTTTGCTAAAAAATTAGTTAAGCTAACCAGACTCGATGTCATGTCAGAAAAAGTTGGTTTAAAACAAGAGATGGCAAATGTTGGTATTAAAACTAGCTTTGCTGCTATTATTGGTTGGACAGTTAAGTGGTTCTTTTATATTGCCACCTTTATTGCTGTAGTTGATATTTTAAATATCAGTCAGTTAACTGTTTTTCTAGAAAAACTAGCAATGTATTTACCAAGTGTAATTGTAGCTATTATTATTTTAGCTGTTGGACTTGTAGTAGCTAAGGTCTTAAAGAAAATAAGTGTTCAAGCTCTAGAGAATATGTCGGTTAGTCATAAAATTGCTAACTTTTTAGGTAGCTTGGCTAAATGGGCAATCTTTGTTTTTGCTTTTATGGCCGCCTTAGTGCAACTAGGCGTTGCTACTAATTTAATTCAAATACTGTTTACTGCTTTTGTCTTTATGATAGCTTTAGCTGGTGGTCTAGCCTTCGGATTAGGGGGCAGAGGTCATGCTGGTAAGGTTTTAAACTGGATTGAGAAGGAATTAAATGTAAATAGGTAAATAATCGTTTTATCAATAAAAAAAGCAGGTTTTATTACCTGCTTTTTTATTGTATTAATGTTATAATTTGAAATATAGTTTTAATTTATACTTTATGATTTATTCTATTTTAATATTATTTTTATTTATATTAACACACTACTTTGCTGGACAGCTTTTATATAATACTTTTAATTTTAGAAGAAGAAAGTATTTAGCATATTTAATACCAGCTTTGACTAGTTTATTTTTTGTAATTAATACAATTATAATAAACTATAGAGATGAGTTGTTTTTTAATTATTTATACATAATTAGCGCATTTTTGTTTGGCCTTTTAACACAAATGTTAATATTTGGAAGTATTTTTTATGTTTTTAAATTTATTTTTGTTAATAGAAAACTTTTAGCAAGAATACTTTTTTCTTCAGCCGTTATATTTTTTCTGCTAGGGGTATACAATGCTTTTTTCCCTATGGTAAAAAACATAGAATTAAAAGGTTTTAATAATTATCAAGATAAGATAAGAATAGTTCACTTATCAGATTTACATCTAGGATTAATATATCAGCCAAATTATTTAGATAATTTAACTAAAAAGGTGAACAATTTACAAGCAGACGTTGTGGTTATAAGTGGTGATTTATTTGATGGTAATGATTTAAAGATAAAGAAATTTATTCCAGCACTTAAAGGTTTTGATGATCCAGTTATTTTTGTGCCAGGAAATCACGATCATTATATAGATACAGATTTACTAAGTACTAGCATTTCAGAGGCAGGCATAATTGAATTAAAAAATGAAGCCTATAATATAAAAGGGGTAGAGTTTATTGGCTTTGATTATTTAGGTGATAAAGATAGTGGTATAAAAAGAGATATAGATAATTTAAGTTTAGATAAAGAAGGATTAAGGGTGGTTATTAATCATGTGCCAGTTGATCAAGCTGAGGCTTATGCTTTAAATACAGATTTAATGCTTTCAGGGCATGCTCATCGTGGACAGATTAGCCCTTTTTCTATAGTAGTTAGGTACGTCTATAATAAGTTCTCTTATGGACTTGCTAGCTATGAAGATATGATAACTTATACTAGCTCAGGGGTGGGGACTTGGGGACCACCAGTGCGTACACCTTTTCCTGGTGAAATTGTGGTTTTTGATATAAATAATTAGAAGTTTATTTTTTAATATGAATTATAAACATGTTAATATAAATAATAAAAGATATTTTTTATTTATATAAGCATTAACGAAGATGTTTAAACAAAAGAAAACTGTTAAGTTAAAAAGAAGTTTAAGTTTCCCACTTTTACTTTTTTATAGTACCGGAACTATTTTAGGTTTAGGTATTTATGTTATTTTGGGAAAAATTGCTGGTCACGCTGGTATGTTTACCCCCTTAGCCTTTATTGTCTCAGCTATTTTAGTTATCTTCACTGCTTTTTCATATAGCGAACTCTCAGCACGTATACCTAAAAGTGGAGGAGCGGTAAACTATGTTGATAGTGCTTTTAATATACCAGCTCTATCTAAAATAATAGGTTGGCTTCTGGTTGC
This sequence comes from uncultured Gammaproteobacteria bacterium, assembly GCA_964473565.1. Taxonomy (GTDB): domain Bacteria; phylum Patescibacteriota; class Patescibacteriia; order Patescibacteriales; family UBA12465; genus JAIPJO01. Next base: position 2,301 of record CAYYPI010000003.1, read on the forward strand.
TTCAGCTATTATATCTACAGCTACTGTTTTAAATGGCTATGTTGGTTATGTGCATGAGTTTGTAAACATTGCTCCCTGGATAATCATATCGTTAGTTATAGTTGTTTTATCAGCAATTGTTATTTGGGGAATAACGCAATCTGCAGCTACGATAACTGTTATTACTGTCATTGAACTTTTAGGAATATTTTTAGTTATCTTTTTTGCTGGAGATAATTTAAGTCAATTGCCAGCAAGAATTAATGAATTTATCCCTAGTTTTGAGTTTAGCGTTTGGAAGGGAATTTTGATGGGAGCTTTTTTAGGATTTTTTACCTTTATTGGCTTTGAAAGCGCTGTTAATGTAGCAGAAGAGACTAAAAATCCTCAAAAAAATATGCCTAGAGCAATTATAGGCTCACTACTTATATTAACCATACTTTATATAATTGTTGCTATTATAGCTGTGCTAGGGCTATCTCCTCAAGAATTAGAAACTAGTGAGGCGCCACTAGTTGATATATTATCTCAGAAAGGATTAAGCTTTCCCTTAGTCATCACCATTATTGGTTTGATAGCTATAATTAATGGAGTGATGGTGCAAATGGTTATGAATGCTAGAGTTTTATATGGAATGGCACAAAGAAAATTAGCTCCACCAATATTTGGTAAACTAAATAGAAAAACCAGAACACCAATTTGGGCTACAATCTTTTCTAGTGTTGTTATTTTAGCCTTTGCTTTAGCTTTTGATTTAGAGTCTTTAGCTAGTGCTACAAATTATATATTATTAGTTGTATTTATTTTTATTAATTTGTCGCTTATAGTTTTGAAAAAGAGAAATAAAAAACCAAAAGGTGTCAGAACCTATTCTGTAGCAGTGCCGTTTCTAGGTTTCTTCTTTAGTATTGCTATTTTATTTTTTCAATTATATACTATATTTTTTAAATAATTTAAAAAATAAACAATAAAGATATGTTAAAACATATGAACATACAAGTTAGAGGATTTGTTCAGGGTGTATCTCTTAGGAAAAACATAAAAAATAAAGCCAAGGAGCTGGACTTAAAGGGTTTTGCTCAAAATCAAAGTGACGGTAGTGTGATTGTTGAGGCTGAAGGAAAGGAAATTGATTTGATTGAACTTTTTGAGTTTATTAAAAGTGGTCCTGGCATGGCTGAGCCTGAGGAAATAAAATATCATTTTTCTGAAAAGATAGAAGAGTATTCTAAGTTTGAAATTAAAGATTAATACTAATGTTTATAGTTAAATACTTTAAGTAGTTAGGTTTGAAAAGTTTTGTGTTGTATAATGGTTTTATTATGTTTAAATTAGTTAAAAATAAATATTCAATATTTGGTTATTTTGCAATAATCTTAGCCGCCTTACTTTGGAGTATAGACGGTCTTTTTATTAGGCCAAGCTTTTATGTTTTGCCTGCAGCTTTAGTAGTATTTTGGGAGCACTTTTTAGGATTTATAGTCTTAAGTCCTTTTATTATTTTAAATTGGAAGAAGATAAAACGACTTAGTAGGAAGAATTGGGGTGCAGTTATTTGGGTGAGTTTGTTTGGTGGGGTTATTGGTACAATTATGATTACCAAGGCCTTCTTTTCCGCAATAGATGGTGAAACAACCTTTGCTACTGTGGTTGTTCTACAAAAACTTCAACCAATTTTTGCTTTGTTTTTAGCTAGAATAATTTTAAGAGAGAAACTACCTAAGAATTTCTATCTTTGGGCAACAGTAGCAATAGTGGCAAGTTATATTTTAGCATTTGCTAGTTATGGTTTTGATATTTTTTCAATAGACCTGTCTCAAAGTGCTGCTATTTTTGCTATTTTAGCGGCTTTTGCATTTGGCTCATCTACTGTCTTTGGTAAACGGATTGCTAATCATCTTAACTTTAAAGCTTTAAGTGCACTGAGATTCGGCATCACTACAGTTTTGATATTAGTTTACCTTTTGTTTACTAACGGCCTAGGAATGAGTTCAGCTATTAGCTCAGTACAGTGGCATCTTTTAGCTCTGATTGTTCTTAGTAGTGGTGCTCTGGCCATCTTTTTATTTTACTTTGGATTGCGCAGAGTTTCCGCTTCAACCACCACTATCTTAGAGCTTTTTTGGCCTTTTTCAGCTTTAATATTAGATTATATATTTAATAATAACTATTTAAATACAATTGAAATTGTGGCTGTGATAGTTTTAATTATTTCATTTTTCAAAGTTTCTAATTTAGATAAGAATAAGGTTAAATTTAACGCTAAAGTTATTAAAGGTGATGGCAGAGGGAGAAGAATTGGATACCCGACTGCTAATTTAGATAAGACTGATTTAGATATTAGTCATGGTGTTTATGTGGTAAAAGCAAAATTAAAAGATAGCGTGTATGATGCTATTATGCATTTTGGCTATAAGGAGGTATTTAATGGACCAGTTTCGCTAGAGATTTTAATTAAGGACTTTTCAGAAGATATTTATGGTAAGGAAATTACAGTTAAAGTTATTAAAAAGATTAGAGATGTAAAGAAGTTTGATAATATTGAGGATTTAAAGAAAAACATTTCTAAAGACTTGCAACATATTTAGTTTTTAATCTTTAAATAAGCTCTATTTTATGATAAAATAAGATTGAACTTAATTAATTATAATAAATAAACAATATGCAGACATTTCTAAAAGCGCTAAGAGTATTCTTTATTATTTTAGGAGTAATCTTTTTCCTAATGATAATATCAGGTTTTTATCTTTATCAATCAGACTTTTATGGCATAAAAACAATTATGAACTATGAAAAAGAAAGTGCTAGTGTGCCTGAGATAGATAATGATGTTAATAGTAATTCTAATGAGGCAGAGACTGAGGAGCCTAACTTAAGCCCTGAACAAGAAGCACAGCTTGAGAGTATTGGTATTGATCCAGCAACAGCACTTTCAGAAATAACACCTGAAATGGAAGAGTGTTTTGTAGAGGAGCTGGGAGAAGAAAAAGTGGAAGCGATTAGAGCTGGAGAACCTCCCACAGTAGTTGATATGATGAAGATTGAGTCATGTTTATAAAAAAATAGATTAATATTTATATAAAAATGTAAAATAATTTATTTATATAATTAAGTAATAAATTTATGGAAACCTTAAAACTAATCAGTTCTTATTTATTCACTTTAGTAGCCCTTTTTCTTTTAGATATGCTATGGATTGAATACGTGGCACAAAAAGTTTATAAAAAATATTTATCTAGTATATTAAGAGATAGTTTTAAGTGGTTGCCAGCTATATTGTTTTATTTAATTTTTACATTAGGACTCTTTGTTTTTGTTGTAATGTCTGCTAGCTCTTGGATGGTAGCTTTAAAAATGGGGGCTTTACTTGGATTTATCACTTATTCAGTTTATAGCCTAAGTAACCTTAGCTTAATTAAAGATTGGAATTGGAAGACTTCTGTTTTAGATATTTTTTGGGGAACAGTTTTATCCGGTGGAGTTAGTGTTTTAGCCTATTATATTGTAGAGGGGATGCTATAAAAATATTTTCAATGAATAAACTATTTTTAATAATAACTTCTTTAGTAATTGTTTCAGTAGCAATCTTTTTTTCTTATGAAACTAAAGAGGTGCAATTTGAGAATATTAGCTTTCAGGCAGAGATTGCAGATAGCTCAGCTGAACATTATAATGGTTTAAGTAATCGTAATTATTTGTGTGGCAACTGTGCCATGCTTTTTGTTTTTGAGGATAATACGGAAAGGAGTTTTGTGATGAGAGAGATGATGATGCCAATTGATATAGTTTTTATTAATAATAATATGGTTATAGATATACATAAAGATTTAAAGCCAGAAGGAAAAGATTATGATAATTACTATAAAAGCGCTGGAGCAGTTGATATGGCTTTAGAGATAAATGCTAACTATAGTGATAAATACAATATTAAAGTTGGAGATAAAGTAATAATAAATTAATTTATATGACTAAATATTTACTACAAAAGAATAAGGTCTTAATAATGCTTATTCTTTTTTTGTATGTAGTGATGGCTAGCTTATTAGTTTATTTACTGCAGCCTCCATATTATTTAGCAATTTGTATAGTTTTAGCAGTGCCAGCACTATTTAACTTTTTCTTATTAAGAAAAGGAAAAATAAAGATACTAATATTTTCTCTTATCACAACTTTTTTATTTGCACCACCAATAGAGTTAATGGCTAGATTGGCTGACGCCTGGGATGTCGCTTCTTTATTTGTTCGTCCTTTTGGTTTGATACCTTTAGAAAATATGTTGTTTGCTTTTTTAAATTTCTTTTGGATACTAAGTTTTTATGAATTTTTTTTAGACACACAAAAAGGAAAAATAGATTTAAATAAAAGATTTAAAATTTTGGTATTACTTTATCTATTTTTATCTTTAATAGTTTATGGCTTATTTTTCTTTAACCCTAATATTATTACAACCGATTATCATATTATTGCATTAATTTTCTTGTTACCCATTTTAGTTATTTTAGGTTTTAAAATGCCAGGGCTTATAAAAAAAACAGTGGTACCCACTGCCTTTTTTGCTTTAGTTTTCTTTATTTATGAAATAGTCTCTTTATTAATTGGTCATTGGTGGTGGCCAGGTTACTATCTTTGGCCTATTTCTATTTCAGGAATAATTTTTCCTATAGATGATATTATTATTTGGTATTTCTTGTCTACTCCAGCTTTAATCTTAGGCTACGAATTCTTTGCTGATGATAGTAAATAGTGCTACATCTTTTTTAATTCTTTAATCTCTTCTTCTCTTAATTTTCTAAACTCACCTTCTTTTAGTAAGTCTAAATTTATAGGTCCTAGTTTTATTCTTTTAATTTTTTTAACCTTAATATTAAAATAAGCAAACATTTTTCTTATTTGTCTGTTTTGGCCTTGACTTAGCGTGATTAAAAACTTTTGTTTATCCACCTTTTTAACATCAAGAGCTTTAGCTAAAGTTTTTTCTTTGATATCTATACCCTTTCTAAATTTATCTTGAATCTGCGGAAACGGAATTAGATATTTTTCTGTTTCCACTTCATATACCTTTTTATGCTGAAAGCTAGGATGTGTTAATTTGTGAGTAAGATTGCCATCATTAGTTAACAAAACTAAACCCTGACTATCTTTATCTAAACGTCCAACAATATTCAGTTTATCATTGTTTATATTTTTATCTCTCTCCAAAAGACTAAAGATATTTTTTTCACCTTTAAACTTTCTATTAGTACAAGTATACCCTTGTGGTTTGTTGAGTAGGTAGTATTTTAATTTAAACTCTGTTTTAATTACTTTATCATTAATCTTTATTTCATCATTTTTATCTGCTCTATCACCTAATTCAGCTTGTTTTCGATTGATAAAAACAAGACCACTCCTAACTAGACTCTCAGCTTTTCTTCTAGAACAATAGCCTGAATTAGCTATTATTTTTGTGATTGGCTCTTTGCTCATAAATTTTAGTATGAATAATAACTAGAGATAATAAAGATATGATAATCCAAAATAAAGCACTCAGATCATTTTTAAAGTAAGGTACATCAACTATTCCATGAATAATGATTGCACTTATTGCTGAGATTATCGATACTATTAATGGCTTGAATTTTGTTTCACACTTTTCTAATAATCTTTTAGCTTCAATATATATTTTAACAAATAAAAATATAAAGATAAGGAGCCCTAAAAGACCAAGCTCTACCCAGAAGTTTAAAATAATATTGTGAGGATAGAGATATATTTCTAAGGGCTGCCAAACTGATTGTCTAAAATCTTCATTAAATAGAGTTTTTCTAAGCCAGTCAGGATCTTGATAGTCTTTGATAAATATACCTTCTTGATGATAAGGTCTAATTGCTTCTTGATACTTTAATAAACCAACCCCAGTTAACCAATTATTATTATCTTTTAACATTTCCCAGGTTTCTTGCCATTGAGAAACTCTAATCTGTCCAGACTTATCTCTAAGTAAAGCTTTTTCTTTTAAGTATGTTTGTGCCTGGGGGTTTAGAGCTAAAAGCGCAGAACTTATTAGCACTAAAGATATAGCAAAAATTCTAGTTTTTTTATTGTATATAAACAAATAAATAAATATTGAAATAAGGCTAGCTATTAAGGCGCCTTCTGATTTGGCAAAATACATTGCTAAAAATGAGAGTGATATAATAATGAACAAAAAACTAACAAGTATTTTATTCTTTGTTATTTTTAAATTATTTAAATAGGAGTTAGCTAAACCTAAAGCTAAAAGGACAACAGGCGCTAAATACAAGCCTATGGCATTAGGATAGGCAAATATTGATGTTACACGTCTAGTTTCAGCTTGAGCCCAGAATTCATTAAAAATATACAATCCGCTAATTTGTTGGAAAATAGCAACTATTGATATAAAAAAAGCAGATATAGAAAGAGCCCAAACAATTTGCTTCCAATCAGATTTTAAATTGAAGTAATTTATTATTAAAATATAAAGCATAACAGGTTCTAGAAAATATGCTTTAAAGACTCCTAGTGCGGATAGAGAAAAGTCTGAAAAAAAGATAGCTAAGTAAGCTGCAAGCAGGATGGCAAGGATTTCGTATCGAAAGGGATAATTTTGAGATTTATTTAAAGCTTTGTTATGTATTTTATTTTTCAATCTTTTTATAATCCTAGGTCCTTTTTGTATAATAAAGAAAGCAAAAGCTATTAAAATTATTGCTTCTAAAAATGTCATAGGAAGACCTAAAACTTCAAAACGAATTAAATAGCTTGGCAAAGCAAAGATTATAGCTAAAATAGCCAATCTGGGCTTAAAGGCAGTTAAAATACTATAGAAAATTAGGCTCAGTATAATTAATGTCATATTTTAATTATACCATTTTTTTCTCTTTAGTGATAAAATGGATATAAGTTAGTTACTTTTTTGTAATTATTTCGTTATACTATATGCAAACAGCTGCTTGCTAATAATGCATTGGCAATTAAAAGCTAAGATCTTAAAACTAAAGTTTTAAACTATTTTTAAACTTTAAAAGCTGACGAGTTTTTAAGTTTCAAGGTAGTACTAAAATTAAGTTACATGCAAAAACAAGAATCTCAATTAATTAAAGAATGCCAAAATGGAAATCTGGAAAGTTTTGGTCCTTTATATGATAAGTATATAAAGAAAATATATAATTATCTATATTATAGGGCACCAGAGAAAAGTGTGGCTGAGGATATTTGCAGTCAAACCTTTATTAAGGCTTTAAAGGCAATTAACAGTTATAATAAGGATAAAGGAAGTTTTTCAGCTTGGTTATACAAAATTGCTAAAAATAATTTAGTAGATTATTATCGTAGCAATAAAAATGATTTAAATGTTGATGATATTTGGTATTTAGAAGATGATACTGATATTGAGGGTGCTACAGATAAAAGTATAAAGTTAGGTAAAGTAAAAGATTGTTTAAAGGATTTAAAGAAGGAGCAAAGAGAAGTTATTATTTTACGTGTTTGGGATGAGCTTTCATATAGTGAGATTGCTGAGATTCTGGATAAAAGTGAAGCTAGTTGCAAAATGATATTTTCTCGTAGTTTAGAAAAATTAAAACAAGAATTGCCATTGAGTTTATACTTGTTATTACTATTAAACTTTTAATATATGAACAATGATAAAATAAATCAAATATTAAAGGATTTATATGAAATAGATCCTAATCTAAAAAAACAAGAAAAAGAACTTAGGGAAATAATTAAAAAATTACTTGCTTCTAAGCCTGAAGTAAAAATTGATCAAGAGTTTGTTAGAGATTTGCGAGAAAAAATAGTTCAGGATAATAAAAAGCAAGTAGCATTTAAATTTAACTATATGAACAAACTTATTTATGCAGGTATAGGGATGGCTGTAATGGCTCTTGTGCTTATACCTTATTACAACAACAAAGGTGATAATTTTAGCCTTGATAAATTTGCTAAAAATGATGGTGTAAATATTGAAGTTGTTGATGAAAAAGCTTTTGGTACTTTAGCTGATCTTAGTAGTAATCCTACAGGTAATTTAGAAAGCTCAAATCAAGCAGGTGGAGAAACGGGAATTATGGGTCTTGGGTCAGCTGAAATGAGAAGCAGTGAAGAGAGTTCTGACAGTAGTGCCTCAATTATGCCCATGCCAACACCAGTGCAATATGAATATGAATACGTCGGAGATAGTTTTGAAATAGAAAAAGATAACACAGAGGTTGTTAAGAGAATTAAAAGTGCAGATTTTTTAGCTGACAGCGTAGTGTCATTAAATAGTTTAGATATAGGTGGAATAGATTATAGTAATTTTAATAACTTAAAGGTTAATAATATTAGTCTGCACGAAGATAAAGATTCAGGTTATATTGTAAGTATTGATAGCAAGGAACAGAAAATTTCAATTTATAAGAATTGGCAGAGCTGGCCTGAAGAGAGTGCTTTAAATGAAAGATTAACAATCTCTGATGTTCCTAGCGATGAAAGTATTATAGCTATAGCAGATATTTTTATTGATAATTATGATCTAGACATGAGTCCTTATGCTGAACCGGTTGTTAATAAGTCATGGTTAAAAAATTATGAAAGACTTGAAAACAAAGATTCTGCTTATATTCCTCAAACAATAACAGTTATCTATCCGTTAATCATCAATGATAAGGAAGTGTACAATGAACATAACAATGAGTATGGTCTAAGTGTTCAAGTAGATATTAGAAACAATAAAGTTACCTCAGTTAATGAAATAGTAGAGCATAATTATCAAAGCTCAGATTATGAAGTAGTTCAAGAAGAAAATAGGATTATTGATATTGCTGAAAGAGGTGGTTACAGAAATTATACTAGAAGAGGAAGTGATGACGCAGAAAAGCGTACCGTTGAATTAGGCACTCCAAGTTTAGAGATGGTGCGTGTTTGGAAGCATAGTCCTAATGGTTCAGAAGAATTATATATTGAAGCTTATATTTTCCCGGTTTTAAATAATGAGGAGAGTAGTTTTTACAGAGATTATTTAATTGTACCGATAGTAGAAGAATTAGTTGCTGAGGATGAAAAGCAAAACAATAATATGTCTGATAATATTTCAGAGCCATATATAGGTATCCCTGAGCAATCAGGTGGTGGTAGTCCCAGTTTAGAACCTAGAGATAGAGATTTACCAAGAATTCAAGATGATGAAAATTTAAATGACAATTTAGAGATACAAATATTAAATTAAGAAAGAAAAAGAAAAATATTAGTATAAAAAAAGAGCCATTTATATAATTTTGGCTCTTTTTTTATAACTCATCTAAGTTGTTAGGCTCTTTCTACATACTCTCCAGTTTCTGTATTTATTCTAATTACATCACCTTCATTAATGAATAGTGGAACGCTAATACTAGTTCCTGTTTCTATTTCTACGGTTTTATTAACATTACCAGCACTGTTACCTTTAACTCCTGGAGGTGAGGATATTACTTTAAATTCCATTTTAATTGGCAACTCTATACTCACAGCTTGTGATTGAAAATATAATACTGTTACTTCTGTTCCTTCTTTAAGGTATTTAATTTGTTCTCCAAGTTGATCTAAGCTTAATGAGAATTGTTCAAAAGTTTCATTGTTCATGAAATAAGCTTCATTTTCATCTTTATATAAATAATCAGCTTTTTTTCTTTCAGTCTGAGCTTCTTTGGCTTTATCATTGCCTTGAAAGGTTTTATCTAAAACATTACCATTAATTAAGTTTTTTAACTTAGTTTTTAGCACAGCCCCACCTCTAGCCATTTTATGGTGATGAGTCTCTGTTATAACATAGGGCTCGTTATTTTCTTCAATAACTTTACCAACTTTAATTTGATTGATGTTAAGCATAATTTTTATTTATGTGTAGCAGCGAGTAGGGCAACAATCCTAGCTCTTTTTACAGCAGTGGTTAATTTTCTTTGGTGCCATGAACAAACTCCAGTTCTTTTACCTGGTAATATTTTCATATAGAAATTCATAAACTTACGAAGTGTTCTGACATCTTTGTAATCAACCTCTAGGTTGTTGGCACAAAAATAACATTCTTTATTTTTTGGCATATTTTTTATTAATTTTAATTATTTTAAAAAGGTATGTTTTCTACCTTAATTTCTTCATCATCAGTACTCTCTTCTTCTTGTTGTATTACTGGCTCAGGTTCATTGCTGTTTTGGCTGTAATTATTATTTACAGGTGCTCCTGCGCCACCCTTATTGTCTAGCATAATCATATTTTCAGCTACTATTTCAGTCTTATATCTTTTATTACCATCTTGTCCTGTCCAGTCTGAGGTTTGCAGTCTTCCTTCAATGTACACTTTTGATCCTTTCTTGAGATACTGACCACAGATTTCTGCTAATTTTCTCCAGGCTACAATATTATGAAATTCAGCTTTTTGTTGTTTCTGCCCGGACTGATCTGTCCAGGTTAGATTAGTGGCTATAGAGAAACTGGTAACTGGTTGACCACTAGCTGTGGAACGAGTTTCAGGGTCTCTAGTAACGTTGCCAATAATCATAGCTTTGTTTAAATCCATATGAATATTGTTAATATTATTTAATTAAATCTTGAGCGTCTAAGATATTGTCTAATTTATCATCAAGATCCTTTAAGCTTTCTTCTTTTTCCTTTTTATCTTCTTCTTTACTTTCTTTCTTTTTATCCTCTTCTTTGCTCACTTCTTCTTTAGACTCTTTCTTTTTTTCTTCTTTTATTTTTTCTGTAGAGTCATCTTCTGTTTTCTTTGTAGCAGTATCTCCTTTTTCTTTAGTTTCTTTTTCATCTTTATTTTTACTTAATGCCTCTTGCTTTGCTTTTTCTGCATTAATTTCTTCTAAAGTTCTTTTTGTTCTTTTGATAATTTGGAATCTAATAATCTTATCAAATAATCTTAAATTTTCGTTTAAGTCTGGCAGAGCTGTGGTTTCTAAATCAAACTCTAAAAGACTGTAGTAACCAAAGTGGTTATGTTTAATGGGATAGGCTAACTTCTTTTTACCCCAAAATTCTTTGTAGGTTATCTCTCCTTTGTATTTAGCAATAATGCCTTCTACATCTTGAGATATTTTTTTAGCTTCTTCTTCAGTATACTCATTAGCCATTATGAATAGAACTTCATAATGCCCTGGTCCTGATGGTTTTGTTTTTGACATAATGATTTTACGTTATTTTAAATTATATTAAATTAAAAATTAATTAAATTAAAATTAGATTAAAAAATCCCAAAGTATTACAAACACTTTGGGCCATGTAATACCTTTAATTCTATTTATTGTATAGAATTGCGCCAATTAATATTGGGCGTGGGAAAGGTTCTTAATCAAATTGTTAATTTAATATATCATAAGTATTTAAAAATTGCAAGGTTTATATATTTGTCAGATATGGTTAAATAGTATAGTCTTAAACTATAGTTAAATTATTAAAATTATGTATAAATATATTTTCATTTTAGGTTCAAACCCCGGCTTATCACTAGCTGAAATTTTAAGTGTCTTTGATATAAAAAAGTATAGCTTACTTACCGAAGCCTTAGTTATTGAAACTGATAAGAGTCTAGATATTCAAAAAAGTATTGATAAATTAGGTGGTACTATAAAGATTGCTGAGTATAAAGAGGAATTTGATTATAAGAACTTAAAAGAGAGTATAGCGGATTTAATATACAAAGAGGCTTTAAGTAGAAAAAAAGGTAAATTTAATTATGCAATCTCTTTATATGGTAAAGTAAATGTTAATTACAAGGATTTAGCTATAGGGATAAAGAATTTACTAAGAATTAATGCTGTGTCATCTAGGTGGGTCAAGGCGCAAGGCAAGGAAAAGAGTCTTTCTAGTGCTAGTGTTTATCATAATAAACTTCTTAGTGAAAATGGTGTAGAATTATTACTTATTAACAATAATAAAAGAGTCATTGTTGGCAAAACCTTGGCAGTGCAAAGCTTTATTGATTATTCTAAAAGAGATTATGGCAGGCCAGAAAGGGATAGCTTCTCAGGAATGATACCGCCTAAATTAGCTAAAATGATGCTTAATTTATCTGGGTTTAAAAATAGCGATACATTGTTAGATCCTTTTTGTGGTTCTGGTACTATTATTAATGAAGCCTTGTTTTTAGGTTTGAAAAAAATTTATGGCTTTGATATTTCAAAAAAGGCAGTGGAGGATACAAGTAATAATTTGAAGTGGTTAGAAAAAGAATTTTCGCAAGATGCTTCAAGCGTAGAAATTAAGCAATTGGATGTGAGGAAGCTTTCACAAGACTTAGCTAAAAGTAGTATTGATATTGTTTGCACAGAACCATACTTAGGTCCTCAAAGAGGTAAGATAGAGGCTAAGACTGTAAAAAACGAATTAGATAAATTATATTCTGAAGCACTTGAGGAACTATATAAAGTACTAAAACCCAAAGCTAAAGTAGTTATGATTTGGCCTATGTTTTTTCCTGAAAAAAACCCACTATATTTGGACCCTAATATTAAGGGATATAAAAAGCTTAGCTTTAAACATTTAAATGACTTAAACCTGCTTAATAAAAGATATAATCTTTACTATGGAAGGACTGGTCAAAGGTTGTGGAGAGAAGTTGTAGTTTTAGAGAAGGAAAATAAATAAAGTTTTTATAGACACTGCTACTAGAGAATTAATTTTAAAATAAAAAAAAGAAGAGCCTTTAAAAGCTCCTCTTTTTTATATAAAAATATAATTTTTATTTATTATCTATTAATCAAGAAATGACAAACATCTCCATCCTTTACAATATATTCTTTACCTTCAGTTCTAATTAAACCTTGCTCTTTAGCATTCTTTTCTGAACCAGCTTCAACAAGTTCTTTCCAGTTAATAACTTCTACTCTAATAAAGTGTTTTTGAAAGTCAGTATGAATAGCTGCAGCAGCTTCAGGAGCACTAGCTCCTTTTTTTATGGTCCAAGCTCTGGTTTCTTCTGGGCCTGTAGTTAAAAATGTTTCTAGGTTAAGTAATTTATAAGAGGCAGTAATTAATTTATCAAGACCACTGCTGCCCATATTTAATTCTTTTAAAAACTCTTCCTGTTCTTCTTTTGGTAAATCAATAATTTCTTGTTCAATCTTTACATTAATAGCTAAATAATCTTTTTCCTTGCTGTTTTGATATTTTTCAGGTTGGTCAGTGTTAATAATGTAAAGTATTGGTTTTATAGTTAAGAGATTTAATTGTTTTACCATTTCTTTTTCTTTGTCATTTAATTCAAGCTCTCTTATTGCTACCCCGTTTTCTAGATTAGTTTTTAATTTTTTAAGTAATTCATAAAAAAGTATCTTTTCTTTGTCTCCGGCTTTAGTTTCTTTTTGAGCTTTTTCCATCCTTTTGTTAACTGTACTTAAATCTGCAAAAATAAGCTCAAGGTTAATTGTTTCTTTATCTTCTTTAGGATCAACTTTACCAGCAACATGAATAATATTTTCATCTTGAAAATCTCTAATTACCTCACAAATAGCGTCACACTCTCTGATGTTAGCAAGAAATTGATTACCCAAACCCTCACCTTTATGAGCACCTTTAACAAGTCCGGCCACATCAACGAATTCTATAGCGGTTGGAATAGTTTTTTTTGATTTTGATATTTCAGTTAAGGCTTTTAGTCTTTCATCAGGAACCTCTACAATCCCCACATTGGGATCAATGGTGCAAAAAGGATAGTTAGATGCTTCTGCTTTTGTTTTTGTCAGTAGGTTAAAAAGACTAGATTTACCGACATTAGGCAGACCAATTATAGCTAGAGATAATCCCATATATTATTTATTAAGTTTATATTATTTATTAGGACTGCTTTTTTAAACAATCCTTTTTACATAAAGAAGTATACAGAATAGGAACGATTATTAAGTTTAGCAGAGTTGAAAATATTAGACCGAAAATAACAGCTAAGCTAAGACCTCTCCACATTTCATTTGCATAGATAAGTGGTGCAATACCGGCAATAGTGGTGATAGAGGTAATGAGTATTGGCTGCATACGAGCAATTCCTCCCTCTATTACAGCTTCATTAAACTCCAAGCCATCTTTAATATTTTTATTAATTCTATCGATTAAAACAATAGCGTCATTTACTACAATACCTGACAGTGAAACTATACCAATAAATACAGCAATTGAAAATGCTTGTCCAATAGCAAAGAGTCCCAAAATAACACCAATAATTGCTAAGGGTAGAGAGAATAATATTATAAGTGGTTGTTTAAAGGAATTAAATTGTAGTATTAGTATAGCCCCAATTAAAAATATTGCAATAATCATGGAGTAAAACATTTCCATATAAGATTTTTCAATATCTTCAGTTTCACCACCAATTTCTATAGAGCTATTATCAGGTAAATCATATGTTTGTATTTCTTCTTTAAAGTTTTGGGTTATTTCTTGTAAGTTAGCACCTTTTTTAAGTTCAGCAGTAACAGTAGCTATTTGTTTGCCATTTTTGTGCTCAATTGCTAAAAGTGATGGCTCCAAGTTTAAGTTAGCAACTTGCTTTAAAGGTATTTCTTCGCCTTTTTGATTAATTATTAAAAGGTTTTTAATATCATCAATGTTAGTAAAATCCTGTTTAGCATATTTAACAATTATTTCTATATCTTCATCATTTAAATTAACAGTTGAGGCTGTGGTGCCTGATAAAGCATTTCTAACAGTGCTAGCAATAGATGATGTATTTAATGAGTAGTAACTAGCTTTTTGTCTATCAATAGTAAAGACGAATTCTCCGCTTGCGTTACTTAAACTAGTTTCTATGTTAATAGCATTTTCTACGTTTTGAAAATATTTGAGTACCTTCTCGCTATACGTTGAGAGTGTTTTACTGTTATCTGAAAATATCCTTACCTCTATTGGGGCGCCACTTGGTGGTCCAGCTGCTACTTCATTAACACTAAGTTCTGCTCCTTGAATATCTTTTATTTCTTCTCTTAAGCTCTCAGCAATAGCAAAGCTTGTTCTTTCTCTTTCATCCTTTTCTGAAACGTTAACAGTGATAGTAGCTTTATTTCTTGAATCAGATGAAGACATCATGTCAGCACTTATCTCTGTACCAATAGTTGTGACATAATTTTGTAGTTCTGGGATTTCTGCAACTTTTTCTTCCGCTTTTACTGTAATTTCTTTAGTTTTTTCAAGACTTGATCCTGTTGGTAGTTCAATGTTTACATAAAAATATTCAAAATCTATTTGAGGAAACATTTGTATGCGCATTAAGCCGC
The DNA here is from genome assembly GCA_964473565.1 of uncultured Gammaproteobacteria bacterium. GTDB lineage: Bacteria > Patescibacteriota > Patescibacteriia > Patescibacteriales > UBA12465 > JAIPJO01. Next base: position 17,513 of record CAYYPI010000003.1, read on the forward strand.
TAACCGGGATGGCAATAGTGATTAAAAATAAAATCCAAGCACTGACGATAATTGTTCTTCTTTTCTTTTTAGAGGGCAGTATATTGCTAAGTTGTTTTCTGTATTTAACAGCTAATTTAGACATCTGCTTATTTATATACTGATGTCTTTTTTTATTTCTACCACCACCATTACCATTTGTTTTAACTTTTAGAAATCTTGTAACTAAAGTAGGGATAATAATTAAGGCAACAAATAAACTAGAAAGCAAAGTTACGATCAATGTTTTAGGGATAATGCTAATATATTCTCCCATAATTCCTGACACTAAAAGCATAGGGAAAAAAGCAGATACAGTAGTTAAAGTTCCAGAGGTGATAGCAGCTTTAAAGTTCCAAACAGAAAGTATAGCAGCTTCATAAACATTGCGCTTATGTTTTACTACATATTCATTAATACCTTCTATAACTACAATGGCATTGTCTACCATTAAACCTAAAGATAATACTAATGAAAAAAGAACCATACTGTTTATTGTCATGTCTTGAAGCATTAAGAAGATAAAAGACATTAAAAAAGCAATAGGCACGGCCAAGGCTGTGATTACAGCTCCTCTTAAACTAAGTATTGCTAAAAGTATTAAAGCAATAAGAATGAAAGTTTGAATAGCGCTACCTCCTAAGATGCTCAAATCTTCTTTGATATATTTAGAATTATCATTAGTCTTTTCAACTTTAATGGTACTAGGTAAAACATTGTTATTTTTTAAAGAAGAGATAGCGTCCTCTGAATTATCTACAATATTTAAAATATTTCCTCCCACCTTTTTATATACTTGTAGGGAAATAGTATTTTGAGGTTCTTGATTTGGGTAGGCAATTCTTGATTCAGTAGCTTTTTCTTTATAAGTATCTTTAATGGTGGCTACATCTTCTAAAAAAACAGGCGAGTCATTGTAGGTGGTAATAACTAAACTATTTAAATCACTAGCTTCTGTAATCTTACCTTTAATTCTTACCCCATATCTGTATTCATCAATTTCAATAACACCAGCAGGCAGATTAAAGTTGGTATTGCCAATAGCATTAACTATTTGCCCTAGTGATAAATTATAGGTACTTAATTTAGTTTCATCTACTATAATTTGAAACTCTCTTTCTAGGCCACCAATAATCTCTACTTTAGAAACATCAGCAACAGACTCTAATTCTTCTTGTAATTTATCAGCATATTTTTTTAATTCACTATCACTGTAGTCACCCACTAAAGAGTAAGTAACAATAGGCATATCGCTGAGTCTTATCTCTGTCACTTCCGGACTACTAGCATCATTTGGTAGTTTAGGTTTAGCCCTATCTACCGCTTCTCTTAATTTTTGAAAACTGTCTTGTAAATCAGCTTCTGCATCATATTCCACAAAGACAGAAGAAAAACCTAAGCCAGAAGTAGAGCTGTAATTATTTAGCTTTTCTAAATTTTTTATCTCACTTTCTATTTTGTTTGTAATTAGAGTTTCTGTATCACTAGGACTAGCGCCAGGAAAGGTAGTGGTAATTACTGCGTAGGGTACTTTAACTTCTGGTTGGGCTTCTTTTGGTAGAGTAAAAATAGCAAAAAAACCAAAAACAATAATAAGTAGCATTATTAGGTAAGTGAAACGATAATTAGTAATAAAAAAACCAAGCCAAGATTTCTTTTCTTTTTTAAAGGCGTGGTCTAGTTTTCTTTCTTTCTTTTCTAAGTACTCTTTATTATTAGTGTCCATATTTTAAGCCATTATTTAATTTGAATTAAGGAGTTATTTTCTATAGATTTAGAGCCACTCATAATTATTTCATCATTAATTCTTAGACCAGACTTTATTTCTACTAAATTAGCTTCACTTTCACCAACACTTACTGCTTGTTTTTTAGCTACTAGCTGATCATTTTCATTCTTTTTTACTAAATAAACATAGTTTTCTGTTTGTGTTATAATCAGCGCTTCCAAAGGAATCATGATAGCTCCATTTTTAACAGATATTTCATTGTTTTTTTTAATTTTTACATCTACAAAAGTGCCTGGAATTAGTTTTCTATCTTTATTGTCTACTAATATTTCTACCTCTACTTTTTTAGTTTGCTGATTAGCGCTAGGAGCAATGTTTGTAATTTGCGCTTTAATATCTTCATTGATAAGTACTTCTTGCCCTAGATTAACTTTGTATATATCCTCAGATGGCAAATTAATTGTCACCTTAATCTTTTCAAGCTGGGATATGCTAGCAATAATTTGTCCAGCATTTAGCTCTGCTCCAGTTTCAACATTTTTTGAGGTGATTTGCCCAGAAATAGGTGCTGTGATAATTAGATCAGCCAATTGTTCTTGAGATAAGTTTAACTGTCCCAAAGCTGAATCAACCTGTGATTGCGCGGAAAGAATTTGTTGTTTTTTGGATTCTTTAGCTGAGTTTAAAGTTACTAAAGCATTATTATATGATATTTCAGCATTGTTAACTTGATTCTTAGCACTTTGGATATTATTTTCTAGAGCCAAGCGTTCTTTTGCTTGGGTTAATTCCATGGTGTTTAAGTTGTTTAAACTATTTTCTGCGCTTTGCAGTGAGTTAATTACATTATTATATAAGCCAGAGAATTTTTCTTGCTGTGCATTTAAAGCGCTTTGTGGAAATCTAGCGCTTGAGACAGTATTGTCTAAAACAATAATAGTTTCGTTGCTTAGAGCTTTAGTTTGGCCAAGAAGTTCTATTATTTCTTCTAGTCTTAGTTCAATATATCGACTCTTCACCTGTTTATCTCTTAGATTTTCATAGTTAGCTTTAGTGCTTCTGTAGCTGTTTTTTGCTTCAACTAAGGCAGAATAACTTTTAGCACTAAGAGTTGCCTCAATATCATCAAGTTGTGGACCTGGTTCAGCATTAATAATATAGTTTATATCTTCTAAAGTGTCTTTAATTGTTTGTATGTGAGTGCTATATGAAATAACAGCGCTGTTCTTTGCGTCATCTAAGTTTTTTTCTTGTAAAGCTACAGTGCTTAGATAATTTTCTTGGCTTGACTCTAATGAATCTTTTGCATTACTTATAGCCTCCTGAGCTTGTTTTACGCCAACTTCAGCTTGTTCAACATTTGATTGTGTAGTTCTTTTCACAGCTTCAAGGTTGCTTAGCATATTATAATAATTAGTTAGAGCGTTTTGATAACCAGTTTTAGTAGAATTATTTTTTAAATATACTAAAACTTGACCAGCACTTATTTGGTCTCCTCTATTAAATGAAAGCGATTCAATAGTTCCTTTGGCCAGAGCAGTCACATCTACCTCTGTTTCAGCTTTTACAGTGCCTACAGTGTCTATATATAGATTGTCTGTACTTGAAGTGGCGCTAGCTATTGTGATAGTTTCTACATTAAAGGCACTCTCTTTATTAGACGTATTTTCATTATTATCTACTAAAACATTATTAGTATTTTGTTTTTGCAGGGCACTATAAGCGCCATAAGCTAAAATAGCGATAATGATAAGACTAGCAGCTACTATAATAATAGCTTTTTTAATGTTTTTTCTTTTTCTATTTGTATTTTCTGTCATATATTTCTTGATTAATAAAGTTTAGCTATCTTAATAGATAATTATTCTTTTGTCAAGTTATGATTACTATTTTTTTAAATTAAAAAAACAAGCTGTTTGTTTTAAAGAAGTGAACCTTTTAATAAAATATAGCGCAATTTTTTATTTGACTTTTATTAGTAAGTTTGGCATTATATAAATAGATATATAAATAATATGAATAATCCTGAAAATAATGGTTTTCAGAGTGTAGAAAATCATAACAAAAATCAAAAAGAACAAAATTTAGATAGTTCTTTTAATAAAGAGGAGACAATAATTGTTAATCCTGAGGTTAGCAAAGAGCTTGCTAAAGAAGCAATGGAAAATCAAGAAGTTAATGAAGAAGAGGTGCCAAAAAAAAGTTCAGAAGAAATTGAAAAAGATATTGCTTATTATAGAGAGCAAATAAGGGCTGGAGAAAGAAAAGATGAAAATGGTCACTACAATGAACAACAAGTTCTTGAAAATGAAGCTAAACTTAGAGAGGCTGAAAACTTGTTGATAGCTGAAGAAGATGAAAAAAATAAAAATGAAGAAATATCTAGATTGAGAAAAGACATAGAAAAATATCGTCAAAATATAAAAGTTGGAGAAAATAAGGATGAACGTGGTCGCTACAATGAAGAACAAGTTTTAGAAAATGAAGCTAAATTAATGGAAGCGGAGAAAAAAATATTGGAAATGCAGGGTACAGATAATACAGAGTCAAGTCCTGAAAATAAAAATAATGATGAAAAAACTGAAACATCTAAGGAGCAGTTTTCTAGGGAAAATACCAATAAAAAAACAGAAAAGCCTAAAAAGAAGAAAGGTTTTTTCACTAAATTATTTGGTTTCTAAATATATACTCTTTTTTGCGTGACGTAAGTTGGCTTCACTAGAGTTTTTAAATATTACAAGGAAAATGTCTCAGAATAATTTATATTTCTGAGGCATTTTTTGTTTTGTCGCTTGATAACTTTTTACAAACTCCTTATTATTTTCTATAGAAGTAATGAAATAGCCCAGACACCAGATATTTCCATATTATAAATACATTTTTCTGATGATTTTATCGTATTTTTTGTATATATTTAGATTAGTTTTTATTTTTTAAAAAAAAGAGGCCCATTTCGGGCCCCTTTATATTATAATAATATTTATAATAATAGTGGATCCCTTATGGGCCTCACTCCTAAATATTTTAACTTAGGAGTAAAGCATTGCTGACTCATGCTTTATATCAAGCTAATTTTAAAGTTTTTATTTAAAAAACCCTAATATTTTTATTTTTATCGCCTGTCAGCTTAAGGTGATATTCATAAATTAGCTCGATATTTAATTTTCAAGAAACAGTTTTTCTGATTTGTGTTAACAATTATAACACTATTTTTTAGAAGGAACAAGGTTTTAGCAAGTAAAAATGGGATAATTAACATTTTTTAACTAATATTAGCATCAATTTTGTTGTTTTTATATTCATTTTAACAACTTTAGTCCAGGGTTTCCTGGACTAAAGTATCATAGTTATATACAAAAAACACAAGTTATCCACAGCTTTGAAAAAACAAAAATACTCATTTTTGAGTATATATGAGGCCCAGACCGGATTCGAACCGGTGAATAACGGTTTTGCAAACCGCAGCGTTAGACCGCTTCGCCACTGAGCCTTGTTATTTAGGACTTTAGTCCAGGTTTTCCTGGACAGAAAGTACTTTCCAGGAATCTTTTAATCTTTTTAATGATGTTTTATCCTTTATTTTTTTGTCAAAAACAGAAGCTGTTGCAATCATGGCAGCATTATCTGTGGTATATTGTAAAGCACTAATGAAAACTTGTAAATGCTTTGCTTGAGCTTTCTTGGTGAGCTCTTCTCTTAATTTTATATTAGCGGAAACTCCTCCAGATAGCAAGATGGATTTGGCTCCATGTTTTTTAGCTGCTTTTATTGTTTTAGTGATTAATACATCTATAATTGCTTCTTGGTATAAATATGCATATTCGTTTATATTTTTTTTCCAGTTCTTATCTTTTTTTAGACGATATAGCAACGATGTTTTTAAACCTGAAAAAGAAAAATCTAAATTATCACTATACTTCATAGGTCTAGGGAAGTCTTTTAAACTTTGTTTTTTTCTAGATTTTTCAAATTCTTCTGCTTTTTTAGAGATAATTGGACCCCCTGGATAACCTAGTGACATCATTTTAGCTCCTTTATCAAAAGCTTCACCACTAGCGTCGTCTCTAGTGCTACCTAATTTTATATATTTAGTGGCTGATTGCATTAAAATTATATTACTGTGACCTCCAGAGACAGTTAATATTACAGCCGGAAACTTAATATTTTTCCAGTTATCAATAAAAGGAGCATAAAGATGACCCTGAATATGATTAACACCAAGAACTGGTATATTATTAGCGTAGGCAAGGGTTCTAGCTGTTTCTGTGCCTGTTAAAAGAGATGTTACTAGACCCGGTCCTATAGTTACAGCAATAAGGTCAATCTCTTTTATAGTGCAATTTGCTAATTTTAAACTTTGATCTATTGTTGGCAGTAATTTATATACATGTTCTCTGGCAGCTAGTTCTGGTACCACGCCACCGTATTTAGCATGAAGCTCTATTTGTGATGAAATAATATTACTTTTTACCTTTATCTCTTTTTCTTTTTTGTTAGCAAAAACAACGCTGGCAGCGCTTTCATCACAACTTGATTCAATGCCTAAAATATTCATATGAGTAATCACTTGACTAAAGAATAAATTTTATTTATACTTATTTTCAGTACAACGTTATCATATTTATTTAAAAAAAGCCATCCCCATGGGATGATTTTTAAATAATTCTGGTCCCTTCGTCTAGTGGTTAGGACGCCAGGTTTTCATCCTGGTAACAGGGGTTCGATTCCCCTAGGGACTACCAAATAAAAACAAGCTGAAAAGCTTGTTTTTTTAATTAGTAAAATTTAAATAATTATTTTTATTTACTACCTTATAATTAGCATTAATGTATCTTTCTAATTAATCCTCACTAACTACTAACTTTTTTTGTATTTTCTTGTCTTTATTTTACTGCTTTGACGCTAAGTTCTTTATGCAGTATAATATCAATATAAATTGATGATAAAAATAATATGAGAGCAAAATGTTGTGAAAATAAAGAATTAACTAAAAAATATTTTGATTTAGCTAAATTTTTGCGAATTATTGGTGATAATAATCGTTTAAAAATTTTATGTTTATTAAAAGATAATGATTTATATGTTGAACAGTTATCATTTAATTTAGATTTAGCTCAAAATTTAGTTTCTAGTCATTTAAAAGTAATGACAGATTTTGGTTTGTTGTTTGTAAGGCAAGAGGGAAAGAAAAATTATTATAGTATTAACAAGAAAGTGTTTAAAAAATACAATTCATTAATAAATAAATTTTTAAAAAATTATGAAAACTAAAGTAAGTATAAAAGTACTAGGATCAGGCTGTCCTAGCTGTAAAAAATTATATGAAAGCACTAAAGACGCTATAGAAGCTTTAAACTTAGATTGTGATTTAGAGTATGTTACTAATATAAATGAAATAATTGCTTTGGGAATCATGAATACGCCAGCCTTAACTATTAATGATAAAATAATATTAAGCGGCAAGAATCCTGGTTCAGAAGAGTTAAAAGAGATAATTAAAGATGAAGTCTAAGAATGATAATGTAAATTTTATATGAATAAAGAAATAAAAACTTTAATTATACTAGTAGCTGTTTTTTTGTTGTTTTATTTTGTACCTTTAGACAGTCCTAAAATTGGAGGGGCTATTTTACTTGGCTTAGCATTAGTGAATGAGTATGCGCGTGAACATGTTTTAACTTGTTTAGTTCCAGCTTTTTTTATTGCTGGAGCAGTGGCAGTATTTGTTAAAAAAGATTTTGTCTTAAAGTATTTAGGATCTCAGGTTAAAAAATATATCTCGTATTTGGTCGCATCGGTTTCTGGAATAGTATTAGCAGTTTGTTCTTGTACGGTTCTGCCTTTGTTTGCAGGGATATATAAAAGAGGAGCAGGATTAGGTCCAGCGATTACTTTTTTATTTTCAGGTCCAGCTATAAATATTGCTGCCATTTTTTTAACACTAGCTGTTTTAGGATTTGAGATTGGACTAGCTAGAATTATTGCCTCTATGCTTATGGCAATAGTAGTAGGTATTTCAATGCATTATATCTTTAAAGAGAAAAGTATAGGAGCAGACTTGCAAATAAATAAAAATGAAGCTAATAAATATAGCTCTAAACTTATTTTAGTTTTTACCTTAGCCATGGTAGCGATTCTAGTTGTTAATGGTTTAGCAATTGAACAAAATCTTAAATATGTACTAATGATTGTTTTAGCTCTTATCTCGGCCCTTATTGCTAACTTTAAATTTAAAAAAGAAAGTAATAAAGAGTGGCTTCAAGAAACATGGAAATTTAGCAAAATGTTATTACCACTTCTTTTTATTGGTGTTTTTATTGCTGGCTTCATTATGCCCTTTTTGCCAGAACAGTTAATTATAGATTTAGTGGGTAAAAATAATATTACTGGTAATTTAGTAGCTTCAGTTTTTGGTGCTTTTATGTATTTCTCCACTCTTACTGAAGTTCCTATTTTACAAGCATTTTTAAGCAAAGGCATGAACGAGGGTCCAGCTTTAGCCTTACTTCTAGCAGGTCCATCACTTAGCCTTCCTAATTTATTAGTAATTAGAAAGGTATTAGGCAATAAAAAGACTGTGGCATATATGTTGCTTGTAATAATATTTTCTAGTATTTCTGGTTTAATTTTTGGGACTTTAATGTAGTAATATGTATAAAAATATTTCTAAAGAAAAGAAAAAAATACTTTTATTATCAATTTTAGTATTCTTTATAGTTTTAACTTTATCACTTTTATTTAACCTACATAAAGAAGGAAAAACAGAGAAGAAAATTAAAAACAATGAATTAAAGATAGCAGCTTGCCCTACTTATAGTGAACTTTTGTTATTAAAGCAAGATAATTGGTATAATGTATTAAGTACTAGAAGCACAGCTGAGAGCTTAACTTTATTAAATAAAAATCTAGTTGATTATGTAGTATCTGGACGACCACCCAAACCCCTAGAGTCTGATTATAAATATTTTTATGTTAATAAAAGTGGCTACTCTTTTTTAGGGGACAGTTCTGTATCTTATTACCTTGATGACTTAAAGGATATGAAAATTTATACTGATTTAAAGGATGTTGATGTTGAGTTTCTTGAAGGTGATTTAAAATTAAATAATATAATAAAGGTGGATGATGTATATAATCGAGATGATAATAGCTTAGCTATCACTACTTGGGAGAATACTGATTATAGCAAAGATAGTATTGTCCATATTTATAATAAAAACAATAATCGTTATGAACTTTCTAGAACACCAATTATATATTGCAAAAATTGTGATCAAGAGGTTATAAATTTATTAATTAAAACATTAAATAATTAAAACAATATGAAAAAAAGTTTTTTTGGCAAGAAAAAAATTCTATTAGCTATTTTTGTGCTATTGTTTTCATTTTTTTCTTTTAATATAGATATAAACAATAATTCTGCTCTTGCAGATAGCAATGAAGATAATTTAAATAATAATCATGAACTTTGTCTACATTTTTTCTATAAACCAGATTGCTCACAATGTCAGCATGTTAGCTCTTTCTTGGAGACAATAGAAAAAGAGCGAAATGTAGAGATTGCTACTTACAATATTCAAGAGGATGAGAATAAAGGTCTATATAACTCTTTTAAATATAGATATGGTTTAATTAGTAGTGCTTACCCAGTTATATTTATTGGTGATAATTATTTAATGGGAGATAAAACTATTGTAAATAATTTAGAAAAAGAAATAGAGCGTTGTCAAAAAAAGGATTGCCCCTGTGCTTTAGCTAAAGTAAACTCAAATACAGCTTCAGTGCCTCAATCTAATGAAATTACTGCTGAAGAGGCAGAGGTTCTAACACTACCACTTGTAGGTGAAGTTAATTTTTCATCAATGCCCATATATGTTACCACTGCTATTATCGCTTTTGTTGATGGTTTTAATCCTTGTTCTTTATGGCTTATTACTTTTTTGATAGGAATTGTAATATATAGTCGTTCAAGGAAGAAAATAATGATTGTAGGAGGGACCTTTTTATTAGTTACCGGTGGTGTTTACGCTCTTTTCATGGCCGGACTTCTGAATGTTTTTTCATATGTTGGATACTTAGCTTGGATTCAGGTTGCAGTGGCTATAGTGGCAGCTGTATTTGCGCTGGTGAATATTAAAGATTATTTTTGGTATAAAAAAGGTATATCATTTACTATTTCAGATAAATATAAGCCAAAGATTTTTAAAAACATGAGAGGTATCATGAAAGGGGATAAATCTCTTTGGCAAATGGTATTGGGAACAACAATTTTAGCCTTAGGTGTGGTTTTAGTTGAGCTTCCTTGTACTGCAGGCTTTCCGGTGGTCTGGACTAATATTCTGGCTCAAGCAGGAATTGAAGGTGGTCTCTTTTATTCTCTCTTAGGTTTATATATGCTAATCTACTTATTAGACGAAGTAGCAGTTCTTTTGATAGCAGCTTGGACTATGAGAGCTAGTCGTTTTGAAGAGAAACATGGTAGAATGTTAAAGTTAATTGGTGGTATGGTTATGTTGTCACTTGCTATAGTGATGATTGTAGATCCTGATTTAATGCATGATATTAGTGGTACGGTTATAATTTTTGCAGGAGCTATCCTCTTATCCTTTGTATTAATGTATATACATCGCCATATTTTACCTAAATTTGGAATTAGAATTGGTAGTGAAAAAGAGATAGTGGAAGAAAAAGAAACTAGTGACAATGAAACTGAAATTAAACAAAAAAATGATAAAATAGAATAATTAAGAAAAATAATAATTATTTATATGAATAAAGATTTACCAACAAAACTATTATATAATAATGATTATTCCTGGGTTAAAATTGAAGGAGATCTTGCTACCCTAGGAATTATTAAACCTGCTTGTGATAAAATAGAAGAATTTGTTTTTGTGAAGTTACCAGAAAAAGGGCAAAAGATAAAAAAAGGAGAAGTCTATGTATCTTTAGAGGCAATTAAGTGGAGTGGGCATCTTTCTAGTCCTTTTACAGGAGAGATTGTAGAGGTGAATGAAGATGTTTTTGATGAACCTACTATTATCAATGAAGATCCCTATGGCAAAGGTTGGATAGCTAAAATTAAATTGGAAAACGAAAAAGAAAAAGAGGATCTTATCACAGCTGAAGAGGTCAAAGATCTTTAGCAGATAGATAATAATAAATAATAAAAAAAATTAACAAATTAAATAATTTATATATGATTAAAAAAAATATATTTATAACAAGCTTCTTAATTATCATTATAGGATTAACTCTTTCTGCCTGCTCTTCAACAGAAAACACTGAGAATGAAGAGGGCGCTTTAAAGGGTACCAAGGTTGAATATTTAGGTGAAAAGCCTGAAAACCCTAAAGTTAGTTTATATTTTTTTTGGGGAGATGGTTGCCCTAATTGTGCTACTGAAGAGCTGTTTTTAGAAGAGATGAAAGAAAAGTATCCTGATTTAGAGATTAAGATGTATGAAACTTGGAAAAATACAAATAATGCTAAAGCTCTACAAACGATGGCTAAGGCATATGGTACCACCGCTAGAGGCGTTCCTATGACCTTTATAGGTGATTTTGAACCTTGGGTAGGATTTTCTTCTAGAATGGAATCTGATTTAGAGGAAAAAATTGAATATTGCTTTGAAAACGAATGCGTTGATCCTGAAAGTAAATTATAGTTAATAATTATAATATAATAATTAAAACATGAGAGTCGTTATTATTGGCGGAGGAACTGCCGGCAGTGAGCTTGCCTGGCGCTTACGCAGAGAAGATAAAGACATAGAAATAATTATTTTAGAAAAGGGAAAGTATAGACAATACTCCCCTTGTGCTTTACCTTATTTTTTAAGTGGAAAAATTAAGCAAGCAGATGATATTGTTTTGTTCTCTAGTGATTATTATAATTATAACAATATTGATTTGAGATTAAAGACGGAATTAAAAAAAGTGAATACAAAAACAAAAGAGCTTCAATATTTAGATAAAGAAAATAATAAAGAAGAAAAACTAAGCTATGATTATCTAGTCTTAGCTACTGGTTTAAAACTTAAAACACCCTCTATTTTAGGTTTAAAAGATCAAGATTTCTATACTTTAAAAAGTCTTGATGATGCTAAAAAAATAAAAAAACTTGTTAAAAAGGGTGATAAAGCTTTAATTATTGGGGCTGGCTATGTTGGTGTAGAATTAGCGGATGCACTTAGTGCTATGGGACTAAATATACACTTAGTGGAAAGTCAGCAAAACGTTTTACCAAGTACTTTAGATAAAAAGATGGCGTCTGTAGTTGAGGAAGAATTGGAATCATCTAAAATAAAACTTCTTCTTAATTCTAAAATAGAGAAAGTAACTAATAAGCAGGTATTTCTTAAAGATGCATCCCTAGAAAGCAAAAAAATAAATTACGACCACCTTTTTCTTGCTTGCGGTTTAAGCGCTGATTTATCTTTAGCAAAGAAAATAGGTTTGAAGGTTGATAAAGGTGTTATTGTTAATGACGCCTTAGAAACTTCAAAGAAAAATATTTACGCTATTGGAGACTTAGTTGAATCTGTTAATTTAGTTGACAATAAAAAGACTTTAAGTCAGCTGGCTACCACGGCTGTAGCGCAAGCAAGGGTTTTAAGTCAAAATATTTTAGCAAATAAAGATAAAAAGAAAAGCTCAAAATCTAAAAGAAATAAAGTTTTGAGTTCTAGTGTCTCTAAATTTAAGGATTTAATTTTTGCTAGTTGTGGAGTAACAAAAACTTATTGCCAAAAGAATAATATTGAAACTGTAGAGGCTTTTTACAAAGGAAAAGATAAGGCGCATTATTATCCAGATGCTAATGACATCTTTGTTTATTTGATTTCTAATCTTAAAGGAAGAGTTATAGGTTGCCAAATTGCTGGTTATAATGAAGTTGTGGGACGTTTAAATATGATTTCTCTAGCCATAGAACAAGGTTTAAAATTAAAAGACTTAATTGATGTAGAAACCTGTTACAACCCAGCTCTATCTCCTATTTTTGACCCCATAACTGTAGCTGCAGAGGTTTGTTTAAAAAAATTAAAAGCAAAAAATGCTAAAACCTAAGTATTTGAAAATAAAAGATTTTAATCGTAAAAAATATTTAGAAACTCTAAATCTTAGTAAAAAATATAAGTTAAATACTGTTTGTTTGTCTGCTAATTGTCCTAATCGCTATCACTGTTTTTCAAGTAGTACAGCAACCTTTATGATTTTAGGTGAGGCTTGTACTAGAAATTGTCATTATTGCAATATAGGAAATACTAAGCCAAATAAAGTTGATGAGCAGGAGCCTAAAAACCTAGCCTTGGCCATTAAAAAGCTTAATCTAGATTATGCTGTTATTACCAGCGTTAGCAGAGATGATCTTAAAGATGGTGGCAGTAGTCATTTTATTAATTGTATTAATGAGATTAGAAAAATTAATGATTCTAAGATTGAGGTTTTAATTCCTGATTTTAAGGGTAATAAAGTTGCCTTAGAAAAACTCATTGAAGCTAAACCGGAAATTATCAATCACAACATTGAAACAGTCAAAGAATTATTTCCTAAATTAAGACCACAAGGTAATTTTGATAGATCATTAATTCTTTTAAAAACTATTAAAAATATTAATTCAGATATTATTACAAAATCTGGACTAATGGTGGGTTTGGGAGAAACTAAAGCGCAAATACTTAAAACCCTAAAAGACTTAAGAGATGTAAATGTTGATATATTGAGCATTGGGCAATATTTAGCACCAAGTAATAAACATGCAAAACTAGAAAAGTATTATACTGAAGCAGAGTTTTTAGAACTTAAAAAAATAGCTAAAGAATTTGGTTTTAAAGAGGTTATTTCTGGCCCTATGGTTAGAAGTTCGTATAAAGCGAAAGAAGTTTATGAAAAAGTGGCGAATACTTAAAACAGTAAAAGAAAGCGCAGCTAAACAAATGGCTATTGATGAGGCTATTCTTATTGCTAGGATAAACAACCTGGTTCCTAATACTTTAAGGTTTTTTACTTGGAATCCTGGTGCCATTACTGTTGGTTTTTTTCAGGATTTAGAACAAGAAATAGATTTAAAAAGAGCTCAAGATTTAAAAGTTGATGTTGTTAGGCGCTATAGTGGTGGGGGAGCGGTATTTCATCATGATGAATTAACATATTCACTTGTAGTTGCAGAAAAAGACCTTTCTTTAAATGTTTTGGATTCCTATAAATATTTATGCCAAGGTGTGATTAATGGATTAAAGATTTTGGGTATTGAAGCTAAGTTTCAACCCATTAATGATATATTGGTAAATGGCAAAAAAATATCTGGTAATGCACAAACCAGAAAAGAAGGAGTGATACTACAACATGGGACCATACTTTTATCTGTTGATGTTGAAAAGATGTTTTCTATTCTTAAGGTAAGTAATGAAAAAATGAAAGGTAAGCTTATTGCTAATGTTAAAGAGGCTGTTACCTCAATTAAAAGTGAATTACAGTCTCCAAGTCTAGATTTAAGATATTTAGAAAAAGTTTTTAAACAAGGATTCGCACAGTCTCTAAATGTTGACTTTGATGAGGCTGTTTTAAGTAAAGAAGAAAAAGAAATTGCTCAAGAGCTTGAAAGAGACAAATATTTAAGTAAAGAATGGAATTATAATCAAAAGTATAAGAATAGATTTTATGAAAAAAATTGATTACAAAGTAGAGGGAGGAAAGTTTTTAAGAATGCAAATTGATATTAAAGATGGTGTAATTAAGGATATAAAAATAAGAGGAGATTTTTTTGTTTATCCTGAAACTGCAATTTTCCAAATAGAAGATTTTTTAAAAGGAAAAAAACTTGAAAGCTTTGCTAGTTTGCTTAGCTCATATATAAAAGAGAAAAATATTAAAATAATTGGTTTTTCAGTAGCTGATTTAGAAAAATCTTTGCAAGTAGAAAATTAAAAATAGACTCATGTATGAAATATAAATTTTACAATACCTCTGAGAAAGCCTGGCAAGCTATGTATGAATCTGTACAAGAAGCAAAGAATCTTATTTTGCTAGAAATGTATATTTTTTTACCTGATGCTTCCCCTAAATATAATTTTATTGAAACATTAATTGAAAAAGCCAAGTCTGGTGTTAAGGTGGCTATTATTGCAGATAAGGTTGGAAGTCAGAAGATGCCTATAGCTGTAGTTAAAAAACTTAGAAACGCTGGTGCTGAGTTTTTGTATGCTTCTAATCTTTTACGTAGAACGCATAGAAAGATATTGGTTATAGACAATCACACTGCTTTTTTAGGTGGTGTAAATATTAAAAAATCTACTAGCAAATGGAATGATTTACAAATTAAAATAACAGGTAAAAAGTTAATAAAATCTATTAGTAGAACATTTGCTTATAGTTATAAAATGTACGGTGGTAGAGAAAAAGAAATATTGGATTTATATAATAAATCTAAATTAACAAAAGTTAAAAATATTATTTTAGAACATAATCCTCATGAAAATATTTCTACCATCAGTGCCTATTACAGGGAAAAAATAATTAAGGCTAAAGAAAATATAACTATAGTCACTCCTTATTTATTACCACCATTGTGGTTAGCTGTGCTTTTAGATAAGGCAGTAAAAAGAGGTGTGAAGGTGGAGATACTTGTCCCAAAAAAAACAGATTTGTGGTTAGTAAACTTTATTAATAAATCTTATGTTAAGAAAATGTCCTCTTTAGGAATTGATGTTTATTATCATGGATCCATGAATCACGCTAAATTAATGTTAATTGACGATAGGGAGTTATTTATGGGTTCTCACAATATGGATATTGCATCTTTTAAATTGAACTTAGAGATAGGTATTTTTATTAAAGACAAACAAGCAATATCTGAGGTTAAAGAAATTGTAGCTAAATGGAGAAAAGACTCTAGTAAAATTAAAGCAGAAAATTATAAGCTCAATTGGTTTGATTTTTTACTTATGAGATTTATTGCTATGTTTTATTCTATATTATAAACAGCAATCTAAAACTTTATATAATTAAAACTTATATTTTTGCTTTTTTCTGTTTATAATAGACCTTGAAAAATCTTTTAATATAGTGTAGAGTATATATTAAATTATCATTTCTCATAAATCACTTTTTAATATAAGAAACATGGAAAGAAAGTTCATTGAAGTTAAAGGCGCTAAAGTAAACAATTTAAAAAACTTAAGCATAAAGTTACCTCGCAATAAGTTTATTGTTATTACAGGTTTATCTGGTTCAGGTAAGTCTTCTTTGGCTTTTGATACTATTTATGCTGAGGGTCAAAGAAGGTATGTCGAATCTTTGTCAGCTTATGCACGTCAATTTATTGATTTAATGGACAAGCCTGATGTTGAATCTATCGAGGGTTTGTCACCAGCTATATCCATTGATCAAAAATCTGTTTCACATAATCCTCGCTCTACAGTAGGAACAATTACTGAGATATATGATTATCTCAGACTTTTATTCGCTAAAATCGGTATTCCTCACTGTCCTTTATGCAATAAAAGATTAGTAAAACATATATCCAAAGATAGTAAGCACAATCCTTCTATCTTCTTGGTCTGCAGAGACTGTAATTTTCATATGACTAAGCTTAAGCCTGGATATTTTTCTTTTAATTCATCTCAGGGCTCCTGTTCAAGTTGTAAAGGTCTTGGTACACGCTTAGAATTAGATCCTGAACTAATTGTTAATGAAAAACTAAGTATTAATCAAGGCGCTATTAGGCCACTTTCTAGATGTAGAGTTTCAGGCATGAAGGATATGTTAATAGAAATGAAAAAAGCTGCTGAAAAATTTAGTGTTGATTTAAATATGAGTGTAAAGAATCTTAAAAACGATTCTTTAAATATTATATTGTATGGAAAAGATTCTTGGGAAGGAGTACTACCTTTTTTGCAAAAAAAATATGAAGAGACAGAGTCTAGATATTTACAAGAAGAATTGGGACAATATATGCGAGTTCTACTTTGCTCCACTTGTGATGGTAGGAGATTGAAGCCGGAGTTTTTAGCAGTGAAGATGGCTGGTTATAGTATAGATAAAATAGTGAATAAAAACATTACAGATTTGCAGAACTTTTTTAAAGATTTAAGTAAAAGCAATAAAGTTAATGAAAAAGATAAACAAATTTATACCCCAATAGTTAGAGGGATAATGAATAAGTTGCTACTTTTACAAAATGTTGGTTTAGAATATTTGTCCCTTGATAGAAGTGCCACTACCTTGTCAGGAGGAGAAGCGCAAAGAATTCGCTTGGCCACACAAGCTGGGTCCTCACTAATAGGGGTGCTTTATATTTTAGACGAACCTTCTATTGGTTTGCACCAAAGAGACAATGGCAAGCTAATTAAAACTTTGAAAATATTAAAAGAAAAAGGTAATACCGTTATAGTTGTAGAACATGACGAGGCTACTATTTTAGCTGCTGACCATGTTGTAGATGTTGGTCCTGGGGCGGGTGAGCATGGTGGTGAAATAATATTTGAAGGTAGTCCAGCTCAAATGAAGAAAAGCAGTAAATCTATTACTGGTAAATATTTAGTTGGTAAGAAAAAAATACCTACACCTTTAAATTATCATAAAGGTAATAAAAAGTTTCTAGAAATATTAGGAGCTAATGAGCATAATTTACAAAATATTGATGTTAAAATTCCACTAGGAAAATTTGTTGCTATTACTGGCGTTTCAGGATCTGGTAAATCTACCTTGATGAGTGACATTTTAGCTAAAGCTCTTAGTAAGAAGTTTTATCGTGCTAAAACTTTTCCAGGAGAACACAAAGAAATCAAAGGTTTGGAAAATATTGATAAAGTAATTAATATTGATCAATCCCCAATAGGAAGAACTCCTCGTTCAAATCCTGCTACCTATACCGGAGTCTTTACTCCTATCAGAGAATTATTTGCTGAGCAGGCAGAAGCTAAATTAAAAGGTTTTGATGCTGGGTCTTTCTCATTTAATGTTCCAGGTGGGCGCTGTGAAAATTGTAGTGGGGACGGATCTATAAAGATTGAAATGCAATTTTTATCAGATGTTTATGTTAAATGCGAAGTTTGCCAAGGTAAGCGTTATAAAAAGAAAGTTTTAGATATATATTATAGGGATAAAAATATTCATGACATCCTAGAAATGACTGCTGAAGAGGCAATGAATTTTTTTAGGAACAATTCTACTATTTACCAAAAGGTAAAAGTATTATGTGAAGTAGGTTTAGGTTACATTAAGTTAGGCCAACCAGCTACTACTCTTTCAGGTGGTGAAGCTCAGAGAATTAAGTTAGCTACAGAGCTATCTAGAAGAGCTACTGGTAAGACTATTTATATTTTAGATGAACCTACCACTGGTTTGCACTTTGATGATATTGACAGATTACTTAAGGTTTTAAATAAGTTAGTTGATAAAGGTAATACTATTTTAGTGATAGAACATAATTTAGATATTATTAAATCAGTAGATTGGATTATTGATTTAGGCCCTGAAGGTGGAGACATGGGTGGAAAAATTGTAGCTGAAGGTACGCCTAAGCAAGTATCTAAAATAAAGAGAAGCTATACAGGTCAGTACTTAAAAGATGTTTTAAAATAGCTTTTTTAAATTATTTATATATAAAAAATGGGATATAATATTTATCCCATTTTTTTATACTCAAGAATTTTCTTAATTAGTTTTAACTCAAAGCATCAAGAATTTGACCATGCACCTTTTTGTTACTAGCTATAATGTCATAACTATCTAGGTTCCAGGTTTTATTATTAAAATCAGTAACTTTTCCACCCGCTTCTTTTACCAACAAGACACCAGCAGCTACATCCCATGAATTAGCCCCAGGAATAGTAATTGACTCCACTCTACCACTAGCAACATAGGCTAACTCCATAGAAGCGCTGCCCATTTGCCTAGCATCAAATTGTGCTAACTTTTGTTTGTTATAATAACGGATTGCTTTTTTAATGTGCTTTTTTTGACTTCCATGACAAAAAGTATTAACTACTTTTTCTCCACTAAAATTAGAAACTTTTATTTTTTTATTATTCAAAAAAGCACCTTTAGATTTTTCTGCATAGAAAAACTCATCTAAACTAGGAGAATAAACTATACCTAAAACTAGTTTATTTTTATAGCTTAGACCAATAGAAGTAGCCCACAATGGGTTATGTATGGAAAAATTAGTTGTTCCATCAAGTGGATCAATAAACCATTTATAGTCAGATTTATTTTTTATTTCTCCTGACTCTTCTGCTAGTATTTGATGTTCAGGAAAGTTTTTACGTATTATTTTAATTATTTCTTTTTCTGCAGCTAAATCAGCAGCTGTTAGTATTTCATGTTTAGATTTAAAGTTTACTTTAGCGCGATCAAAACTTTTATATCTATTTAAAAGTATTCGACCACCCCTTTTTGCTGCCTCTACAGCAGTATCTTTTATTTTTTTAGTAATCATATTTAATTTATTTAATAATTTCTAATATCTTTAATTCTATTTTTTTAGTTTCAGTGTCATATAAGGCAAAAGTTGCTTTTTGAAAAAGACCTGCTAAAGTTCCCGGATTAACTACCCTTGTTTGCCCTCGTTTTTCAATCCAAGGTTTGTGAGTGTGCCCGTAGAAGATAATATCTAAATCAGGTCTTTTTTCAATGAGTTCATGAATAAAGTGAGGCTCATGACATAGGCCAAACTTAGTGTCTGCTAATGATATAATACCGGTTTCTCCTAAATGATGAGTGTTATTATAATCATGGAAAACTTGCGGATCATAGAGTTCTGCGTTTCCAGAGATAATATAAATATTTTTATTAAAATCTTTAGCTAGTTTTCTAGCGCTTTCTTCATTTGTTAAATCGCCTGTGCAAAAAATAACATTAACATCATTGTTGTTAGCCCAGTTTATAAATTTATTTAAATTTACTAGATTGTCATGAATATCAGAGATAATAGCTATCTTCATAATTTATTTTAGCTAAAACATTATTGTCTAATACTAATATCGTAATTAACTTGTTCAATTTTTTTTAAGTGTCCTCTAGCTTGATCGTATTTTGTTCTTAAGTAACCCGTAAAATCAAATTCAGTTAATGAGGCTAAGAGTTCAGAAGCATCTTCACTAGCCCTTGTTACCTCTTTAGTGTTATGCTTAGCTGCCTGGTTAGTGCAAAACCTTGCCATCTCTCCTATTAAATCAGATATAGCACCTAAATATGATTCATGACTTAATTTTAGATTTTTCAATTTTTCAATTTTATGTTTAGTTAGCCATTGCCAAAAAAGATGTGCTTCTAAAAATTCTTCAATAGCTGCTTTATATGAACCTTCTTGCTCTAAGCGAGCAGCACCTAAATTTTTTTGTAATTTTTTGATATCCTCCTCTAATTTTTTTAAATCATTTTCAGCCTTATTGTAATCTTGTCTATGTAAAGAAAAAATAATTCTTTTTGAGTCATGTAAAATAGGATTACTAGATTTAATTATTTTACTCCTTTCTTTATTTTTTTCGACATGATCTTTTTTAAGTTTTTGAACAAATGATTTTTTTATCATATATAAGTAATTATTTATTTTTTAATTGAAGTTATTATCTTAGCGACCTAAAAGCTTCATCTAAAGTGGTGTAACCTTTTAGTGCCTTAATAACACCGTCTTGAAGTATAGTCACTGTACCTGCTTTTACAGCTAATTCTTCTATTTCATAATCAATAACTTCTTTACTTTGAATGGCTTTTCTAATTTCACTAGAAACTTCCATAACTTCATAAATACCGATTCTTCCTTTGTAGCCTAAACTATTACATTGTGGACAACCTTTACCTTGATAAAATTTAAGTTCACTTGGTATTTCAACTTTAGCTTTGTCGCTAATAGAATCTAAAACTTCTCTAACTTCATTTAATTGTTCTTCACTGATTTTAATTTCTTCTTTACAATGAGGACAAATCCTTCTAGCTAATCTTTGTCCAATTGAAGCCTCTAGAGCATTAGCAAGGAGTTGTCTAGGTACATTTAGACCACTTAAACGACTAACTGCGCTAGCTGCGCTATTAGCATGTAAAGTAGAGAGAACTAAATGACCAGTGGTAGCAGCTTCAATAGCTATGTTAGCTGTTTCTTCATCTCTAATTTCTCCCACCATCATGATGTTAGGGTTTTGGCGAAGTAAAGATTTCATAGCTGAAGCAAAAGTATAGCCTTGATCAGCATCAATTTGTGTTTGCATGAGTCCAGGCATTTGGTATTCAATAGGATCTTCAACAGTAATAATTTTAACATCTGGACTGTTTAATTTATTTAGAGCAGAGTATAAAGTAGTAGTTTTACCAGAACCGGTAGGCCCAGTAGTAATTATAATACCCTTAGTTTTAGAAATTGACCTTGTTAAAGGTTCTAGGCTGTATTTTTCCATGCCCAATTCTTTAAGGTCAAGACTTTGAGCTTGAGAGGCTAGAAGACGAATTACAATAGTTTCACCATAACCTCCTGAGATGATAGAAACACGACTGTCAGCTCGTTTAGTGGGCATTTTAATGCTAAAACGACCATCAATTGTCGCTTTCTTAACATTAGTAGCTACACCAATAAGAATTTTAACCTTTGATAACAGTGGTAAATAATGATCTTTAGCTAAATCAACCACATCATGCAATACGCCATCTATTCTAAAACGTACTTTCACGCTAGTTTCAGTTGGTTCGATATGAATATCTCCAGCATCAGCCTGTATAGCCATAGCAACAATTATTTTTAGTACTTTTTGTACAGATACATTTTTAAAACTAGTATTTATATTAACTAAATCTTGACTTAGCTCTTTAGCTTCATCAAGTTCTTCTTGATTAATTTTTATACCTCTACCAATAGTTTGGCTAATAACAATATCATATAATTCATCCACGTAGTCGGTATTACCAATTACTCTATAGATCTCTTCTAAACTAGTTTTACCTTCTATAGCTTTTAAAACTCCATCTTGAAGCATGGTAATCATGCCATTTTCAATAGCTTGTTGCAAAATTTTAAAAGAAGCAGCTTCTTTTATAACTAAGTCTTTAATTTTGTCATCTAGCGTGAATATTTCATAAATACCAACTCTTCCTTTATAGCCTATAAAGTTACACTTATCACAACCTTCTGGGTTGGGTTTAAATAATTTAGGTATTTCAGTAGGAACGTCAAGATTTGATTTTGGTGAGATTACAGCAAGTATTTTCTTAAGTTTTTCATTCTCCTCTTCAGCTGGTTGATATTCTGTTTTACATTCATTACACAATTTTCTAACTAATCTTTGACCAATAACAGCGTTAATTGAGGGAACTAAGAAATATGGTTTTACACCCATGTCTATTAAACGAGGTATAACACCTGAGGCATCATTAGTGTGCAAGGTGGATAAAACTAAGTGACCAGTTAAACTAGCTTGTACGGAAATTTCAGCTGTATCAAGATCGCGAATTTCTCCTACCATAACAATATCTGGATCTTGCCTCAAGACTGAACGTAGTCCATTAGCAAAAGTATATTCTTTTTTTCTGTTAATTTGACTTTGATTAATTCCTTCTAATTGATACTCAATCGGGTCTTCTAAGGTGATAATTTTTGTTCCTGGTTGATTTAATTTATTTAAAATAGAGTATAAAGTAGTGGTTTTACCTGAACCTGTAGGACCAGTTGTTAGTATTAGACCGTTAGGTTTTTTAATTTCTTCTTTTAATATGTTATAGGCTTCATCTCTAAGACCTAACTCCTCAAATCCTAATTGAATAGATTCAGATCTTAAAATTCTCATAACCACACTTTCTCCAAAGGCTGTAGGTAAAAAGGAAGCACGCACATCAATTTGTTCATTAGGTAGATAAATTTTAAAACGACCATCTTGTGGTGCGCCTTCAATATTAATTTTTACACCTGCTAAAAGTTTTAAACGGGAAATAATTTTTTTCCATTGTTCCTTTTTAATAGTAGCAGCCTCTTGCAAAACACCATCAATTCTTAGTCTCACAACTACTCCTTTGTCCTCAGCTTCAATATGTACATCACTGACATCAACCTTAATAGCAGTAGCTAAAATAAGAGTAACAATATCAGTAATATTCACTTGATTTATTTTTTCAGCAAGCTTTTTGTAATCAGTGATTTCATTTTTAAACTTTTCTAAATCTTTAGCTGGAATTTCCACTCCACTATCATACTTTTTTATTTTAGGAATAGCTTTATATACTTCTAAGGCATATTCAAAACTATGTCGAGATATTAAGTATATTCTACTGTTAGTAAAATATTTAGCATCAAGTTCTTTTTGTATTTCTTTAGCAGCTTTAGCTTCTGGATCAGTGGTGGCTATACGAATGTTTTCTCCATCATAATAAAAGCAAATAACTTCTTTTTCTTTAGCTACTTTTTCATCTATTAAAACAATTGCATCAGGGCTTATAGGAAAAGCAAATAGATTAACATACTTTAGGCCAGCTTCTTCAGCTTTAGCCATAGTTTGTTCTTCCATTTCTTTTATTTTAATTTCTTCTTGTTTTTTTGCTAATTTTCCTTGAATAGTATCTTCGTCTTGAACATCATCAGAATTAATCAAGTTATTAATGGAGTTATAGGTAGACATAATAAGTGTATAATTATTAAATTGCTATATAATTTATATAGTTTTTGTATTATATAGCAATTTAAAAATAATAAGGAATTATTTTTTAGTTTTCTTCTTTTTTCTAGTATTTTTAGTATTTTTACCTTTTTCTTTATCATTTAATCTTTTTATCTTACTTACAGCCTTTCGATCAAGTAATTCCAAGAAAAGTTTTGTCCATGAATTAATTAAGAAAGCTGTTAACATAGAGCCAAGCCAAATTACGGCTAATATCAAAAGAGTAAAGCCTATAAATGTAATTAACCAGAAGATTGTAAAATTAGCAAAAATAATACTTAGAATCACAAAAGGGGCAGCTATAGCAAACATAGCTACTAGTATCATTATACCTACAATTATATTTATTAACATCAAAATAAAAGCCATTTCTAAACTGATAACCCAATTTTTAGAAAATAAATTTACAGCATTATTAATTGCTTCTATAAATTTATTCTTTTTTATCACAATATAAGCAATTGCATATTTTGCTATTAGAGATAAACCTATTACCACGGGAATAAAAATTAAAAATAAGATGGTATAGACAATAATTGATACCCAAGAGATGGAAGAGGTTAAAATAATAGGTAGAGAAATTAAGAAAAATATAGAAGCAATAAGTACCTTAACTAATATGTTAACACCTAGAACTGGCCAAAAATGTGATTGTCCTACTAACATCCCTTTACTGATACCTAAATCTTTTTTTTCGTTATTATATAATTTTTTGGCTTGATCAACTAAAGCAGCTTGTGAGCTAATTGTTAAAATAACTAAAAATATAAATATAGCTAGAGCTAGAATTAAGAAAATAACACTAATTAAAGCATCTCTAGGATTCTCTGCAAAGTAAGGGCCAATGTTTGTCCATAGTTCTGGGTTAAAAATTGCAAAAAAACGACCTATTGCGTTTAAGGTTGTTCCCCCATTATTTTCAACGATATTATTTATAATTTGATACTCACCACCAGCACCTAAGAAAGTAGCAAATAAACCAAAGAACCAGAGATATTTGTTGTGCCAAGTAATGTTTAGTGATTGTCTTAAGATTTTACGATAAGAAAACATAAAATTTAAATTAATATAGCTAAAAAGCCTTTGTTAGTTAATGATTTGTATATATAATTATACCACAGGAGACAATAGTTGCCAATTTAATAATTTTTATATAATTGCTAAATAAAATTAAATAATATACAATAAAAATACTAATATACAAGCAATATACTATGAAAATAAAAAAAGTATTTAAAATTACGCAGAATTCACGTAATGATTTCATTTCTAAGGTTATAGATTCTAGCTCTCCTAGTGTAGAGTTTTATTTTTTAGTCATCATTTCTACTTTAATCGTTACTTTTGGTTTGGCTTCTAATAATATTATTTTAGTTATTGGAGGTATGCTGGTGACGCCCTTACTTTTTCCAATATTGGCGATTGCCTTAGGTGTGGTAACAAATGAAAGAAAATTATTATTAAGATCAGTTAAAGTTTTTTTATTTTCTATAATTTTAGCTCTTATTATTGCCTTTATTGTTGGGTTTTTAACTAAAGTCTATGTTTATAGAATTGATTTAATTACTTTAATGAAGCCCTCATGGTTTTCTTTTGTAGTTGCTGTTACTGCCGGTATAGCTGCTAGTTATAGTTGGGCAAAACCAAATTTAGATAATATTTTACCAGGAACAGCTATTACAGTTACTTTAATTCCACCTTTAACTGCCTTAGGTTTAGTTTTAGGAGAACAAAGCTGGTTTTTATTTTTTAGAGTTTTAGAGTTTTTTGTTTTAAATGTTTTTGGTATTATTGTAGGAAGTTTGTTAGTTTTTTTACTTATGGATTTTTATAAAGCTAAAACGCAAGCTTCTAAAGAAATTAAATTAGAAGCTAAGAAGTTGGCTAAATAATTTCTTAAAAAATATTAATTATTTTAAGTTATAACATTAGATATATGAAAATTAACACTAATAATCAGGATATAGCTGAATTAATAGAAAGAGGCGTGGAAGATATCTATCCTGATAAGGCTAGTTTAGAAAAAAAATTAAAAAGTGGTGAAAAAATCAAACTATATTGTGGTTTTGACCCCAGCGCTAAATCATTACACATTGGTAATGCTATTTTAATAAATAAATTGTCACAATTTCAAAAGCTTGGACACGAGGTAATATTTTTAATAGGTGATTTTACTGGCATGATTGGTGACCCTACTGACAAAACTTCTGTTAGAAAGAAGTTAAGCAGAGAGGACGTGCTTGTAAATAGTAAAGACTATAAAAAACAAGCATCTTCTTTTTTAAGTTTTAGTGGTAATAATCCTGCTAAGCTAAAATATAATAGTGAATGGAATGATAAATTAAGCTTTAAAGATTTAATTGAGCTATCTTCAAACTTTACAGTACAGCAAATGCTACAAAGAGATATGTTTCAAAAAAGACAAGAAGAAGAAAAACCTATCTATCTTCACGAATTTCTTTATCCATTAACTCAGGCCTATGACAGTGTGGCTATGGATGTAGATTTAGAGATTGGCGGTAATGATCAGATGTTTAATATGATGTGCGGCAGAGATTTACTTAAAACCTTGAAAAATAAAGAAAAATTTGTTTTAACCATGAAGCTTTTAGCTGATGAGAGTGGCAAAAAAATGGGTAAAAGTGAAGGTAATGTTGTTTTCTTAAATGAAGAAGCTAATGAAATATATGGAAAAGTAATGTCCTGGCCTGATGAAGTAATGTCAGTGGCTTTTGAGTTGTGTACACAATTAGATTGGCAGGAAGTGCAAGACATTCAAAAACAATTAAAGACTAAAGACGTGAATTTTAGAGACATGAAGATGAAACTAGCTAGAGAAATCACTAGTAGCATAAAAGGTGATAAAGAAGCACAGCGAGCTGAAGAGTATTTTGTTAGAACTATTCAAAAGAAAGAAGTTCCTGATAATATAGAACAAATCTCTTTAAAAAAAGATAGCTTAAACATCTTAGACTTATTAGTAATAACAAAATTAACATCTAGTAAAGGAGAAGCACGAAGGTTAATCAAGCAAAATGGCTTAAAGATTGACGGTGAACTTGTTGAAAGTGTAGATTTAGAATTAAGTTTAGAAAAACCTAGGTTAATTCAAAAAGGTAAAAGATATTTTTTGAAAGTAAAAAAATAATATGGATATTTTAGAAAAATTAAAGCAAAATATAGTTCTTGAGGTAAATAAAGTGCTTTTAGAATACAAAATAAATAGTGCTGACATTGTTTTTCCTCCTAAAAAAGAACAAGGAGATTTGTGTTTGCCCACTTTTACTTTAGCTAAAAAAACTACAAAAAATCCTATACAAATAGCGGATAGCCTAGAAGATAAATTAGAAAGGATTGAGGGTGTTAAAAATTTGAAAGCGCAAGGTCCTTATTTAAACTTTTTTTTAGACAAAGATTATATAATTTCGCAAACACTAAGCGCTATTTTTAAGGAAAAGAGTAAATATGGACAAAACCAAGATTTTAAAGGTAAAAAAATAATGATAGAGTTTGCTCATCCTAATCCCTTTAAGGCTTTTCACATTGGGCATTTAAGAAATATTATTTTAGGTGAGTCACTGGTGAGAATTTTTGAGTTCAGCTCTGCTCAGGTTATACGTACTAATTATCAGGGTGATGTTGGAATGCATATAGCCAAGTGTTTATGGTCTTTCAAGAAGATAGAAGAAAAAGATTATCCTGAAAATATTAATGAAAGAGTTTCTTTATTGGCAAATTGTTATAGTGAAGGCGCTAATGCCTTTGAAACCGACCTTCTTGCTAAAAAGGAAATAGAAGATATTAATAAAGAAATATATAATCAAAATGACAAAGAAATAAAGAAGCTTTGGGATTTAGGAAAGAAATGGAGTTTAGACAAATTTGCACAAATATATAAAAGATTAGATAGTAGTTTTGATCGTCAATATATGGAGTCAGAAGTAAAAGATGAGGCTATGCATTATATTGAAGAAGCTATACAAAAAGAAATATTGGTTAGAAGTGAGGGGGCTGTGATATTTCCTGGAGAAGAATATGGTTTAGAGACTAGGGTATTTTTGAATTCACAGGGACTTCCAACTTATGACGGTAAAGAATTAGGATTAGCATATAGAGAATTCACTGACTTTGGAAAAATCGATTTATGTATACATAATGTGGCTGTGGAACAAATTAGTTTCTTTAAGGTGAATTTTAAAGTCCAAGAACTTTTAGATCCACAAAGGTTTAAAGACAAACAAAAACATAATGCTTATGAATTTGTAGGTTTAAAAAAGGGAAAGATGTCTTCACGTTTAGGTAAGGTGGTCTTAGCTGAAACAGTTATTGATTTAGCAAAAGATAAGATTAAAGAACTTATTCGTAGGCGAGAGGATGATGAAGGTAACAATATTAATATTACAAGTAATATTGAAGAAGTTTCAGAGAAGCTAGCTGTTAGTTCAATTAAATATGCTTTTTTAAAGATTAACCCTTTCAAGTATTTTGCTTTTGACATAGAAGAAAGTGTTAGTTTTTCTGGCAATTCTGGTCCGTATATTAATTATACTTATGCAAGGATAAATAGTATACTAAAAAAAGCAAAACCAGGAATTTTAACTAAGAATATATACAAGTATTTAGATTTTAATGAAGAAAAAGATTTAGTTATACATTTATCTAAATTCCCACAAGTGATTATAAATTCAAGACAGGGTTACAATCCTTCTGAGTTAGTTAAGTATTTATTTGAGCTTTCTAAGAAGTTTAATGATTATTACCATAAGGTGCCGATTATTAAAGCAGATGATAAAGAAAAAAAAGCCAGATTAAAATTAATCCAAGCAATTAGTCAAGTTTTAGAAAATGGTACTTATCTGTTAGGTTTTGAATTGGTTAAAGATATGTAAATATAGAGATTAAATTAATATATATATGACAAAAAATGACAATCAATTAGAAAAAATTATAGCTTTAGCTAAAAGGCGTGGTTTTGTTTACCCTTCTTCAGAAATATATGGTGGTTTTAGCGCTGTTTATGATTTTGGACCATATGGATCACTATTAGCTAAAAATATAAAAGATTATTGGTGGAAAAAAATGACACAAGAAAAAGAAAATATAGTTGGACTTGATTCTGCTATATTTACCAGTCCTAAAGTTTGGGAAGCTAGTGGCCATGTTTCTGGTTTTAGTGACCCTTTAATGGAGTGTAAGAATTGTAATGCACGCTTAAGAGCTGATACCCTACTTGAGGAAGTGGGTGTGTTTGCAGACGAGAAAATGTCAGAAGAGGAGATTGCTGACATATTTCAAAGTAATAAAGAGAAGATTAAATGTCCTAATTGTGGTAAACAGGATTTTACTGAACCAAAAAGTTTTAACTTGTTAGTTAAATCAAACCTAGGTAATTTTACTGGTAATTGGGATAAAGAGCCATCATATTTAAGAGGTGAAACAGCTCAAGGAATTTATGTTAATTATAAAAATGTAATGGATACTACTAGAGTTAAAATTCCTTTTGGTATTGCTCAAATTGGAAAAGCTTTTAGAAATGAGATTACAGCTCGTCAGTTTATATTTAGAACTAGAGAATTTGAACAAATGGAAATGCAGTATTTTATTCATCCAGATATGACAAAAGATGAATATGAAAAATTAAAAAAAGAGAGATGGGACTTTTATCTTGATATTGGTATTAAAGAGGAGAATTTAAGATGGTATAAACATGAAAAATTAGCTTTTTATGCAAAAGAAGCTTATGACATAGAATACAATTATCCTTTTGGTTTTAAGGAATTAGAGGGTATTCATGCTAGAGGTGATTATGATTTATCTCAGCATAGCAAATATAGTGGACAAAACTTAGAATATTTAGACCCAGAAACTAAAGAAAAGTATATTCCTCATGTTGTTGAAGCTTCTAGTGGTGTAGGTAGAGCCTTCCTAGCTATTATTTGCGACGCCTACCATGAAGAAGACTTAGAAAAGGATACCAGGGTGGTTTTAAAGATAGATAAAAAAATAGCTCCTATTAAAATAGCAGTATTTCCACTTTTAAAGAATAAAGAGAAACTTTTTAATAAAGCTAAAGAAATATATAACAACTTAAAGAAGGATTATTATTGTGAGTTTGATAGTAGTGGCAATATTGGTAAGCGTTATCGCAGACAAGATGAAATTGGAACTCCTTATTGTGTAACTATTGACTTTGATAGTTTAGAAAACAATGATGTTACTATTAGAGATAGAGATACTATGGAACAGGTTAGGGTAAAAATAGAAGATTTAGAGCTGTTTTTAAAGGAGCGTCTTAGTATTTAAAAACAATAAATCATCATAAAAAAAACAGGGTTAATAATCCTGTTTTTTGTTTTCTTAATTTAATTATTAAATTTAAAATTACTTCATCACTGTCTGTTATAATCGAAAGATGAAAAGAAAAAAACTTAATCAAGTTCTTATATTAGCTTTATTTATATTCTTTTTAATTTTAATAACAAAAGCTAACAAGGCGGAGAAAGTAGTTTTTATGTCAGTAGGGCAGGGTGATTCAAGTTTAATTTATACAAAAGAAAGGACAGTTTTAATAGATGGAGGCCCTGATTGGCAAGCGCTGTTAGAGATTCCTAAAGTTTTAAAGGATGAGATGATAATTAATGATCTTGTAGTTACCCATCCACATAGTGATCATTATTTTGGTTTAGCAGAGCTAATTAATAGATATAAAGTTGATAATATATATTACTATGATAAGAATAAAGGAAACGAAAGCTTTGAGTTATTCCTTAAAAATATTAAAAATAAAGAGATTAATCTCATTAATGTGAAAAGGGGTGATAAAATTAGACTTAGAAAGAATTGTTATTTGTATTTTTTATGGCCAAAACTAGAAGAGAAAAAAGTGGGTTTTGATACGAATGAATTGTCAATTGTTAATTATTTTAGCTGTGGAAAACTAAAAATACTTTTCACAGGTGATATTTCTAAGGCTGTGGAAAAACAGTTAATAAGTATGGATAAAAGCTTAAAATTTGATGTTTTAAAGTCTGCTCACCACGGTTCAAAAAATAGTAATTCTTGGGATTTTTTAAGTTTTTATAGGCCTCAAAAAATGATAATAAGTGTTGAAAAAGGTAATAAACATGGGCTTCCTAGTGCAGAGGTTATAAATAAGGCTAAAGCCCTTAATATAGAAGTTTATAGTTTAGCAGATAGTGAATCTTATGAAATTTTGATAAAGTAGGCGCTAACTGTTGACAAGTATGTTTTTCTTTGCTATACTTTCTAGAGTTAGAAAATTAAAACTTTATAAGACCACTTGAAGCGGGTATGGCACACGACAAGCATGGGGAGGTCATCATCTTTGGTTTCTTAGGCTCCGGCTTAAGGACACCGAGAGTTGATTTTCTTGCCTTGCCCGCTTCAGGTGGTCTTTTTTTATTAGTTATATTTATATATAACTTTTTTTATATCAAAGTCTTTAATTTATTGGTTGTCATTACTGTCTTCATTTTCAGTACTATCTTCTGTACTTTCATCTGTTACTTGATCATCTTCATCAATAATTACTTCCTCTGTTGAGGTAGCGTTTTTCTCTTCTTCCTTTCCTATCAAACAAACCTCTTGCCATGGTGTATAGCGAGAATAGAATCTTCTTTCTTTATCTTCTTTTTGAGTATCACTACCTTCAGGATATTTTACAGTGTAATCAAAATAGGCATCAGCTCCATTATGTGCACTTTCAGTGCACTTTACTTTGCCTGGTTCAAGATCTTCGGTTTCAATATATTTAGTTGGAGGCGGTTCTTTTATGTTATATATTACAGGATAAGTGGTACTGGCTTGTCTACCATCATTAGTACCCCAAAAATCAAAGTATAAATCACTTCCTTCAATACGATATTGAATCATTATATGGTTAGGGGTGTCATTTAAAAATCTAAAGTCAGGCTTAGGATCATAGATAGTTGCATCTGTTCCAGCTGGTTCATAGTATGAAACTCTGTATGAGTGATTTCTTCTCTCAGTTATTTCAAGTCCTGAATCTAAAGCTGTTCTAAAAACTGTAGTTCCAATTTGGCAAAGGCCACCGCCATATTCTGGCACTGTTTCATTACCCTTAATAACGAGTTCAGGTAAGTAATTGTTTGCAGCATCTATATCTCCTAGGGATTGTACTAAAGAAAACTCTTGGCCAGGTTTTATAAGCATACCATTTAAAGTATCAGCTCCCACTTGAATATTATGTCTTCTATTAGCTGGGGAACCAGCAAAATTAGAATGTCCAGTTCCGATAATTTCTTTAATTCCAAGATTTAAATTATCTGAAGTATTATAGTTAATATCTGAAACAACTAAATCTATTTCAGAGTCTTTGTTTTTGATATTTTCTTGAATAAGTTCTGTGGTTTTATTTATTTCTAAATTCAATCCTTTTTCAGCTAGCTGAAACTCTTCTACTTTTCCATCTTTAATAACAAAGTCTGCTTTTACCGGGTCTTTGTCTATATTAGGGGCTATTTCTTTATTTAAAAATTCTTTAATTTTATTTTCATTTACTTCAATAATTATTTCTTGATTATCTAGTTTTTTAAAGTTTAACCACTTAGAAAAGTCTTCTTTATTTACTAACCACTCTCGATTTTTATGATATAAGTTAATAGGGCTTAAGCTCATTAATTCATTAGCCTCACTTATTTTATCTTCTACGTCTTGTTTGTATATTTGAGGATAGTCTGTTTTGTCTTGGAGTCGGATAGAAACGTCTTGAGCTAAATCAAGACTCTTTTTTAAATCAGAAATAGCTTGTTCATAATCTATAATCTTACCTATTTTTTCTTCCTCTATATAAATGTTATTCTCATCCTCATTAACTTCAATAATTAATTTTGCATCTTGAGCAGGGTATTCAAGCTCCTTGTATTTACTTTGCAGTAATTCTTTTATTCTTCCTTCTTCTAAGTTATATACTAGTTCAACTCTTTTCCCATTAATTAAAGTTTTAAAACTTTTAACAAGGTTCTCTACAAAAGACTTGTCTTTTCCATAGTTAATTGCATTTCTAGCCGTTTCTTTTGCATCGAAATATACTATTGGATAAGCTAGGTCAGGTTCAAATGAAGAAACTGTGGGACTAAGAGCAATTTTTTTATCTTGGTAATAAAATACCATACCTTCATTATTGTATTTTTCAACTTCTTTATTTACTAAATCTTCTATTTCAGCTGCTTCTCTATTAGAAAGATTGTAATTAGCAAAGCTTAAACCAGAAAGTGCTTTATTGGAATAACTTTTACTGTATGCAAAATAAGCAAACACAAGGCTTGCTATTATAAGTATGAATATAATAAATTTTATTTTATGTTTAAGAAATAAATTCATTTATTTATTTTCATTGCTATTTAAAATCTCATTTAAAATTTCTTTACCTAAATTATTTTGGTCTTGATCTCCTTTAAATAATTTTATTTTTATCTCATCACCAATCTTTATATTTTCAGCTAAGTTTTCTCTTTTAACTTTTAAATTTTCTTTAGCTTGATTTTCTAGGTAGATAAAGTCTTTTTCAATACTTTTAACACTAAATTTAATTAACATATTTTTTATTTTACCTTTACTTCAATTTTGTCAGCTCTTTTTAGTTTAATTAAGGTGATTGTTAAGACTCCATCTTCCAGTACAGCATCTATTTTATCTTCATTTATTTCTGTAGGGAGAATTACTGTTCTAGAAAACGGACCCCAATAACATTCTTTATAAATGCTGTTATCATCATTTAATTCTTCTGGTAAGTTTAGATCTCGATGTCCTTTAATAGTTAGCATGTCATTATGCAAAGATATGTTTAAATCCTCAGGTTTGACGCCAGCCATAGTCGATTTAATATAGATTTTTTTATCAGTTTCGTAAACATCTATAGATAACTGTCCTTCACTGTAATCTTCGTCTAACCATTTTTCATTGATTGAAATATTTTCTTCTTGTTTTGGTTTGCTTGAATTCATATTATAATATAGATAAGTTAATTAGTATTATTAAAAATTATGTGGGTTTACCCTGACTTGAACAGGGGACCTCTACGATGTCAACGTAGCGCTCTAACCAAACTGAGCTATAAACCCCTTTTACTATAAAATAGCAATAATTAGCTAAAAAGTAAATATTAAAGACTATTAAAAATAACCACTAAAAAGTGGTTATTTTTATTATGTGCGCCTAGATGGAATTGAACCATCGACCCCTGCTTTATAAGAGCAGTGCTCTAACCCCTGAGCTATAGGCGCAAATAATCTAAAAAAACTATTAATATATATAATAGCTGTTTATTAATTTAGCACTATAAAGACATTTTCGCAAGTTTGTTTTTAACTGTTTCTAGCACTTTATTCTTAGCTTCATTCATTTTTTCTTTAACAATTCCTTGAGCTATCTTTTGAGATCCTTTTACTTGATATTCTTTTACAATTTCTAATGAGTTTATGTTTTTTATTGAAAAGATGAAAAATTTAGTAATATTCTCATTATCTTTTTGAGGGAAGAAAATTATTATAATTTTTGCTTTAGGAATACTAGCAATTAATTCTTCAACTACTGATAATAGGTGTTTAGACTCTGCCCCTGTATCTTTAAAATCCTGAGATGTAAGGCTAGAGTAGATAATCTCTTCACTGTTTAAAGATTTTAAGTTATTTAAAACTTTACCCCAAAGTTTTAATGATTCCAGTGATCTAGAACGATACAAGTTGTTAATAATTTCTTCTCTTCTAGCACCTAAATTAATTAATTGTGAAGTGCTAAGCAAGGTTTTAGGGGTTAGATTTGGACTTTTAAAACTCTTGCTTTTATAAATAATACCAGCTAGTAGACAGGTAGCAATATCTTCATCAATTAAATCTACTGATTGACTTTTAAAAATATTGAAAATTATTTCTGAGCTAGAGACAGCATTTAAATTAATAATATTAATTTGTCCGAACTCTTCATTGCTAGCCTGATGATCAATGTTAATAATTGGGGTTTTATAAAAAAACTCAACATTATTATCATAAGTCTTTCCTAGGGATTCTAAGTCCATAGTATCTACAGTAATAATTAAGTCATACTTAAAACCACTACTTTGTGTGCTAATATCTTCTTCAGTGAAAAAACCTTCTTTAGGTGACACTATAAAGTTTAGTTTATTTTTCTCTAAAGTATATTTAATTTGATCAACTTTGGCATTAGAAATATCTAAGGAAACAATAAATTTTCTAACATTATCTAAGGTGTCATTTATATTTGAAAAACCAGGTAAAAAGTTAAATATTTTTTCAGAGGAAATTTGTTCAGAATTATTGGATAAGCTCGGGTCAGCCACAATATTAACTTCTTTACCCATTTTTTTTAGTAACCAATATAAAGCTAAAGAGCTTGAGACAGCACCACCATCAAAATCAACAGAGAAAGAAATTAAAATATTCTTTGCCTTATTTATTTCTTTAAAAAATTGTTCCTCTTTAGTTAACATAAATTTATTAATCAAAATGAATTCTTTAAATATAGCTTAGTTAATATTAGCTGTCAAGGTATAAAAAACTCCTTTTTGCCTAGCAAAAAACCTTGTCAGACTCAAATTATTTTGATACTGTAAGTCTATATGGATAAAGCATATAACCCAGAAAAATACGAAAAAGACATTTATGATTATTGGCAAAAATCAGGTTTTTTTAATCCTGATAATTTAGATTTACCTGCTGATGCAAAAAATTATACTATTATATTACCTCCACCCAATGTAACAGATAAACTACATATGGGACATGCCTCAACTATAGCTATTGAGGATTTGCTTATAAGGTTTCATCGCTTAAAAGGCTATAGAACTTTATGGTTACCAGGAACCGATCATGCAGCTATTGCCACACAAAATGTAGTTGAAAAGAGAATGTATAAAGAAAAGGGGCAAACAAGACATGACCTAGGAAGAGAAAAGTTCTTACAAGAGGTTAATAGCTTTGCTTTAAATACTCAAAAAACTATAATTTCACAAATACAAAAGATGGGAGCCTCTCTTGATTGGAGTAGATTAGCTTTCACTCTTGATGACCACAGGCAAAAAGCTGTTAAAGAAATGTTTGTTAGAATGTATAAAGAAGGAGTTGTATACAGAGGGGAAAGAGTAATTAATTGGTGTCCTAGATGTCACTCCACTTTAGCTGATGATGAAGTGGAGTATAAAGAACAGGGAGCAAAGCTTTACACCTTTAAATATAGCAAAGATTTTCCCTTTGCTATTTCTACTACTCGACCTGAAACTAAACTGGGAGACACAGCTATTGCTGTTAATCCAAGTGATAAGAGATATAAAGACTATATAGGAAAGATATATAAAGTTAATTTTGTTGGTGTAGATTTAGATATAAAAATAATTGCTGACAAAAATGTAGACATGAATTTTGGTACAGGCGCCTTAGGGGTTACACCAGCTCATTCATTACTTGATTGGCAAATCGCTCAAAAAGAAGGTTTAAAAATGATTAAAGTTATTAATGAGGACGCTCAGATTAAACAGGGTTTTGGCAACTATTCTGGCTTAAGTGTTTATGATGCTAGAAAAAAGATCATAGATAGACTCTTAGAAGAAGGTTTACTTTTAGAAACTGAAGAAATAAATAATAATCTTTCAATTTGTTATCGTTGTGATAGCCCTATTGAACCACTTCCTTCAAAGCAGTGGTTTATTAATGTAAATAAAAAGATCTCCAGATTAAACAATCAGTCTTTAAAGGATAAAGCTTTAAGTGTTATAAAAGACAAGGAGATTAATTTCATACCAGAACGTTTTGAGAAAAGATATAAAGATTGGATGGAAAATCTTCATGATTGGTGCATTTCTAGACAAATTTGGTATGGGCACAGAATACCTGTATGGTATAGAGAAGATGAGATTTTTGTAGGCACAGAAGCCCCTAAAGAAGATGGTTGGCAACAAGATGAAGATACTTTAGATACCTGGTTTTCGTCAGGTATGTGGACATTCTCAACTTTAGGTTGGCCTGAAAAAACTAAGGATTTAGACTTATATCACCCTACACAAGTTTTAGAAACTGGATATGAAATAATAACGTTGTGGGTTTCTCGTATGATTATGATGAGCTATTTTGCTTTAGAAGAAATACCTTTTGAGAACGTCTATCTTCATGGTATGGTTTTGGATAAAAAAGGTAAAAAGATGAGTAAGTCAAAAGGTAACGGTATCGATCCTGTTGATATTAAAGAGAAATATGGTAGTGATTCTGCTAGACTTTCACTTTTAATTGGTAATACTGCCGGTAATGACTTAAAATTGGATGAAGAAAAGATTGCTAGTTTTAGAAATTTTTTAAATAAACTTTGGAATATTTCTAGATATATAATAAGTTTTGTAGATAGAGTTGATTTAGATACAGTAAAATTAGATGAAAATGATTTTTCAGTTTCAGACAAATGGATTTTTAGCACTTTTAACAAATTAATTAATGAAGT
The DNA here is from genome assembly GCA_964473565.1 of uncultured Gammaproteobacteria bacterium. Classification (GTDB taxonomy): domain Bacteria; phylum Patescibacteriota; class Patescibacteriia; order Patescibacteriales; family UBA12465; genus JAIPJO01. The sequence continues at coordinate 54,385 of CAYYPI010000003.1, forward strand.
AAGTTTAGATTTAAATAATTATCGCTTTTCTCAGGCAGGTGAGAAATTGAGAAACTTTACCTGGAATGATTTTGCTGATTGGTATTTAGAGATTAGTAAGTTTGAAAAGAATTCACAAAAACAGATACTTTTAAATTATATACTAGATAATCTACTTAAACTCTGGCACCCATTTATGCCTTTTGTGAGTGAAGCTATATATCAAGAACTTCATCAGGGAAAGAAAATGTTAATGGTAGCTAAATGGCCAGAAGCGAATGCTGATATAGATAGTTTTGATAAAGAGATTGACTCCATGAACTTGATTAAAGAAATTATTATAAAAATTAGAGAAGCTCGTAGTGCAAATAAAGTTGAGCCAGCTACTAAAATTAAAGTTTTAATTTATGCACATAAATATTATCAGCAAATAAAAGAACAAGAACTTTTAATTAAGAGCTTAAAAACTGGTATCTCTGATTTAGAGATTAAAGAAAAAGGTGAAAATATTAAAGGGGAAATTAAGGCTACCGTTGCTGAGGTTGAAATATTTCTAATTGGAGCTATAGATAAGGAGAAGGAAAAGATTAGAAGAGAGAAGGAGATAAAAAATTTAGAAAAGCAGATTGAATTTTTAAATAAACAATTGGAAAATAAAGAATTTGTTGATAAAGCTCCAGAAAAAGTAGTGCAAACACAAAAAGATAAACTTAATCAATGTAAAGTAGAGTTAACAAAGCTTAAAGAAAAAGATTTTTAATGATATAATTATTTTATGACTTTAAAAAATTATCTCACATTAATGATTATAGCTACCTTGGCTTGCTGGGGTGCTTTCATCTTTATATTAAATACAGTTAATCCAGAGATAACTAATTGGCTAGGATTTGTGCTTTTTTACTCTTCCTTGTTTTTAGCCGTAAGTGGTTTATCAGCTATAGTAGGTTTTTTGGTGAGATTTTGGCTCTTGAAACAAAAGTTAGCTTTTTACTCAGTAAACAGTGCCTTTAGGCAGTCATTTTTATTTGCTTTACTTATAATCTCTGTTTTACTTCTCTTAGCTAATGATTTATTTACAATTTTAAACGTATTACTTTTAGTAATTATTATAACCCTTATTGAGTTTTTCTTAATCAGTCATCGTAAAAAAAATTATGAAAAATAAATTAGAACAAATTAAAATACAAGCTTTAAAAGATCTAGATGATTTAATGCAGAAAAAAAGCTTTGTTAATTTAGAAGAGAATTTAAGAGCTTTGCGTGTTAAGTATTTAGGTAGAAAGGGAGAGCTCTCTCTTATCCTTAGAAATTTAAAGGATTTAAGTGTAGAAGAGAGAAAAGAAATTGGAGCTTTAGCTAATAGTATAAAAAATGAATTGGAAATTACTTTTAAAGAGAAAGAGGATGAAATATTGGGAGAAAAAGGAGGGGATTATGATATTAGTTTGCCAGGAAAAAAAATAAAAACAGGTCACCTTCATCCTTTAACTTTAATACAAAGAGATTTAGAGGAGATTTTTAAATCTTTGGGATTTTCAATACTAGAAGGGCCGGAACTCGAGAGTGATTATTATAATTTTGAAGCTTTAAACATTGATAAGCATCACCCTGCCAGAGATATGCAGGATACTTTTTATGTTAATTGGAATAAAAATAAAAAGGATGAAAAATTAGTAATGAGAACACATACTTCTCCTGTACAAGTTAGAGCTATGCAAAAATATGGGGCTCCTCTTAAAGTTATCGTTCCAGGGAAAGTATTTAGAAATGAGGCTATTGATGCTTCTCATGAACATACTTTTTATCAGTTAGAAGGATTAATGATAGGTGAGGACATTTCTATCACTAACATGATTGCTTTAATGAAAGAACTACTAAAGGGTATATTTGAAAAAGAAGTTCCTGTGAGAATTAGACCAGGATTTTTTCCTTTCGTTGAGCCAGGAATAGAGTTAGATATCTCTTGCCAACTTTGCGATGGTAAGGGCTGTAGTGTGTGTAAGCAAAGTGGATGGCTTGAACTTTTTCCTGCTGGTATGGTTCATCCACGAGTACTTGAAGCTGGAGGTATAGATAGTAAGAAATATTCAGGATTTGCTTTTGGACTTGGTTTAACTAGATTAGTTATGATGAAGTATCATATTAACGATATACGTTTATTTAATAGTGGAGACTTAAGATTCTTAGAACAATTTTAAAATTATGTTTATATCACTTAACTTATTAGAGGAGTTTATACCTCTAAGAAAAAAATACAAAGCTCAAAGCCTAGCCCTAGATTTAACCATGCACACTGTAGAGGTTGAAGGTTATCAGGATTTATCAGATAAGTATAAACAAGTAGTTATTGGTGAGGTTTTGGAAGTAAAAAAGCATCCACAAGCAGATAAGTTAAATATTGCTCAAGTTGATGTGGGTAAAGAAAAGCTTAGCATTGTTTGTGGTGCCTCTAATTTAGAAAAAGGTCAAAAAGTAGCAGTAGCCTTAGTAGGAGCTACCTTGCCAATTGGGCTCACTATCACTGAAGCTGAGATAAGAGGTGAGCACTCACAAGGAATGATTTGTGCTGAGGATGAGCTAGGTCTAGGAGATGATCATGATGGAATCTTAGTTTTAGATAAGAAAGCTAAGCCAGGCCAAAGTTTAGCAAAGTATTTAGGTCTAGATGATGTAATAATTGAAATAGATAACAAGTCTCTTTCTAATAGACCTGATCTTTGGGGTCATTATGGTATTGCTAGAGAAATAGCTGCTTTTTCCGGTATCAAATTGAAAGATTATGAAAAAGTGTTTAAATCTGAAATAAACATTAAAGAAGACAAAGATAAATTAAGTATAAAAGTTGAGGATGAAACTTTATGCCCATATTATAGTGCTGTAAAGGTAAAAAATATTAAAGTAAGCGAGTCTCCTTTGTGGCTTAAAAACATACTATTAGCCTCAGGTATAAAACCTATCAACAACTTAGTTGATATTAGTAATTACGTTATGATTGAGTTGGGACAACCATTACATATATTTGATGCTAAAGATATAAACAAAATAGTAGTACGTAAAGCTAAAGAAGCTGAGAAAATTGAACTATTAGATAAAACTGAAAAAGAATTAAATTCAAATAATCTATTGATTACTAATGGTAAAGAGCCGTTGGCAATTGCTGGTATTATGGGAGGGCTGAGTAGCGCGGTTAAAGATGAAACTGAAGAGGTGATCGTAGAGTCTGCTAATTTTGAAGCGGTTAATATTAGAAAGAGTTCTTTAGATTTAGGACTTAGAACAGATGCTTCTAGTCGTTTTGAAAAATCCTTAGATCTTAATCTCTGCCCTTTAGCGCTAAAAAGAGTTTTAGATTTAATGATACAGATTATTCCAGATATTGAAATAGATTCTCAAATTACTGCTAGTGCTGATATTGAAGAAAATATAAAAGTGATTGATTTAAATTTAGATTGGTTAAATAAAAGAATAGGAAAAGAGATTGATAGAAAAAGAGTAATTGAAATACTTGTTAATCTGGGTTTTGAAATAGAAAATGATGAAAAGGAGAACTTGCAAGTTAAAGTTCCTAGTTACAGAGCTACAAAAGATGTATCAATCGCTGAAGATCTTTTAGAGGAAATAAGTAGAATGATTGGTTATGATAATTTAGAGCCAGCTTCACCAAGTAGTGTTTTAGAGGTTCCTATTATTAGTCGCAATCACAAGATTATTGAAAAAATTAAAGATATTTTAGCAAAAGATATTAATTTAACTGAAGTTCATAATTATTCTTTTGTTGGAACAAAACAATTAAACAAGTTAGGAATAAGTTATGATAATTATTTAAGTTTAGCCAACCCTTTAACTGAACATCATACTTTACTGAGACAAGATTTAATTGTAAATATCTTAGAAAATATTAAAACTAATCAAGCTAGATATAAGAATATTGAAGTTTTTGAATTAGGGGAAGTTTATTTAAATGTTTCGGGTGATTTACACCAAAACTATTTAAAACAAAGCTACCTTCCACATCAAGAAAAAAAATTAACTATCTGCTTAGCTTCTGAAACAGAGCAAATACAAAGAATGAAAGATATTTTGCAAACCTTTGTAAATAAATTGTTAAATGTTGAAAGAGAGATTTCTTTTCAAGCTTTTGAATTTGTTCCTGCTTGGGCTAGCAAGCAAAAAAGCGCTTTAGTTAAATATGAATCTAAGGATATAGCATATATATATACTTTAAATAAAAAAATAGCTAAAGATTTAGGAATAAAAAAACAGGTAGTTGTTAGTGAGCTTAATTTTAAAGCAATAAAAGATTTATTAAAAGAACAGGATGATAAAAAGTATATTAAACTTGCTAAGTTTCCTGCCTTAGAGAGAGATTTAGCCTTTTTGGTTGATAAGAAAGTTCCTTATAAAGATTTAAAAGATGATATGATTGGCTTTGATGACTTGATTGAAGATGTTGAGCTTTTTGATGTATACCAAGGGGAGAATATCGATGATACTAGTAAAAGCTTGGCTTTTCATGTAAAATATAGATTGCAGGAGAGAACACTCGAGGCCAAAGAAGTAGATGCAGTACAGGCAAAACTAATTACATATTTACAAGAGAAGTATAAAGCAAAAATTAGAGATTCTAAATAATTAACATAGTCAGGTCAGCTTTATAGAGGTGGCTTGCTAATATAAAAATATATGTTTGAAACAAGTGGGGATATATTAAATTTAGTTATTGCTATTTCTGTTTTACTTTTTACTATTTTTTTAGTTTGGACTATTTATTATGTTTTAGCCAGTTTAAGGAAAGTATACAAAATTGTAAATGAGCTTGATCATGGAGTTAAAAAAGTTTTAGAAGCTATAGATAGCATAAAAGAAAAAGTAAATAAGAGCACTTCTTATTTGTATGTAGCAGGGGAAGTTGCAAAAAATGTTGTTAATTTGATGAAGGATAAAATCTCTAAAGATGATGAAGGTGATATAAATGATATTAAAGAAAAAGTTAAGAAAGCTAAAAAGAAAAAGAAAAAATAAGAAATTGAAAATAATTAAAGCAAATAAAAAAGTGGACTGAAGTATCCACTTTTTTTCTTATAAAAATTGTTGTTATTTCTTTGCTTCACTGTAGTCACAAGATCTATTACTACATCCCAAACTATCACCTTTATCTAAGAGTAGATTATCACATTCAGGACAGTTTTTGTTAACTGGTTTGTTGGAGTAGATATTTTTACAATCTGGATAATTATCGCAGGCATAAAAAGGACCACGTTTACCAAATCTTTTAACAATTTTTCCTTTTTCACATTTAGTGCAAGTAATATCCTCTGTGTTATCACCTGGTTGCTTAATGTTTTTAATATTTTTACATTTTGGATAATTACTACAACCTTTGAAATATCCATACTTACCTTTTTTAACAGTCATTTCTGATCCACATTTTTCACATTTCTCTTCTTTAAACTCTTCTTTTAGTTTTTCTAATTCTTTATCTACTTTAGCCACACCACCTTTACCTAATGGTTTAGCGTTCTTGCAGTCAGGGAAATTACCGCAGGCTAAAAATTTGCCATAACGTCCAGTTTTAATAATCATTTTAGATCCACACTTATCACAGATCTCTTTGCTTTCTTCTTCAGGCATAATATCTTGTTTATTAATTTCATTATATTTATTTTCTAAGTTTTGATGGAAGTCTTTATAAAAGTTATCTACCACTGGCACCCACTCTTTATTGCCTGAAGATATTTCATCTAAATCTTTTTCTAAAGTAGCTGTGAATTTAAAATCTACAATTTTAGGGAAGTGTTTTTTTAAGAGATCAATTACTACGAAAGCAATATCTGTAGGAAATAATCTTTTACTGTCATCTCTGTTTACGTAATTTCTGGTAATTATTGTAGAAATAGTCGGGGCATAAGTTGATGGTCTTCCAATGCCATGTTTTTCCATTTCCTTAACCAGACCAGCATCACTATAGCGAGCTGGGGGCTGCGTGAAGTGTTGCTTATCTTCTAATTTTTCTAATTTTAATTTTTCATTTTTTTCTAATTCAGGAAACTCTATTTGCTGACTTTTTTCTGGATATACTTCTAGATAACCTTTAAAGGTAGTTATTTGACCAGTACTTCTAAATTCATAAGGAGTATCTAAGGCTGTGATGTCACAAGTTGTTGAAAGTGTTTTAGCTGGCTTCATTTGACTAGCAACAGATCTTTGCCATATTAATTTATATAATTTATATTGTTGCGGCGTTAATGAGTCTTTCAATTTGTCTGGAGTATTAAGCGCTGAAGTTGGCCTTATTGCTTCGTGTGCTTCTTGAGCGCTTTTAGATTTTGTTTTATAAACATTAGCTTTATCAGGTAAATATTTATCTGAAAACTCTTTGTTTATGTAAGTTCTAGCATCTTCAATAAAAGTTTTTGAAAGGTTTAAAGAATCTGTTCTCATGTAAGTAATTAAACCTACGTGTCCTTCTCCTTTAACGTCAACACCTTCATAGAGTTGTTGAGCAATCATCATGGTTTGTTTAGAACTAAAACCAAGCCAGCGATTAGCTGTTTGCTGCAGTGTTGAGGTTGTAAAGGGTTTAGGGGGATTCTTTAAATTTTCTTTAGTGCTAATATCTTTTATTTGGTATTCTTTATCTTTTAAATTATTAGTTATTTCTTGAGCCTCTTTCTCATTTTTAATAGCCATTTTAGAAACAGTTTTATCATCTATCTTATTAAGTTTAGATAAAAGAGGCATATCTTCATCTTTCTCACTTCTAAAGTCAGCTTCAATGGTCCAATATTCTTCTTCTTTAAAAGCCTGCCTTTCTTTCTCTCTTTCTACCACCAGTCTAACTGCTACACTCTGCACTCTTCCAGCACTAAGTCCTTTGACTACTTTTTTCCATAGAAAAGGAGAGAGTTCGTAACCAACTAATCTGTCTAGTATTCTCCTGGCTTGCTGGGCATTTACCATTTTATGGTCTATTCCTTTAGGATTTTTTAGAGCCTCTTCAATTGCTGGTTTAGTAATTTCATGAAAAACAATTCTTTTGGTTTCTTCTTCTGGTATTTTTAAAGCTTTTACTAAATGCCAAGCAATAGCTTCTCCTTCACGATCTTCATCTGAAGCTAAAATAATCTCATCAGCTTTCTCAGCTAGCTTTTTTAATTTGCTAACATTCTTTTTAGCTTTGCTTGGAATAATGTATTGAGGTTCATAGTTATTTTCTATATCAATACCCATTTTACTTTTAGGTAAATCTCTAATATGCCCAAAAGAAGATTCTAGTTTATAACCAGAACCAATAAATTTTGCTATAGTTTTTGCCTTAGTAGGACTCTCTACTATTATTAATTTCATGATTTTAAGATAAGTTTGTATAATCTTAGTGTACAATTTAAGTAATTATTGTCAAGCAAATATAGTTTAGCAAGCTTTTATTAAAAATAAATAAAAAATTATTTAAACTTAGTATTAAATAAAATACCGACCTTATTTATAGGCCGGTTTTTTCTTGTATCTGTGGTTTTAAGTTATTCCAAGCTCTTTTTATACTTTCAAATTCTTGATTTTTTAATTTACTTAGTACGTATTTTTCTGTAGGAATATTTTGATCTGCAGCTGCTTTTTTTATACCTATCCTTATTCTAATAAAGTTTTTTGTTTTAATGTGAGAGATAATACTAGCTACTCCCTTATGTCCAGCGCTGGAAGAATCCTCAGATATTTTTATCTTACCTAATTCAATATCTAAGTCATCATGTATTACTATTAATGTATTACTCAAATCATAGTTCTTTTTTTGGAACAATCCCCAGGTTTTTGGAGTTAATTTGTAGTAATGCAAAACTTTAGAAACAGCCTCGCCAGATTTGTTCATATAAGTTTGAGGTTTAACATATAAGTTTCCAGCTTCTTGGTATACTAAGCTATTGAGTTTTTTATTTTCTTGCCAGTTTGGTTCTTCTAAATACCAATCTAAAATATCAAAACCAATATTGTGTTTAGTTTTATTATATTTGTCGTCAGGATTGCCTAGACCAACTATTATTTTCATATTTATTTACGCTTTAACCAAGTTTTGATTGGTGTGCCAATAAAGCCATGGAATTTTCTTAATTGGTTTTCTATAAAACGAAGATAGGTAGGGTTTAGGGTATCGTTTGGACCTATGGTAATTTCAAACACGGGTGGACCAGCCTCTCTTTGTTTAATAGTTTTTATGTGAGGTCTTTTATAACCCTTACCTTTTGTTGGTTTATGTATTTTTACAATATTTAAAAGAAAATCATGAAGTTCTTGAGTTTCTAATTTTTGATTTCTTTCATTATTTACTTGTACTATTAATTCTAATAGTGAATATATTTTTTTAGAAATAATATCTTTATTTTTTTCTTCTCCCTCAGCTTTGTTGGTTTTAATTATATCATTTTTCTTTGCTTGGCAAGAGATAAAGATAATAGGGGCCCAAGTAATAAAAGGTAGGTGCTTATATATTTCAGCTGTTTGTTCTTTAGTGTCTTTATTTTCAAATAAGTCCCATTTATTAGCAATAATAATTAAACTTTTTTGGTGTTCAATAATCTCATCTACTAATTTAGAATCTTGCATAGTTAATCCTTCATTAACGTCGATGACTAAAAGTACTATATCTGAACGCCTCATGGCAGTTAAAGATTTGCTAACACTGCTTTTTCCTAAAACATCCAGTTTCCTAAACTTTTTATTTATACCAGCAGTATCTACTAAAGTAATTTTTTCATCTTTGTATTTAATAGGAGTATCTTGAGGCTCTCTGGTTGTGTGAGCTGTTTCACTTACTACTACTCTTTCATAACCTAGAATTTTATTTAATAAAGATGATTTACCAACATTTGGTTTTCCTAAAATGCAAACTTTAACACCTTGCTCTTCTAATTCTGGTATTTTACTTTCATCAGGGGCTTTAACTAAAGTAGCAATCTCGTCTAAGAGATCTCCTGTGCCTGAGCCGGTAGCAGATGATACTGGTATTGGCTCTTGAAGGCCTAGTTTATAAAACTCTGCACTTTCTGGTAGATGCTTGAAATTGTCCACTTTGTTTACTACTAAAATAGTTTTCTTCCTTAGCTCTTTTTGAGTGTTTATATATTTAGCTAGTTCTATATCCTGAGACACAACTCCGGTATGATTATCAACGGTAAAAAGTATTAAATCAGCTTTTTTAAGATAAAATTCAGCTTGTTTTTTCAAGCCTTCTTCCACGCTTCCTTTATCTTTTTTAGAGCCAGGACTATAATCCCAACCAGCTAAATCAATTAATTGGAATATTTTTCCTTGCCATTTTGATATAGCAATATTAGAGTCTCTGGTAGTACCAGGAACCTCAGAAATTAAAGCTTTATTTTTTTCAGCTAGACGGTTAAATAGAGTAGATTTTCCTACATTTGTACGTCCAAAAATTACTACCAATGGTAATTTTGTTTTTGAATTTTCCATATTTAAATTAATTAGCGCCTAAAATAATAATTAGATCAGGTTTGATAATATTTTCTTCCTCAGCTCTTTCACTAATATAATCTTTAAGCCATTTAGGCAATATAGTGCTGGAGCTTGCTGAAAGTTCTTCCTCTAATATCTTAAGGGCATTTTCCTTATCACCAAAGCTTAAATCATATATCTTAGTACTATTGTTATTGGATTGAGGAGAATTGTCAATGTTTGTGACTGTGAAATCAATGCTTTCAAGATTTTCAGCAGTTTCAGAAGCAAGTCCGTTAATAGTGGTTCCATTTAATATTTCTACTTTTGTATCCTCTTCAACGATTAATTTTTCTTCTTCTGGTTCAGGTTTTTCAGGCTCAACAAAGTTTTCTTGACTATATTCACTATGAGTATTTTCAGTATCTCCAAATATATCTTGTATTAAAGTTGCTATGTTTTTGTAATTACCTGTTTTTGGTACTAAAATATAAGCGCCGCCAGCACTTCTGGTGGCATAGAGATAATTATCAGGAGCATCATTTAGCACATAGTTGTTAATCTTATCTGACTCTACATCTTTAAATAAATTCCACATTTTTACTATTTCAGAAATAGTAAAGTTAGTTTCTAGATTGTCGTCTACGTGATTTATCACTTTAGAGATTAAGCCAGGCTTAAGGTAGGCATAACTAGAAAAAACTTTATCTTTAATAGCTTCAATTATTTTTTGTTGTCTTTTAGCTCTAGCAAAATCTGAACCTTCAATACCTTGAGCATGTCTTGAGCGAGCATATTTTAAAGCAAGACTTCCATCCATGGTTTGCATTCCTTTTTCTATATGTAGGTGTTCATAACGGCTATAATAATTAGGATTATTTTCTTCTCCTGAAATAGGATATTTATAATCATCAAGAGTGTTTTCTACATCAACTTCCAGTCCACCTAGCTCATCAACAATTTTAACAAATCCTTCAAAATCAATTTTAACATTATAATGTATTTCTATATTAAAAAGACTTTCTAAGGTTCGATTTAATTCAGCTAAGCCAGTTCCTTCTTGATTAGATTCAGCATAAGCATTAATGTTATTTATCTTTATCCAACCATAATCAGGCCAAGGTACAGACATGTCTCTAGGAATAGAGATCATAGCCACCTCCTTAGTTGATGGCTTCATACTTACTAAAATAATAGTATCAGTTAACTCTGCTCCATCATGATTAGCTCCGCCAACTCCAGTTAAAAGCACATTAATACGATCTTGCTTTTCACCAGCTAAACTTTTTTCACCAGTACTTGCAAGATGTTTTATTTTACCCCAAAAAGACATGTTGGATAGCCAAGATTCTGAGCTTTGGCTGGAAATGAGTGCTGTGCTTGAGAAAATAAAAAATCCTATAATCATAAATACTAGTAGATATGAGAATAGTCTAAAACTACGTTTAAGTTTGCTAGGTTTAGGTGTTTCCTCTTCTTGCCAAGATTTTTCTTGGGCTTCCATTTTTTCTTGAAAATCTATCATAAAAAATTAAAAGTCTATACTTAAGTCTATTTATTATATAAGTAATATACTTTTTTGACAACTTTTGCTAAAATATAAATAACTCCATTAAAATATTTAAGTTTTAGACAAATTATTTTAGTTTAGCTTGGAAATTTGAAAGGTCTTGGCCTTTTAAAAACAAGTGAATGGATTAAAACAATTATTTTAAGGTTTAAGAAGGTTCTTTACTTTTTTAAACCTTAAACTGATTTATCTTTATTGGTTTCCATTTGTTATTAGCTAAAATCTTAAATAAACTTTAATGGAGTTTTTTATTGTCGGGATGCCAGGAATCGAACCTGGGCTACAAGCACCCCATGCCCGCGTACTACCATTATACTACACCCCGTATCTAAAATTAATTTAATTAAATAATATCAATTTTACTTAATTTGGTAAATATAAAATTTAAATTTGTATTTATGTATAATTCTCTGCTAAAATACTATATAGAATGATAACTGATATATAATATAAAAATATGAGAAAAGAGGATGATAATAAAAATATTGAAGTCATTGAACCAGATGACTTAAATGCAGAAAAAGAACTTAGATGTACCAAAAAGGGAATTGAAAAAGAATCTTGGTCTGATGTTGATGGTTGTTTAAATAAGTTTTTAATTAAGTTTCAACAGCAAGATAATACTAAAGAAGATATAGAGAAATTTAAGAAAATCTTTTTTGAACTTAAAGAGCTTTTAGCTACTAAAAAAATACCTCATAGAGAGAAATATAAAATTGATAGTACTGTAACACAGATCTCAAAACTTTTAGAGGTTTAATAAATATTCAATTAAAGTGTTTATGAATAATAAAGAAATAATTTTTTCAGGAGTTCAGCCCAGTGGTAATATCCATTTAGGAAATTATTTAGGAGCAATAAAAAATTGGACATCATTACAAGAAAAGTATCAATGTCTTTTTTGTGTTGTGGACTATCATGCTATCACTGTTAAGCAAAACCCAAAGGAATTAAAAAAGAAAATTATTGAAATAGCTAAAATATATTTAGCTAGTGGCATTGATCCTAAAAAAAGCATTATCTTTCAGCAATCACAGGTTAGTGAGCATACTGAGCTAACCTGGATTTTTAATTGTGTTAGCGCCAGAATGAGTGATTTAAATAAAATGACACAGTTTAAAGATAAGGCTGGTGAAAATGAAAATGTAAGCATTGGTCTTTTTGATTATCCTGTTCTCATGGCTTCTGACATTTTATTATATCAAACAGATTTGGTGCCAGTTGGGGAAGATCAGAAACAGCATATTGAATTAACTAGAACTATAGCTAAAAGATTTAATAATGAATACGATAATATTTTTAAAATTCCTGAAGCAGTAATTAAGAAAGAAGGAGCTAGAATAATGGGGCTTGATGATGCTAGCAAGAAAATGAGTAAATCAGCTAGCTCAGAGTTTAACTACATAGCATTATTAGATGAACCGGAAAGAGCTAAAAAGAAAATAATGAAAGCTGTTACAGACTCTGAAGGACTTGTTAAATATGATTTAAAGAATAAGCCTGAAATCTCTAATCTTTTAACAATCTATTCACTTTTAGGCAACTACTCGATTAAAGATTTAGAGAATATGTATAAAGGTAAGGGCTATGGTGATTTTAAAAAAGACTTAGCAGAAGTGGTAATTGAATTTTTAACTGATTTTCAAGATAAGTATAACAATATTAAAGATGAGGATGTTGAGCAGATATTAGAAAAAGGAGCTAAAGAGTTAAAGCCTGTTGCTAATAAGACCTTAAATAATGCTAAAAAATCTATAGGCATCATTTAATTGATTGATAATATTAAAAGTATGTTTAAAGAAAGTGATTTATTTAATAAAATGGGAGATTCAGTTAATAAAATTGTTAATGAATCAGGTTTACCTAATAAGAATTTTGAGAGTACAGTAGGTGTTTATGGAGGAAAGTTAAAAGTAAATAAAAATAATAGAATGGTATTTGATAATACTGGTGTGATATCAAAGATTGATAAATTTGGTGATGCAGTTTTAAGAACCTATGACGAACATATGATGAAAAATCCTGCTGAAGTTTTAAAGAATCATCCTAATTGGTTTTTTAAGTTTTTAGCACCAGGTACAAAAAGATACAGAGGTACTACTGAAGAGATTGCTGAAAATGCTAAAGCACTTGGCCTTGATGAATACTATGATATAAGCCCTGATAATGATGGAGTTGAGATTAAAAATCAAGAAATATATACTGAAGGAGTGGCGCTACAAGATATTTTTAGATCAGATTTAATTCACTCTCAAGAATTAGAAGAGATAGATAGGTTTGAAGCTCTAAAAGAAGCTTCTTTATATTTAAATGAAATACATGAAAAAGCAGGTCAAGGAATAGGAGAAGTTCTTTCTAGTGATATAATCTATAGAGAGAAAAATAATAAAGAAGTCTCTAAACCAGTCTTAAATATTCCTGATATTATTTATAGTAAAGAAAAAGAAACATCCGAAATAGACCAAAAATCTACAGATATGCTTGATTTCTTACTTAGTGTTGGCATTGAAGAGTTAAGAAGATCTGAGGATTTTGAAAGTGTAAATAAAGCTATTAAAACTATTGTTTCTAACTATGATAATGAAAAAGTTTTAAAAATGGTTAAGTCATACGTAAAAAGAGGCAGGATAGTATTTGCTGGAAATAAAGATTTAAAGAATTTATCTAAATCTAGTTTGAAAGCAACTTCTTTACACAATCAAGCAAGATTTGGTATTAAAGATGCAGATGTGATGACAACTATCAAAGAAATTATTACTAAAAATATTAATTAGAGTAAGCAGAGTTAAATAGAGTTAAATTTATATAAACAAAAACAACCCTTAAAGGGTTGTTTTTGATTATTTTAAATTTGGTAAAGTTTGATTTCTTGATCCAAGTAGGCATCAATCACTTACCTCTTGCGAGATAAGCCGACCTTAATTAATAATCATTGACTATTAATTAAATCTCCCTAGAAAGGAGGTGATCCATCCACAGCTTCCGCTACAGATGCCTTGTTACGACTTCGTCCTTGTCACCAGTCTTACCTTCGGCCCTCAAAAGAGGGACTTCGGGTACTACCAGCTCCCCTGACGTGACGGGCGGTGAGTACAAGACCCGAGAACGTATTCACCGTAGTATAGCTGACCTACGATTACTAGCGATTCCAACTTCATGAGGTCGAATTTCAGACCTCAATCCGAACTGAGAGAAAGTTTAAGGGATTAGCTCCGCCTTACGGCTTGGCAGCCCTTTGTCTTTCCCATTGTAGCACGTGTGTAGCCCAAGGTGTAAGAACCATGCTGATTTGACGTCATCCCACCTTCCTCCCACTTAAAGCGGGCAGTCTTCCATGACACATAAAACATGGAAAAAGGGTTGCGCTCGTTTTCCGACTAAACGGTACATCTC
>CAYYPI010000004.1:0-59561 GCA_964473565.1 uncultured Gammaproteobacteria bacterium
TCATTAACAAATATTAATTATCCACAAAGTGTAACTTTAACTCTGCAACAGTACAGTTATTGACTTTAGACCTTGGTATTGATATATTAACTTAATTGCTATTTACAATTAAATAAATTCGAAGTATAAACCAAGAAAAATTATTGAAATGAAAAAAAATCAGAAAAACAGCCTAAAGGCAGCAGTATTATTCACAGTTCTTATCCTTTTAGGAACTTTAATGAATTCCTGTGAGAAAACCCATGATGTAGAGGACTTACCCAGTTCGCTAGAGTGGTCAGAAGACCTTAAAGATCAGATTGAAACCATTAGGCAATCGGAAAACATTGATTTAGCTGAAGAAAACCTGGAGCAAAACGACTTTCCTTTAAAGGTCTTAAGTCAGATACCTGAAAAAGCAGAAGAACTTAATCTGCCTTGGGCTGACCAGGCTGAGTCACTTAAAATTGAGTTGTCATTGTTTACAGCCGGTGAGAAACTAAAACTTCTTGATGAAAGTACAAATAAAGAATTCAAGGCCAGATTAAGCGGCTTTGAACCTGGTTTTATTGTTGATTACAACAATGATTTTCATCACTATCTTTTAGAGAGCTTTACTAAAGTTTTAAATGATCAAGAGCTTGAACTAGTCTTTTTAAAAGATTACAAGGAAGTAAAAGAGGAAAAAAAGGTGGATGAAGTTATAAAGAGCGTGCACTTTACCAGTCAGGTTTATCCTTGCTCAGTGTATGACAATATCCATTATTGGATTGTCTTTGCTAAAGACAATGATATTAAACTTAAAGGTCATGGAGAATTTTATGACAAAGAGTGGAGAGATATTACCTACGATGAGGCTCAGGATAAGCTGGACATTGGTTACATTATTGCTCTTAATTTACCCAAAGGTAGTAAATATGTTAAGATGCAATCCGGTCAAGAGTTTGTTGAAACTCCAGAGAAAAAAATGGCTGTGAGTTTGCCATAATAAGTAATATAAGTCGCTCTACTAAAGCGGCTTTTTTATTAAAATTTATATTAATATGTGTATAAGTACTATTGACAAATACGGATAAATTGCTATGATTAATTATCAGCAATATTGCTGATTAGAACCTTAAAATTTAATATGATGTTAATATTACTGAACTTATCCTTAGCCTTGCATTATATTATTATTTTTTTATTGCTATCAATTTTCATATTAGGTTTATTATACTTTGCCTCATCATTAAAGATGATAAAGTTCAAGAAAGAAATTTTATATTATGCCATTATTGTAAACAGCCTGCTTCTAGCAGTAGCTGCTACTATTGAGATTGGTTTTGATATAAATTGGTATACTGCTTTAGCAATGACTTTCTTTTTTGTTTTTGGTATTTACTTGCTGATGAAAAGTGATGATGAAGATAAAAAGAGTTCAGAGTCTGATGATAATAATGAATCAATCAATGAGTGTAAATCCAGTGATGAAAATCACTAATTATACAATTATGCCCTTGCAAAAAAACAAGGGTATTTTTATTAAAAACTTATTAAGAACAAATTAAATATTTGTTAACTGGAGATTAAATATTTATTAACTTATAAAGATTAACAATAAAAAAACTAGCCTGGCTAGTTATTAAAAAATTATTAAATTTAAATTAAATTTATATTAACTCATTTTATTCTCATCTTCCTTTTTTTCTTCCTCTCTCTTTCTATTATATTCTTTTACATATTGACCAAGGCCAAAAGTATTTAGTCGGTTTCTTAGTTTAGTGCTTTTTTCTAAATATTCAATCATGGATAAGAGCTCAACGTAATATCTGCCGTTAGCTATCCTATATTTTAAACCACCTATATCTTTTACAGCCCTTCTAATAGTTTTATCACTCACACCAGCAAGTTTAGCTGCTTCTGAGATAAGTAGCCAGATAGGGTATCTTATTAGTTTTTCTTGTATTTTTCTACGTACCATTTGGGGACTTTAGTCCAGGAAACTCTGGACTAAAGTACACTTTTTGGCATAATTTTAGTCTAGAAAACTCTGGACAGAACTTTTAGCTTTTAAGGAGACTTTAGTCCAGGAAAACCTGGACTAAAGTCTATATTTCAATGCTTGCACACTTTTTTAAAAAAATCAAGAGCTAAAGCTCCTCTAGAGCTAAATTATTAGTTTTCATTTCATGAGCTAAATATTATGATTGTGAATATAGTTTTGTTTTAGATCTTGATATTTGTCTAATTTTTAGTTTTAAAACTAATCTAATTACTACTTATATTTATCTCCTTTACTTTCAGATTAATTGTATTTTTTTGTTACTATTTCAAAGTTTGAGCGTATTGATTTTTTAGATGATAATTGCTATATTATACAGATAAAAGACAGGAATAGTCCTGTTTATATTTGAGTAGAAAAAATAAGTATATAATCTTAAGATAATGAGCAGTAATCTGCTGAGGAAATTTAAAGAAAGTAACTTAAGTTCTAAGTCTCTTAGAAAAGACAAGCAGGCTTTTATTGAAATATATAGTTTGTATGTAGATGATATCTACCGCTTTATTTATTTCAAAGTTGGTCACAGAGAAGAGGCTCAAGATATCGCTAGTGATGTCTTTTTAAAGGCTTGGGATTATATTGTTTTAAATAAGATTAATAAGTCTAAGAATCTAAAGGCTTTGTTTTATAAAATAGCTAGAAATTCAGTAATAGATTATTATCGCTCTAAAAGAGATACTAGCCCCTTAGAGAGCCTGGAAAACACAGATTTAAAAGACATTAAGCAAGACCCTCAGGCGCTGACAGAAATAAAGCATGACTATGAGAGAATATTAAAACTTTTAAATAAGTTAAAAGAGGAGTATAAAGAGGTGATTGTGCTTAAACATATCAATGAGCTTAGCTGGGATGAGATCTCTCAAGCTCTAGGTAAAAGCAAGGGCTCTTTACGCGTATTACTGCACAGAGCAACTAAAGCGCTTGAGGAGGAAGATAGGAAGGATATGGAAGCTAAAAATACAGATAATGAGTAAATAAATTATACAGTCTAACTTAGACAACTGTAACAAATTAAATTCAATTACGTATACTAAGGTGAAAGCTAATTTTCGCCCCATGAAAAAATCATTACTCACACAAGTTCATAAACTAAGAGATATTCAACCTGACAAGCAGTGGAAAGCTGAGAGTCAGGAGTTTTTGCGTGCTCAAATTAGTGATGATGTAAAGACTGGGGCATTCTTTAAAGTAATGGTTTGGATAAAGGATTTTGCAAAAGTTTCTTCTCAGCCAGCCTTTGCTCTAGCTGCTTTTATTTTAATATTAATCACTGGTACAGTTTTCTTTAATCCTATGCTATCTGATGCTAAACCTAACGACTCTTTATACATAGCTAGAATCATTAGTGAAAAGGCACAGGTTAATATGACATTTAACAAAGAAAACAGAGATAGGTTATCTGCTCAGTTTGCAACTAACCATGCTAAAGATATTACTAACTTAATTAATGATCCTAACTTTCAGAGTAATGAAGATAGTAAAGACAAGATTGCTGACTTAAGCAATGATTTTAATAAAGAGATTAATTCTGCTAGAGAAAGTATTAATAATATTAACAGAAGAGATGAACTTGCTAGTGAGCGCAGAAATAATAATTCAAACAATAATTCAGATGAGAATAATGATTTAGAAGCTGACTCTGATAGCAGTGAGGATTTACCAGTTGATGATGAAGGTGCGGTTATAAGCGCTGACACCAGAAAGGATGATCAAGGTTTAGAGATAAATATTAAAAATAATAATGATAAAGGGGTTGATGTTTTAAACAGTGATGAAGAGCTTCCTGTTGAAACTGAAGAAGTAGATGAGGATAAAGAGGTAGCTAATGAGGAAGTGGAAGATAATGAAAATAGTGATAGTGCTGATGAAACTAAAGGCAGCGATGAAGAAGAAAATGCTTCTTCAACTTTAAATCAACTTCAAAGCATGACTGAGGAGGTTGATAAAGAAGGAGGAGATGTTGATGAAACTAGCAAGGCTCTAGATGATGCGCAAAGACTTTTTAATGAAGAGAAGTATCAAGAGGCTTTAGAAAAGCTAAATGAAGTAGAGGGTATGCTAGAAGGAGTTAGCTCTGAAATTAGTGATGACTCTAGTCTAGAGTAATTGCACTTTGTGAATTACCTATTTTATTTATTTGTTAATTTTTGAAGTAGTTAATTATATAAAAGATATCAACTTAGTGTGAATTTAGGTAGCTTATATAGAAATATATAGATAAGCTAAAAAATCCACATTAAGTGGAGGAGCAGAGGATATCAAGGTCGATACCTATTACGATAGGTGGCCAATGCTAATTAAAAATCTAAAAAGGTTTTTAATCTCTACTTCATAGATCGATTAAGCTTTTCTCCACACTAATACATGTAAATTACTTATATTATTACTTAATAATTATATAAGTAAAAACAAAGTATAGTGTGGGAGAGAATATCCCCCATGTATTTTTTCCCAAAAACCACTTTAAAACATTTATTTGTATTAGTGTGTGGGGAAGCGGGATTCCGATTGATCTATATATAAGTAGATTTAAAAACCGAAAATTAAATTATATTATCTGTTTAGCCTTTTGGCTCAGACATTAATATAATTAACCAAACAGAATTATGAATAAATTACGCAGAATTTTTACTATCAGCGTAATGGTAATGACAGTAGTAGTTATGAGTGGTGCAATAGTTGCTCCTACAAATGCTGCAGCTCAAGCCGGAGATCTTATTAAGATGGACGGATTAAGCGCTGTATATTACCTAGGCGATGATGGTCAAAGATATGTTTTCCCAAATGAAAGTACTTACTTTTCATGGTACAGTGATTTCAGCGGAGTGGTAACAATCCCTTCTTCTGAATTACAAAGCTACCCAATCGGTGGTAATATTACTATGAGACCTGGTACTAATTTGGTGAAAATCACAACTGATCCAACTGTTTACGCAGTTGAACCAGGAGGCGAGCTTCGCGCAATTGCGAGTGAAGCCAGCGCTGTAGAATTATATGGTCCAGAATGGGCTGAAAGAGTAGTAGATGTAGCTGATTCTTTCTTCGTTAACTATGAAGTTGGAGAAGAGTTAGCAGCTGACACTTACCCAACTGGTGCTTTAGTGCAACCAACAGGTAGTGTTGATGTTTACTACGTAGACAATGGAGAATATCGTCCATTTGCAAGTGAAGCTGCATTCTTAGCTAACAACTTTAGCTGGGATGACGTTATTATCACTGACAACGAAGTTACTTCATTAGGAAGTGAAATCAGTGGTTATGTTCCAGAGTTATTTAACCCAGCAAACGCTGCTGTAGATGGCGGTGATGTACCAACTGGAACAGGTTTAAGTGCTGCTTTAAGCTCTTCTACTCCAGCTGCTACAACTATCCCTTATAATGTTCAAGGTCAAGTTTATACTTCAGTTAACTTCACTGCGTCTAACGACGGAGCTGTTGAGTTAACAGGTCTTGAAATTAAGAGAACTGGTTTAGGTTATACTGAAAGCTTTGACAAAGTTTATGTAGAAGTTGACGGTGAAAGACATGGTAATAAAAGAACTTTAGGTTCTGACAATACTGCTAACCTATACTTCAACACTGCAAGCTCAATGATTACTATTCCAGCAGGTGAAACTGTTACTGTAGACATTGTTGCTGACATGGATGCTGGTGTAGATTATAGAACAGGTGACAATGCTTTAAGCATTGTTGGCGCTAGTTCAGTTGACGCAAGTGCTACTGTAACTGGATCTTTTCCAATTACAGGTAACATGATGTCAGTTTCTGGTGTTGCTGCCCCTACTGCTCAACTTGATTTAGTAGATGATGCAGAAGATGTTTATTTAGGTGATGAACAAGTAGAGGTTGCTGAATTTAGTGTAGATAATACCTCAGATTCTGAACATATTTCATTTACTGAAATTACTTTAGAAAACATTGGTACAGCTGATGAGAATGAAGTAATTAATTACACATTATACAATGATAGCGACGAAGTTGTTGCTGGTCCAGTAGATGCCAACTCTAATGATATGATTAGATTTGTCTTAGATGACTCTGTAGAATTAGAAGATAACAGAGATGAAACTTTTGTTGTTAAAGCTGACATTTATGATGGTAGAGCTCAAACTGTTGAATTAGTATTAGATGAAACAACTGACTTAAAAGCTGTTGGTTTAAATAATGGCTTTAACGTTGTAATCTCAGATGATGTTCATAATGATTCATCTGTTTACACAATTAATGGAGGTGATTTAAGCTTCTCTGAAGCTAATAGTAATCCAGGTAGTGTAGATGTAGCTCCTCTAGACGAGGATGTGTTATTCTTAGCTGCTGACGTTGAGGCTCTAGAGGAAATGATGACTATTACAGATGTTACTCTAGACCTTTCTACAGGTTCAGCTAATGCAAGTTCTCTTGAGGCAGTAACTATTTATCTTGATGGTGATGTTGTTGCTGGTCCAAGTGATTTTAGTACAGCTACCTCTTCAACGATCAGTTTTGATGAAGAATTCCAAGTTTCTGGAACTCAACTGTTAGAAGTAAAAGCTGACATTGCTGATGGTGCTGCAGCAGGAACTTATAGAATTGATTTAGATTCAACTTTTGTTGTTGCAGAGGATGAAGAGGGTGATTTAGTAAAAAATGATGGTAGTGAAGATGATAAAATCAAAGGAACTGTTGAAGGCGCTAATATTACAGTTGATACTGGTACTCTAGACCTATATGTTGATGCAACCTATGGAAACAGAAGCTTAGTTGCTGGCGATGATCTATTGGTTGGTCAATACATCATTGAAGCAGGTGATGCTGAAGGTGTTAAGATTGATAGATATGTAGTTGGATTTACAGATGGTACTGGAACTTCTATTGATGATGTTGATATTAATGAACTTTACATCTCAGAAGATGACGATGTAGTAACAAGTGTTTCTGGTGACACAAGCTTTAATGTAAACGAAGAATTAGCAGCTGGTGAAAACAAAGTTGTTAAAGTTTATGTTTCATTAGATTCTGATTTAGATATATCTTCTGCAGATGTAGTAGCAACTACTTTAAATGTTGAAGGTGAAGGTTTAGTTTCTGGTCAGCCATTAGAACTTACTGCAGTAGATGGTCAAGAAATGACTCTAACTACAGGTGAGTTAAATGCAGATATTTCTGCAGGTACTCCTGACAGTGATATCGTTGTTGCCGGTACTTCTGATGTTAATGTGGCTGAATGGGAATTTGAGGCAGTAAATACATCTTATGAGTTAAAAGATGTTAAAGTAACTGTATATGATGGTACAACATTTGATGAGGGAAACATTGATAAAGCATTAGTAACAAGTATGACACTTAACGGTGAAACAGCTACTGTTATTAATGGTGTTGCTACTTTTGATGGTCCATTTGAAGTTGCTAAAGATGATGACTTAAAGTTATCTCTACAAGCCACTTTCAATGGTGACTTTAACTCTATTACTTCTGGTGATGTAGCTAACTTTGCTATTACTGAATACTCATATAGAGCAGCTAATGAAAATAGTGACACAGTAGAGGACTCTCTTGATATCGATAATTATGATACAGGTGAGTTAATGTATGTAAGAAATACAGTTCCTACAATCACAACTTCTGCAGGTGATACAAGTACATTAAAATCATCAGAAAATGAAATGATGAATGTACATGTTACTGCTGATGAAGCTGATGATGTTACTATTGTAGATCTAGGTCTTAACATTTATAGTGATGTTGGCGCCTCTGGTGACAATATTACAATAAATGTGTTAGATTCTAACGGTGATACTGTTGGTACTGCAACTTCTTCATATGATAGTTATAACGCAGGTACAGATGTAGCTGTTACATTAGATGAAGTTATTCCAGCTGATCAAACTGAGGTTTATACTGTAAGTGTAACCTATGACAGTAGTACTCCTGCAGAAGATGAAATACTAAGAGTTAAGTTAGTAGAAGATGGTTTTGTATGGGGTGATGAAGAAGATGATAATATTAATGTATCTGCAGAAGCAGGTATAATCATTCCTTCAACCGGTGTAACTTACGAAATTACTAAGTAATTATATTTAAATAATTACTTTACAAAAAAAGAAAGAGCGGGATTAATTTCTCGCTCTTCTTTTTTTTTATTTGGTTTAATTGACAAAAATGGTGGTTTAATTGACAAAAATGGTTGGTGAAAATGCTATTTTTGTTGTAATATTAAAGAAGAATTAAAAACA
This sequence comes from uncultured Gammaproteobacteria bacterium, assembly GCA_964473565.1. Taxonomy (GTDB): domain Bacteria; phylum Patescibacteriota; class Patescibacteriia; order Patescibacteriales; family UBA12465; genus JAIPJO01. The sequence continues at coordinate 8,236 of CAYYPI010000004.1, forward strand.
AATATAAACTAGTTAATAATATGACAAAAAAAACGCTGTATTTTATGTTTAAGTAAGAATGTTATTAGGTGGGGAATAAGAAATGGAAAACAAAGGTATAAGTGTAAAAGATGCCATCAAATATTTACATGGAAGAACAAAGGCAAGTCATTAGATAAGCAAAAAGTGTGGTTTGAAAAATGGGTAATAGGTAAAAGGACTGTTGACGAAATAGCTGAAGAGAAAGGTTGCTCATCTAGAACTATACATCGTTTATTTAAAATATATCTAGACAATCCTCCAATACCACAGATTAAAGAAAACAATAGTTGTCACTTAATGATAGATGGAACGTATTTTGGTGATACTTGTTTACTTAATTATTTCGATAATGATTTAAAACATTTACAATATTTTGAACTAGTTAACAAAGAAAACTACATAGATTTTAAAATGGGCTTAGAACTATTAACTAAAGCTGGTTTATACATAAAAACTATCACCTCAGATGGAGATAGAGGCCTAATTATGGCTATAAATGATGTTTTACCACATGTAGCACATCAACGCTGTTTAGTTCATATACAGAGAATGGCTCTAGCTTACTTAACTCGAAATCCTAAATATCTTGCTGGCAAAGAATTAAGAGAAATTATTTTAGATGTACACAGAGTAAATAATCATGAAGAAAAAAAGGAATGGATACAAAGATATTATAATTGGGAAACTAAGTACTATGATTTTCTTCTTGAAAAAAGTGATTCATTATTTGAAAGCAGATTATATAAACATTACAAGATTAGACAAACCAGATCTATTATTAAAAATGCTTTACCTAACATGTTTCACTATTTAGATGACATTAAAATACCGAAAACAAACAATGGTCTTGAATCTAGATTTTCTTATTTAAAAAACAACCTCCAAATTCATCGGGGGTTGTCTAAAAAGCACAGAAAGTCATTCTTGCTTTGGTATAATTGGTTTAGATATAACAAGTAAATTACCAACCATTTTTGTCAATTAAACCTTTTATTTTTATTCTTGTTTTATATTTTCTCTTTTTGTTTTTATTCTCTTTTATTTCTTCTTCCTTTGTTTTTTTCTTTTGCTTTTTCTTTTATCTTTACCCTCTCATTTAATTCTTCTCTTGTATCTTCTTTATTCTGTTGACTTAGCCTCAGTAATTATATAAACTAATATATTGCTTTTTAAAATATAATAAATCATAAATATGTTGAACTAAAATTATAGATGTTATGGAAAAAGATGAAAGTTTCTTAAAGACTGGGCTTAAGAGATTGCTCTCTGGAGTTCAGGTAGTGGTAGTTAGGTGTTTGCAATGGGGTGACACAGGTAAAGGAAAGATTGTTGATGTTTTGATGTTTTGGGCTGACATTATTGTTCGAGGCACAGGCGGAGACAATGCTGGTCACACTATTGTAAATAAAGGTAAAAAAACCATACTTCACCTTATCCCTAGTGGAATAATGGGGGATAAGTATGGAAAGATTACCGTTATTGGACCCGGCACTGTTGTTTATCCTAAGGCTTTAACAGATGAGATGCTTAATTTAAAAAGACAAGGATTAAGCTATGACAACCTCAAGATTTCAAAGGATGCCAAGTTAATTTTGCCTACTCATATTTTTGAAGACAGAATTAAGGAGTTATCCAATGGAAAGGGAAAAATTGGAACTACTGGCAAAGGAATCGGACCGGCTTATGCTGATCATTATGCCCGCATTGGTTTAACCATGAATGATATCTTAAATGAAAATGTCTTTAGAAAAAAACTGGAAAGACATTTGCTTCATAAGACTCATTTAATGGATTACCCGCTTGATAAGTCGGAAGAGGTAATGAACTGTGATCATTTAATGAGTGGCGCCTTCTACAATGCTCATGAGCTATTTGATTTTGAGCAAATTGTGTATCAATATGTGAATTTGTTTGGTAAAGCACTGAAGCCTTATATTGAGGACACTAATTTCCTTATAAAAGACGCTTTAAAGAGAAAAAGGAACATTTTGATAGAAGGAGCCCAGGGCGATCTTTTAAGCGTTGACTATGGCACATATCCTTTTGTAACGTCATCTGACTCCAGCCTGGAGGGCTTAGTGAAGGGCTGTGGCCTTAGAACAGAGCATGTTGACCTGGATTTGGGTATTATCAAAGGCTTCATGGAAACCAGGGTAGGTAGCGGTACTTTTCCTACAGAAATGGGCGGTGGTCTTTCCGCTGAGCATTGCGCCACTTACACAAAAGAACAAGAGGAGCTAATGTATCCTGACGTTAGTGTTAACAGTGAAGATGATTTAAAAGCTGGTATTGCCTTAAGGAAGGTAGCTCAAGAATATGGAGCAACTACCGGTAGGCCCAGGCGCATTGGCTACCTTGATTTACCACTGTTAAGACATTCAATGAGTAGGGCTAGCCCTAAAACTAGGCTAGTTTTAACTAAATTGGATGTTTTAGGTGATGTAAAAACTATTAAAGTTTGCACTCACTACAAGTATCATGGAGACAGGTATTTTGATGGAAAAAGGGAATACAGCGAAGGTTCTTTTGTAATGACACCACCTATGGATCATTATTTCCTGTCTTATTGCGAACCGGTGTATGAAGAGTTTCCTGCCTGGAGTGAAGATATCACAAAGATCAGGGATTACAAGGACTTACCGCAAGAGCTTAAAGACATTTTGAATTTCATTGTTGAAAATGTTGGTGCCAAAAATCAGCCAGCTATTGTATCAGTAGGGCCTGACAGAGAAGAAACTATTGTGTTATAAGCACTAAGTATGTATAAGTCGCTAAATAAAATTAGCGGCTTTTTTATTGTATATATTTACTTATATTGTTTTATTTTTTATATTAAAAATATATTTTTTATCTGCTTATCCATTATATGATAGATAAATAACAAAAAAGACCTTCCGCTAGGTGTGGTTTATAAACCACGGCCGAAAGTCTTTTCTTAATATATATTATATTATAGTTAAATGATTTGTAAATAGCATGTATTAGTTCAGCTTAAATTATAATAATTAATCCATTCAATTAATTTTACATTAAATTCATCAACATCATCAAGCTCTTGTACAGTTAACATTATAGGGTAACTGCAGTATAATTAATTGGAGGGAAGTTAAAAGAATTCAAGTAGCTGTTTATAATAAATAAAATATAGTTAGGAAGGTTTAAAGAATGGTTTTAATATTTTTTTATTGGATATAATATATTTATTCAATAATTATTACTTCTTCATCCGTTAATGTTTTAAATAATATTTTATTTTTAATATAATAGTCCACTACTTTATCAACGGCATCAGTTTCAGAATGATTTTTGGATTTATAATGTGGAACAATTGCGTAATTTAAAATTCCAAGACCTTCAAATATTGCTTCTTTTTGCTGTGAATAAGGAAATTGATTTACATCATCTACAAACTCTAAACCTTTTAAACTTGGGCTTAAAACACAAATTCCTGCACTATATCCTCCATATATAATATTATTTTCATTCTTTGATAGATTTTTCAGTAATTTATCAAAACCACTTAATTTCATAGCTTGTCTTAAAACAAAAGCGTTTCCACCTCTAACCCAAATAATATCATACTTAGAAATATCTTTTTCAAGGTTTTCCTTATTATCAAAATAATCGCGAAGATCAAATTTTTCTACTATAAATTCTAAACTTACAAGATCATCTATATCAGCTTGTTCACTTTTTATTCTTCTTTCAGAATCTGTTGAAAAATCTAGAGCATTTGAGATATAAGCTACTTTCTTATTTCCATTTTTTGCCATTTCTATAAGTTTATCACTTTGATTTCCAATTTTATATGATGATAGATAAAATTTCATATTTTTTCTTTTAAAAATTAATAAAAAATTGATTTTTTATCATATTTATAACATTATATTTTATTTAACATAAAATAAGAAAATAAATTATAATAAGGTTAATAATATAAAATATTTATTTTATTATATCAAAATTAGTTTTAATCGACTAATTTTGTATAGTTAACACTATAGGGTAACTGTTGACATTACAGTATAGCTTTGATATAATGTACATATATGTACAATATAAATAAACAAAAAAATACAAAATTAGCTAATATTAAACAAAATAGATTTTTGTCTATTGCTAAGCTAGGAACCTCTGTATTTCATATAGATGATTTAGCTAGAATTTGGGGTATTAATAATCGTAATACTCTTAGTACTAGTTTAAAGCGTTACATTGAGAGCGGCTTAATGTATAGATTATACCGAGGGCTTTATTCTATTAAACCAGTATCAGAACTAGATCCATTACTACTAGGTGCCCAAGCAATAAATGATTATTGTTATTTAAGCACTGAAACTGTTCTAGCAAAACATGGTGTTATTTTTCAGCAAGTTGGTTATTATACGTTTGTTTCTAAAAAAACTAAACGTATTAAAATAGAGGATTATAAATATTATTCTCGTCAACTTAAAGATAAATTTCTATATAATGATATTGGTGTAGATAAAACAGGTAAATATAATATAGCAACGCTGGAGAGAGCGGTTGCTGATATTTTATATTTTAATCCTAAATATCATTTTGATAATCCTGGTGCAATTAACTGGAAAGAAGTTAAGAAAATTCAATCAGCTGTTTATAATAAATAAAATATTATGATTACTTTAAATTCGCAAGATGCAATTCACAAGGCCTGGCTTTACCGGGTTTTACTTGCTATTTTAGATAATATTAATTTGCAAGACTTATATTTTAAAGGAGGTACCTGCGCGTCTATGGCTGGATTTTTAGATCGCTTTTCTGTTGATTTAGATTTTGATTATGTTGGCAAACAAAAAGATTTGCCAAAACTTAGACATGAGCTTGAGAAGATCTTTAAAAATCTGGGTTTAGAAATAAAGGACGCAAGTGTAAAGGTGCCACAATATTTCTTAAAATATCCAAGTAAAGATATTTCTGCTCGTAATACTTTAAAAATAGATATTAGTTTTCCACCACCTAAAGCTAACGTTTATGAACCTATAAGACTTGTTGATATAGATAGAATTGTTATTTGTCAAAACGTTGCTACTATGTTTGCTAATAAATTGGTAGCAGTACTTGATCGTTTTGAGAAAAATAATTCAATTGCTGGCCGTGATATCTATGACATTCATCATTTCTTTATGAATGCCTATAGTTATAATAAAGAAGTAATAATAGAGAGAACTGATTTGAATTTAATTGATTTTTTTAATAATCTGTCTGATTTTATAAGTGAACATATTACTGAAACTATTTTAAGTCAAGATTTAAACCCTCTTATTCCTTATAAACGTTTTAACAAGCTTAGAAAAGTATTAAAAAGAGAAACACTTATGTTTTTGGATGATGAGGTTTTACGATTAAAAAATAGTAAATAAAGATAAAGAAATAATGCTCTGCTAGTAGTTAAGATTATTTAAAAAGAATTAGAATAGAACAAATCTTTTGTTTAATGTTAGTCTAAATAAAAAAGCTAATCATTGTTTGTTTTCTTTATTTAAAGTATGTTAGAATTATATTATGGAAGATATAAGCATACTTTTAGCTAGTGATGACAATTACGCTCAACACTTGGGTGTAGTTTTGTGTTCTATTTTTGAAAACAGAAAAGGTATTTATGTGATAAATATCTATATTATTGATGGTGGTTTAAGCAGGGAAAGTAAGTTGAAGTTAGAGGAGTTGGAGTATAGGTATAATTTTAAGATTAAATACTTAGATGCTCAGAAAGAGATTTTTAAAAACTACCCTAAATTAAGTCATTGGGGTGATATTATATACAATAAACTATTAATAGACAGATTATTGCCTAATGTTGATAAAGTTCTCTATCTGGACTGCGATATAGTGGTTTTAGGAGATATTAGAGAATTATATGACACTAACATAGAAAACAAGGTTTTAGCAGCAGCTGAGAGATCAGAGAATGAGTTTCTAAAAGAAAGGGTGGTTATAGATAAGAAGATAAAGAACTATTTTAATGCTGGAGTATTACTCTTTAATTTAAAAGAATTTAGAAAAAAGAAAACAGGGAAGAAGTGTCTGAACTTTATTGAAGAAAATGCTCAAGAGGTAGATTATCCTGAACAAGATGCTTTAAATTATGTAATAGGTGATGATTTTGTGGAATTAGCTCATAGATATAATTTTCTAGTAGCTAATCCTATGAAAAAGAGCTTTAAAAGACCTTTTATCATACACTACAACAGCAAAATTAAACCTTGGCATCAGATTAATATTAATCCCTACAATAAATATTATATTAAATACTTATCTCTTAGCCCTTGGAAAAAGAATGCTAAGAAGTATAGGTTTAGAGGTAGGCTGAGAAAATATATAGACAAGCTTTTTAATTTATTTTCTTAATATCGTTAATTAAAACTATTGATCTTTATAGATATCTTTAAAAAACAAACTTAAATTAAAAAAAGGAGAATGTAATGAAAAAAACTGATTTAGTATTTTATCTTTGGAGCCTATATTTAAGGTATATGCCTACTAAAACAAAGTATCGCAGTGAAGATAAGCAGATCTTAACTTGGTGGCACAAACTAAGGATTCAAAAACAAGAATCCTATTAATATCTGTGCTTCTTTTTTCTTAAACAAGGGGAAACGAAAGTTTCCCTTTTCTATTATATATTAATATTTGAGCAGTTATGTTATTTTTATTTCCTAGTTTCCCAGGTTACTTGTTTTGATCCACTTAAGGCTAAGAGTAGAGCTAAGAGAGAAGCTAGGTTAATAATTACAAAATAATTAAAAGGCTTGAGTATTTTAATATATTTACCCAGTATAGCTAAAGTATAGAATATGGCTTGCATTATTAATATAGTTTTTATCCACTCTATTTCAGGATGTCTATAATATAATATAATATTAATAACAATTATCGCTAATAACCAAACAGGAGAGAGCCAGCGCATAATTTTATGCCAAAATAAAGAGAAAGACAAGGCTGGGTGTTTAAAAGGATTAAATAGAGATTTAATTTGTGATAGAGAACTTATACTTCTAAGTATTATCCTCACTTTTCTATTAAATGAACTTTTAGGAGCTTTTTCATAGGCTATTGCTTGAGGTCTGTAGATAGTTTTTAGTTTTTTTTCATTTATCTTTAATGGTTCAATGAAATCACTAATTACCCACTCAGCTAAATTATAATAGTTTTCTCTTCTTAGAGCATATATTGCTCCATTTGCGCCTAAAATCATGCCTAACTTGCTCTCAGCAGTTTTTAAGACACTTTCATATGTCCAATATAGATTTTCTTGATTATATTCTCCAATATCATTAACATACTTTAAAGCCCCTACTGTAGTGCCAACCTTTTTATCATTTAAGGGTTTGATTAGTTCTTTGATAGCTATTTTTTCATATAGACTGTTGGCATCTGAAAATACTATTACTTCACCACTAGCTTGTTTCACACTTTCATTTTGACAAATTGTTTTACCGGGATGACTAGGAAAGTCTATTAGTTTTATTCCTTTATCTTCATATGATTTAACTATCTCAACTGTTTTATCTGTAGAGCCATCTGAGAACACTATTATCTCTAATTTATCTTTTGGGTAATCTAATTCTAAGCTGTTTTCAATCTTATCAGCTATTATTTCTTCTTCGTTATGACAAGCAATAATTAATGAAATAAGAGGGAAGTAATCATCAGCATATTTCTTATCTCTTCTAAAAGCTGAAAAAAACAAGATCAAGAAAGGATAGCCTGCGTATATAAATATCATGAGTGCTATTAAGATTATAAAGATTGTTGTTAGGGGCATATTATCTATGTTTATATCCAAAGAAAGATAGGAAATATCCAATTAATTTAGTTGTTTTGCATAAACTAGCAACTAGCCATATTTTAAATATTTTCTTATTGATTATCTCTTCATTTTCATTACCTTTAGCTAATTCTTTAATCTTTTTAAAAGAATAAAAAGGTGATATTCTTTCCCAGAAACTTTTTTTGTTTAAAGTATAGTTTGTTTTTAATTTTTTATGACTACGTAAACTACTACCAAGTCTAAGTTGTTTATGTAGTAATTCGTTTAATTTTCTAGTTGGATGATAGACAATAACATCTTCACTGTATATTAGCTTATATCCAGCATTGTAGGCCTTATTTGTCCACTGAAAATCACCTCCACTTTTAACATTAGGAAAAAGACCTATTTTATTAAATATTTCCTTCTTTACAATTAAATTTCCACCTCCAACAGAATGTTGATTTTTAGCTGTTTTTTTAAACTGAAAATGCGCTATTGAGTCAAAATATTCAGCTAATTTAGGTTTTTTAGAAAAATAAAATTTAACTTCACCACCTACTAGATCAGCATTTTTTTCTTTCATTGATTTTTCTCCATTTTTAAGCCAACTTTTATCTGCTATACAGTCAGCGTCAATAAAAGCTAAAATATCTCCTTTAGATTTTTTAATACCTACATTTCTACTTACATAAGAGCTAGCTATCTCATTTTGTTCTAAATATACAATTTTATCTTTATATCTATCTAATATTTCCTTACTCTTATCACTAGAATTATTGTTTACTGTAATAATTTCAAAATCACCTTCATAATTTTGATTAAGTAAAGATTCAATAAGTTTTTCTAAGTATTTTTCTGCATTATAGATGGGTATTATTATTGAAATTTGCATACTATTTTAATAATTTTTTATAGATATTTATAATACTATTAGTATTTTTCTCTGGAGAGAACTTTTTTATGATTTTTTGAGAATAATCAGAATTATCTTTGAATTTGTACTTATTGCTTACCATGTACTTTAATATTTTATAAATAGCCTCTGAATCTTTTTCAGGAACTATAAAGCTAAATTGTTGATTATCTTCTATTACAGTTTCAGGCATACCCCCTGTATTGGTTACGATGACAGGTAATCCTATGATTATAGCTTCTAAAATTGAGACCCCAAAAGATTCTTCTTGAAAAGTTTTCATATCTTTTATAGAAGGTTGTATATATACGCTTTGTTGTTTTAATATTTTTGGAATTTTATTATGATCAATGACTCCTAGAAAATTAATTTTATCTCTTACTCTCAAGTCACTTGCTAGCTTTTCTATTTCTTTTTTAGTTTCTCCGTCACCTACAAAAGTTAGACTAGCGTTTTGATAATCATTTTTAAGTAACTTTGAAAAAGCTTTTATTAAATATTTTTGTCCTTTCACGTTTACAAATCTACCAATATTTATTATTTTGAATTCATCACTTTTCTTAAAAATATTTTTTTTTCGAGTGCCTAAAAAGTTTTTATTAAAAGTATTATTTATTATTTCTATTTTATTTTTTGGTATTTTATATTGAATCATTTTATTTTTTAGAAAAAAACTATGTGCAGTATATATTGAATTTCTGTATGTTTTTAATTTTTTTATTTCTTGACGATAAGCAAAATCTAAAGCTGGTCTTGATGTTATATCAGTGCCATGAAAAGCTATAACTAAAGGAATATTTAGCTTATATTTTTTTAATAATTTTTTTATAAATATACCATTATAACCAAAATGAGCATGAATAATATCAGGTTTGATTTTTTCTATAATTTTTTTTGCATCTTTTTCCTTTCTTAAATGATATTTTTTCCAATAAAATATTTTATGTAATAATTTTTCTAATAAATATCTGTTTCTTTCTTTGAAAATACATACCTTATCTTCATTAAAGGGACGTTCTTTTTTCAACTCCCTATTTTGTGTTAATATGTAGTTATCAATACCTTCATTTTCTAAATTAATAATTTGATCATAAACAAAGGTTTCAGATGGTTTAGAAAAAGATTTTATATAATGTAAAATTTTCATATTAAATTAAATTTTTACTTATTTTTTAATTACACCCTTTTTGATGGTTAGTATTTTTTTGTATAACCAAGGATTATAAGATAAAAATAAGTTTATATAGACTCTTGAAAAAGGATTTATTTTAATTGATTGTATAAAATATTTTCTAGCTAATACATAATCTTTATTAAGTATATAAAATGTAGCTATTTCCTTTAATTCATTAGCATGCATATTCGCATATTGCTTTATAAATTTATATTGCTCTTTGTTTATTCTAATTTTTTCTTTTTTTCTTTTTAACCAAAAAGAACTAATACCACCTTCTCTAAAAGCGGCTATAACATAATTTATATTAATAAATTTGTATTTTTTTAAGAATAAAATAAATAAAAACTTATAATCAGCAGCTATTGTGTAGTTAGTATCAAATTTATATTTTTTCATTAACTTAGTTTTAATAAAAGAGCTTGGATGACTTATGCTGAAATTATTTGATTTCATTTTTGAACTATCTTTATTAATTATTTTTAAAATATGACCTTTTTTATTGATTAAAGCTAGTTTTCCTGTTATAACATCAGCTTTAGTTTCTTTATATTTTTTAGATATTTCTTTTAATGCATTTGAAAAATAATAATCATCACTATTTAAAAAAGCAATTAATTCTCCATTTGCCATATCTATCCCTTTATTCATTGCATCATATATACCTTTATCTGGTTCGCTAATCCATTTGTTTATATATTTTTCATACTTTTTTATAATATCTAAAGTTTTATCAGTTGAGCCACCATCAACTATTATATATTCAATATTTTTATAGTCTTGATTAATAACACTCTTGATTGTTTCTTCTATATATTTTTCACTATTAAGACAAACCGTTATGATAGTTATTAATACTTTTTTTTGTTGATTATTTTTCATTATTATATATAATATTTGTAATTAATTTATATTTTTTTAGAAAATTTATTTAAGTTTTAGTTATCTATTTCACTATTAATCTTCTTATATTTTTATTTTTTAATGGTATTTATTTTTTTCATATTTCCTCAAAGAATTATTTGATTGCCATACATACCAAACATGAAAAAAAGATAAAAAGATGCTTCTAGGTCCATACATAATTCCTTTAGAAAGGATAAGATTTTTAATTAAGCTTTTAGTGCTTTCCTTGATTTTTTTTTGCAAAGAATATCTTTCATTATTAGCAAATCTTTTTTTACCCTCTGCTTTAATATAGCGTTTATGTTTTTCCAATAATTGGCTATAAGAGTTCATCCAATAATGATGTAGTGCATAATTTGATTCTATTTTTATTTCATCACCTTCTATAATTTTAGAACCATTGTGAACTAAATCTTTAAATTTTACTCTTTTTTTATTATAGATAACTCTTTTATATTTTTTTCCTCCCCAGACCGTGCCTTTAATTTTTTTTCCTTTGTAATAAAAAACCCAAGGTATTCTTATAATAGCAATTGATTTGGAACTTTTAATTTTTTCTTTAATTTCATCTATTAGGTTTTCATCTAAAACTTCATCAGGATCAATATGCATCACCCATTCATTTTTTAATTTGGGAACAAATTTAACAAGAATCTTTTCAACATAAGGAACTTTTTTATGTTGTATTATTTTAGAAGCATATTTTCTTGCTATTTCAACAGAATTATCATTAGATCCTAAATCTACAACTAGGAGTTCATCACAAAACGTTAGCTTGCTTAGACATTTAGCTAACAAGTATTCTTCATTATATGTAGTAACAATTATTGAAATGGGAAGTTTTTTCATAATTATATTATAATGTATTTATTTTACTCCCCACTCATGTCCTTAAACTCCTTGTTCTTGGCTATGAGTTCATTGTAGGTGCCTTGGTCTATTATCCTTCCTTGCTTTAGTATATATAGTGTATCACAGTTTTTGACAGTGCTTAAGCGGTGGGCAATGATAATGATGGTGCGGTTTCTTTTCAGCTTTTCAATAGCTTCAATGATAAACTTCTCAGTGATGTTATCTAGGGAAGAGGTGGCTTCATCCATAACTAGTACTTCAGGGTTATCATAGAGAGCTCTGGCAATACCAATTCTTTGTCTTTGACCACCACTTAGACGAATTCCTCTTTCTCCTATCTTAGTGTTTTCTTTTTCTGGCAGTTGACTGATGAACTCTTTTAGCTGAGATACTTCAATAGCTTTTTGTAGTTTTTCTTCATTAATCTCATCTTCTTCTAGGCCAAAAGCAATGTTGTTTTTAATGCTATCATCGGATAAATAAATGAATTGAGGGATGTAGCCAATATTACTTTGCCATTTAGAGATATTACTATATATATCTTTCTTATCCACCTCTATCTTACCAGAGCTTGGTTTGAGTAGTCCTAAGATTAAATCAGCTAGAGTTGTTTTACCAGAACCAGTACTACCCACTAAAGCCACAGCTTGACCTTGCTTAATACTTAAGGAGATGTTTTTCAGTATTAGCTCTTGATCTTTTTGATACTTAAAGTCTAAGTTTTTAATCTCTATTTGTTTTTTTAGAAAGTTGTTTTCCTTTTTATCTTCTTCTTTATTTATATTTTCTTTTTCATCTTTATTATTGTCTTTCTTTTCTTTATTATCTTTATCTTCTTTATCTATATTATTTAAACTATCAATATTTTGATACTTCTCTAAGTTAGTTAGATCCTCATAGATGGGGTCAACTGAGTAGGCGTGATATCTGAGGCTGTTGTATTGAGAGATGATGTTGTTAATAGCTGGCAGTAGTCTTCTAATGGAGAGGGCAAACAGAGCTAGGATTGATGAGAGTATGGCTAGTGAGTGGCCTTGTTTAAGTAGTATGAAGGCGATAAGGAGGATGCCGGCAATAGCAATGGTTTCAATAATAGGGCTAACACTTTGTTTAGTAGTTTGTTGAAATATCTCAGCTTTAGAAAGGCTTAACATGCTGTTTTCAAATTTTCTGATAAACCAAGGTTTTCTGCCAGTGAGGGTAACTTCTTTAAAACCACCTATACCTTCATTCGCTGTCTTTATTATACCCTCTCTTTCCTCTAGTGCTTTTTTACCATGTCTTTTCATGGTTTTCTTAGTGAGCTTTAAAAAAGCAAAGCTAACAGCTCCTAAAGTGATTAAGGTAAATAGGGTAACTAGTGGTTGAACACTAAGTAGTAATATTATTATTGAAAGTGCCATTACAAACTCAGTGGTGATGTGTAGCATGGGTAGCATGACGTTGGTAGCGATGAATCTTGATTCTGTGCTGACATTTCTAATTAAGCTAGCGCTGTTTCTATTTAAGTGGAAAGAGTAGGGAACATGCATGTAGATTTTAAATAGGCGTGAAGATATGGATCTGTAGCGGTTGTATATAAAGCGAGACTGGATGTATTTATAGCCAATTAGGTAAATGTTTTTAAGAAGGAAGATTAAAATAAGACTAATAGTTCCAAAAACAAGTATTTGTCTTTGGCTGTCTATATTTAAAACAGATAAAATACTACTAACATATTGATTGTTTAACAGTATGTCTGGATCAGCTACTCCAGCTACAAAACCAGATAATAGTCCAATGCTAATAACTTCTAGTAAACCAGCTATTATCATAAGTACTATTAGAAGTATTACTTTTAATTTATCTTTAGGTGGAAGTATTGCTTTTAGTTTTTTAATTAGTTCTAGCATGTTTTATTTTTTAACTCTTAATATTTTTAATTTCAATTATATTATCTTTTAGTTAATTATCTGTACAAGCATATAATTTTTTATATTTATATTCTATTTTGTATTCTGGAACATTATCTTTTAGAAATTTACTTAGTACTTCTTTATCATCTTCAAAGTGATATGTACAGATGGAAATTTTAGGCTTAAATCTTTTAATTGTTTCTTTAGCACCTTCTAGGAAATATCTTTCCGCTCCTTCAATATCTGCTTTGATAAAGTCTACTTTTTCAATATTGTTATCTTTAATAAAGTCATCTAGTCTTATTTGTTCAATAAGTTCTTTTTTAGCTATTTTTTTGTTTTTAAACATTGAGGCTGCATCAAGTTTGTTATTGCTAATAAAAAAAGGTATTTTCTTCTTAGCATTTCCTAGTGCATATTTATAGTTTTTACAATTTTTTACATTATTAATTTTAAGATTTTTAGCAAAAATATTGTTTGTTTTTTCTATAGGTTCAAAAGCAAATATTTTGCCATTTCCTCCTACTTTATCACTAGCTAGAATAGAAAACAAGCCCATATTAGCGCCTGCGTCTATAACAAAATCTCCTTTCTGTATTTTACACTCTTTTAGCTCATATGGCCCCTCTCTTCTTGTGAATATGAATTTATTATAATCATCTATATTTAATAAAGGTAATCCAAAATCCATAATAGTTACTATTGTATTATATTTTATTGATTTTGGAACAATAATTTTGAAATTATAGAATTCTAAGCTAAGTAAATTAAAATTAAACCGCTTAACTTTAATTGGTGAATGTTTTATACCTTTCTTTATTGTTTCATTATCTTTTTTTATCCTTAAAGAATTATTTGGCAAGAAAACAAAAAATATATCACTTAATTTAAGTTCCTTTTTCTTGTATAAGTCTTTTAGAAGTTCAAATCTCCAATTAATTTTTTCTTTAAGTTTCATAGATTTCACGCTTTTTAATTAGCTCTAGCACGTTCTATTTTTTTAGTTTCAAATCTTTTCCTGCGCTTATCTAAAATACTTTGAGGAATATATGGTCTGATTGTATTTCTAAACTCTTTATTTATTTGTAGTATATATCTTTTTATTAAATTTGAAAAACTTTTATTAGTATATTTATACTCAGACCAGGGACTGAGTTTCAGATAATACCAATAATACTTTTTGTTTTTGTTGGGGTATAGATAATTCCAGGGCTTGATTTCTCCAGTGTAGTGAAAAATAGTAGTGTCTTCTTTTATTTTTGTATAATATTTAGTATCTAAATTAAATCTTTTTTCCAGTGCTTGCCAATTATTTTTATATAGACAATTTAATATATCTTGATCAGCTGTGACTATCTTGTCTTGGTATTTTTTAATAAACTCTGTAGCTTTTTGACTTATATTATTTCTTCTCCATTTATTTACATCAATAAGCATAACTCCAGAGTTAAAATATGACTTTAATCCTGGATAGAAATAATTTCTAATAAACTGTTTTCCTTTCTCATCTTCTATAGCTGCTAAGGGAAAGTTATTTAAGTCCTGTTCATATAATAGCTTAATGTCTTTTAAACAAACCAAGTCACTATCAAGATAAAGAACTTTTTCTATATTATTAGGTAGTATCTCAGGTATGAATAATCGTATATAAGCAGCTTGACTTAAATGACCAATACTAGGAAAGTCTTTTAATTTGCTTATATCTAAATTATATAAATTAATATTAGCCTTGTATTTATCTTTTAGTGATAATATCTTATTCTTATTTTCCTCATCTATTCCATTCTCTATTATATGAAAATCTAATTTATCAGCTTCTGAGCTATTCTCCAAAATTGAAACAATAGTCACACCTAGATGTTGAGCGTAGTTATTATCACTGGTTAATACTAGATTAATTTTAGACATAGATTTAATGTTGCTTTTACTCTTTTAATTAGTTCTAGCATGTATTTATATTTCTTTATTATAATATTTACTATACCAAGTAATAAAGTTTTTCACTCCTTCTTCTATAGGTGTTTTAGGTTGAAATTTTAGTAGTTTTTTGGCTTTAGAGATATCAGCATGAGTAATAGGAACATCACCTTTTTGCATAGTTAAAAAGTTTTTCTTAGCTTTTTTGTTCAAAGTTTTTTCAATGATTTCAACAAAATACATTAACTTAGTAGGGCTGTCATAGCCTAAATTAAATATTTCATATTTAAGATCTGCTTTAATTGCTAAAACTATACCACTAACAATATCATCAATATAAGTAAAATTTCTTTTCATTTTACCTTGTCCATATATATCTATTTTCTTATTTTTTAATATTTTATCAGTAAAACCAAAAAGAGCCATGTCAGGTCTACCCCAAGGACCATAAACGGTAAAATATCTTAGACCAACCATATTAATATTATATAAGCTGTGATAACTATAGCATAGGGCTTCAGTAGCTTTTTTGCTTGCTGCGTAAAGAGAAACAGGGAAATCGGTATTATCTTCTTCTTTAAAAGGAACTTTAGATCTACTGCCATAAACTGAAGAGCTAGAAGCATAAACTAGTTTCTTTACCTTAAATTCTCTACAGCACTCTAAAATATTTAAAGTGCCTTCTATGTTTGATTTTTGATATACAAAAGGATTTTCTATTGAATATCTAACTCCAGCTTGAGCAGCTTGGTGAAGAACTATATCAATTTTATTATTTAAAAAAACTTCTCTTAGCTTTTTATAATTAACAATATCTAATTTATATAATTTAAACTTTGTTTTAGCTAATAATTTCTTTATTCTATCCTTTTTTAATTTTGGCTCATAATAATCATTAAAGTTATCAACAATAATTATATTATATCCTTCTTTATCTAAGGCTTTAGCACAGTGGGAACCAATAAATCCTGCTCCTCCAGTAATTAAAACTGTTTGATTCTTTTTCATATTTATTTGCTATTTTCTATATTAAATTACATTAATAATATACCACTAATATTTGTGATTTTCAATTATTATATAATATATCTGTTTTTCTTGTCTAAGTCTTTTTATTAGTGTTATAATAATTACATAATAATAGCTTGATAGATTCTTGGCTATTTTTGTTGTATCATTAGTTTATAAAATTAAATCTTTAATATGAATAAAAATGTATATCAGTGGATACTTAAAATAGGCTTAATTTCTAGTTTCTTGATAGTCTTTGCCTTATTTGAAAAACTATTCTATCCTTATGTGGTTTCTAAGCAGTTGACTTTTAATATTTTAATTGAAGTGCTAATGGTCTTTTGGCTTGTTTATATTGTTAAATACAAAGAGGAAAGACCTAAACTCAAACTTTTGTCTTGGTCTTTAATTGCTTTCTTTACTACTATTTTAGTTTCAGTATTGGTTAGTATTGATCCTCACCTTAGTTTCTGGGGTAAGACTGAGAGAATGCTTGGTTTTGTTAATGTGGCCCACTTTTTATTCTATTACTTAATAATAATCACAGCCTTTAAAAGATTAAAGGACTATAAATACTTGCTTTCAGCTCTGATACTGGCAGCCACTGGTGTAGCTCTGGCTATGCTTAGCTCTGGTAACTCTAAAGCTGTGATTGGTAATCAAGCTTATACTGCTGGCTTTTTTATCTTCGCCTTGTTTTTTAGTGCATATTTGTTTTTTAAAACTAAAGATAACTGGAAATATTTGTTTTTATTACCAGTGCTTATTATATTACCCGCTTTTGTTATGGCTGATATTACTGGAGCTGTGATTGGTTTAGGGGCAGGACTTTTTGTGGCCTTAGTTTTAGTGGCGCTTAGCTATAAGAGGTTGTGGTATCGCTTAGGAGCTGCTATTTTAGCGATTTTAATAGTAGTGACCATTTCTGTTTCTTTTGCTTATCCTGATAATGAGTATATTGAGAATAATAAGGTTTTAACTCAAATATCTGTTGAAAATAATACTTTTCAAACTAGATTAATTGGTTGGAATGCAGCTCTTGAAGGTTACAAAGAATATCCAGTTCTAGGTACAGGATATAATACTTTTAGTTATACTTTTGATAAGCACTTTGATGCTGAATTCTATAATCACTCTAAAACAGAAACATATTTTGACAGAGCTCATAATAACTTACTTGATATTGCCTCTACCATGGGAACGGTTGGTTTACTAGCTTATTTAATGATTATGATTAGTGCTGCTTTGTATTTGTTTAAAGTATATATACTTAGTAGAAGAAAGGAGAAAGAGGCAAGTGATTTAGATGTAGATGATGATAATGATATAGCTGATGTGGCACTAAAAATGAACTCCAAGAAATTAAAGAAGTTAAAGAAAAAGATGAAAAAGAAACTAGGCTATGATGATAATAAGGATTCTGCTAATAATCTTTCCTATCTTCACTTTAGTCACTCTAATGAACTTTTAGCCCTTATTTCTTTATTTGCTCTTTTAGTAGCTTATTTCGTACAGAATTTAGCGGTATTTGATACTTTTATAACTTATTTAGCTCTGATGATATTTTTAGCCTTTATTAGATTTATATACTTTGATATTAAGGGTTATTATAATAAGGATAGCGAAGAAAAGCATAAAAGTATTTCCAAGACTTTTGAATATATACTATTTATCATCTTAATTATTATCTTTGGCGCTTTGATGTATAAGTTAAATATCTCTACTTTTAAAGCTCACAGTCAAGCAATTGAAGGTTATGCTCAAACATATAGAGGTGAGGCTAATGAGGGTCTAGATACTTTTGTAAGAGCTCTTGATTCTCAGACAGAACTACAAAGAGATCCAAGAACTAGTTTAATTAAGTTAGTTTTAAACAGCCCTCATGTTACCAACAATCTCAGCGATGAAGAGAAGATTGAGTATTATAACAGACTCTTGGTTTTAAACAGCTATAACCTAAAAACTAGCAATAATTATAGTGTCTACCTAACACAAGAGTCTCAGATATTTAATAAAATGGGTGATTTATATAAAAAATTAGAAAATGAAGAAAAATCTAGGCAATACAAAGAAAAGGCTTTAGAGTATATTAATATGGCTATTGAAGCTAGCCCTGAAAGAATTAAGCATTATTGGCTCAAGGGGCAAACATTAATTGATTTGGGTCAAGATGATGCAGGTTTAGAGCAATGGCAAAAGACGATTGACTTAAATGAGAACTATGGTGAAACATATTGTCAATATGCTCAAGCTTATTTAATTCTTGGTGAAGAAGATAAGGTTTGGCCACAGATGGATAAATGTATTAGTAGTGGTGGACTTAATTCTTATAGCCAAAATGCTGTTTTAATGAGAGCAGTTAAGCATTATCAGGCAGAGGGTGATTATGAGAAGATGATTGTGGCTTATCATCGTTACGCTGAGTTAGTTGACAGTGCTGATGTTTGGCAGTCTTTAGCTGAGCTATATACTGAAATGGATAATTGGCAGGAAGCTAAAGTTAGTGCTTTAAGAGCACTTGAATTAGTTACAGATGAAAAGAAGAGAAGTAGTATCAAGGTTTTTCTTGATATTGTGGAGAAGAAGTTAAGTAAATAATTATTGTTTTTTTGTTTGAACTGTTGATAAGTACTATTGATTAGTTTTTGAAAAAATGTAATAATATAAATTACTTTAAAATTAATTTTAAATATATGTACGAAGAAATAAGTAAAGTTTCAGAAAAAACATTAAATATTAAAAGGGCTATTGATTCTTTAAGGGAAGAGGTTGAAGCTATTGATTTTTATAATCAAAGAATGGATGCAACTAATGATGAAGAATTAAAAAAGATTTTACACCACAATGCTAAAGAGGAAAAAGAGCACGCTGCTATGCTTATTGAATGGCTTAGAAAAAATGATAGTGAATTTGAGGATGAATTAAAGGACTATTTATTTAAATCATAGAGTTTGGTGATAAAGATGAAATATTTAAAATCCCACTTTTTTTGAGTGGGATTTTTGTTTTTAGAGTTTAGTAGTGAAAACCAGGGTCATACACTTTCTGCCTTCCATAATGCCTTGAGAATAGGGAAGTAGTTTTATTTCCCCATAATCTCCCAGCATGTTAATGCAAGTCTTTAAAGTGTTAAATTGTAGCCTGTCAAATTTGTTCAATGAACTAGGACTAAAAGGATTTGGGTCATAAGCAGGGTTTATTTCTATGCTTACCTCAGCATCCTTAGTCCCAGACTCTGATTTTTCAATTAATTCCAGCACACCTTGCAGAGCTGATCTTTGGTAGTTACTTGAGTCGATGATAGACTCATAAATTTTGTTTAAAGACTTTTCCATTACATCTTTTGTCATTTTTCCTCCTTTGATTAGTTTTCGTTATTTTATATTTAATTTTAATGTTCTTGATAAGTTAACATTTATTATTGTACATGTCAAAATATTTAATTTATCGATGAATCTATAAAAGGTTATTAATAATAAGAGTGTTATAGGACTTGACAGTTATTTCAGAAATGATACAATAATGTCAAAGATATGAAACATAGTTATAAAAACAATCTTCTTAGAGATTTGAGCTCATTAACCTTTTTTACAAAAAACGGTGTTTTACAATTGGGAAAAAATGAAAACACTTATAATCTAACTGATAATACACTTAATACTTATATCAGTAGATTTCTAGATGAAGGAGAAATAATTTCATTAAAAAAAGGTTTTTATGTAACTAAGGATTTTTATGATAAATATAAAACAGAACCAAGTTATTTATTTTATTTAGCTAATATTTTACGTGGTCCTTCTTATATTAGTTCTTGGACAGCTTTGCAGTATTACAATCTCTGTACAGAAATAATTCACTCAATTAATTCAGTTTCTTTAAAAATTACTAGAAATTATGAAACTAAAATTGCTAATTTTTCTTATCACAATATAAAAGAAGATTTATTTTCAGGCTATGTACTTGAAAAATCTAAGTTTAATTTTTTTATTGCCACACCATCTAAAGCTCTTTTTGATATGCTATATTTTAAAACTAAGCAGTTTAGAAATATTAAATTAGAGGATATTGATTATATTCTAGAAGACTTAAGAGTTGATATTAATGAAATGAATGCTAAGGAAAGAAAAAATTTTTATTCTTTAGTTAAAAATTATTTAAAATAATATGAATAATCAAATATTTTCAACAATAAAAGATAAATTAGATAGCATTCAATTATCTGACAGTTTAATTAGTAATGATATTAAAAGAAATATAGCAAAAGAGATTTTACAATTTTATGTATTAAATTTTATTTATCATCATATTGAATATAAAAATTGGATAATGTATGGTGGTTCAGCTCTTAGAATTTGTCATGGCTTGGATCGCATGTCAGTTGATTTAGATTTTGAAATTAGCCATGAGGTAAATAATATTTTTTTAAATAAAATTAAAAAAGAATTAAAAGAGTATTTTTATAAGAATTATAATATTGGTGATGACTTTTTAACTTTCAGCACTACTAATAATAGGGGCTTAACATTAAAGTTTTCTATTGCTCATATTTTAGATATTAATTCACCCTCTAAACAAATACATGTTAAGGTAGATTTAAATAATTTTTTAGCACCAAGCAGTGTTAGAACCGAGTATTTTATACAAAATAATTACCAGTTATCTTTTGCTATTAAAACATATAATATATCAGCTTTAATGGCTAGCAAGATAGCAGCTATTTTTTTGCGAGGGAAAAGAGGTATTGGTAAAAGTATTTTTAATGAAAAGGGTAGAGATGTCTATGATCTTTTATGGTACATGAAAAAACAAATTGTTCCTAAAATTGATTATTTAAAGGCTAAAAAAGTCAAGGAAGCAGAGGATATGGAGGTGTTGTTTAATGAATTAACATCAAAAATGAAAAAGGTTAGCGATGATAATCTTAAGGAAGATTTAAGTCCATTATTTATAAATCAGAAATATATAAAAAATTGGTTAAAAAATTGGAGATTAAGTTATGATAATTATCTTTCAAACTATAAAATTAAAAAAATTAAAGATTTTTCAGCGGTTCATGTTAGCAAGGATAGAATTAATAACTTTTATTTTTTTGATTTTATTTACGAAACAGAAAATAATCTAGAAATTGATATATGTTATAGATTAAGTGAGGCTTGGATTAAACTTCAAGAAGGTGACATAAATATAAAGATAAGTAATGAATTATTGAAATCTATACACTATGACGAAAAAAAAATAAAAGTACAAGATAAGAATAATAAATTAGAGCACTATGCTGAGTTATTTTTTAGAAAAAATAAAGATTATCTTAAAAAAAATAATAATATAATTATAAGAGATAGATTTGATACTAAGATTATTAGTCCTCCCAAATCTGGTACCAACCAAGAAGAAAATATATCACTTAATAAATTAAACTTATTAAAAATAGAATTAGATGATTTATTTAAATAAAAGATAGTATTTAAATATAATTAAAATTAAGCTATATATAGAACTTTTGATGAACCCGCTTTTATTGTAGCGGGTTTTTTTATTGTTTCTTCACTTGTCTTTTAATTTCTTTTAACTTTAGTTCTGTTAAGTTATTTTTGTATATTTAGCGCCCCTGGCTCTTGAGACATATATCAAGGGCTCAGGGGCGAAAAACCAATATTATGTTAAAACAAATATTAAAACAAAAGAAGAAAATTATTTATCTGTTAGTACTTATTATTTTTTCTTTACTTATAATTTTCAACCTAAACAGACTTCTGCCTTTATCTTTTAAGTCATATAGTTCAGCTATAGATTTAGCTAAATCATACAGGGAAAATAAATATTGTCATGAACTTTGTTGGCAAGATAGATATCAAGACATGGAAACTATTGTTTTAGCCGCTGAGCAAGATAAATATCAAGGATTGGATAAGTTAATGGAATATCTTAGTGCTAATAAAGTAAGTGATAATTTTAAAACCTTTATTGTCTCGTACTTGTTTAGTCAAGGTGAAATGATAGATAAAGAATACTTTCAAGATTATATTAATAAGAACTTAGATAATAATAATCTTAATCATATGTTGAAAACTAAAATAATTAAACATGCTGGCTTTGATGATAATCAATATGATCTAAAATTAGAAAATATTATTAAAGATAATAGTTTAGCGCTTATACAGAGAAAAAGTGCTCTTAGGGCTCTTTGGTCAAGTTTTAAATCTGAAAATGTAGAATTATATAAAGACATACTAAAGGATTCTAAACTTAGACCTGAGCTTAAAATAGAAGCTATTAAAGCAATGAGTAATATAGAAAATAAAGAGAAGCATTTTCTGTCTTCTGATTTAGATATATATGAAGATTTACTTAAAGTAAAGAATGTAAGTTTAGAAAAGTCAGTATTATTTATTTTAGCTGATTACAAAGAAAAATATAGTCTTAAAGTTAATGAAATAATTGAAAATCATAATTTTGCAAATTCTAATTACTTATTGGCTAATAATATATTAAATTCTTAATATTATTTATATATTAATTTAAAACAATGAAAAAACTAATTATCATTATTTTAATATCATTATTCTCTTTATTAGTTTTTAACATAGAAAAAGTTTCAGCTATGCCAGTAGGAACATTGCTTTATAGAACCTCTAGTAATGGTCAATTATATGGATTAAATCAAAAAGAGTTGATAAGTAGCAAAAAGGGTCTTATAAGCGATATTTATTCTGGCCACAGCGCAATTTATGTAGGTAAGATTGATGGCAAAGATTATATTGTAGAGGCGCTCGCAGGTGGTTTACAAAAAACAGAAGCTAAATATTTTATTGATGAAAGTCAAGGAGAAAAGTTTTTAGGAGCTAGAATTCCAAAAGAAGCTAATGATTTGCAAAGGCAAATGGCTGCAGAGATAGCCCTGGCTTTAAGCGAATATTATTTTAGCTATGATTTTGATTTTCATAAACAAAAAGGTCCTGGAGATGGCGAATGGACTTGCGTAGGTTTAACTGAAAAAGTATATGAAAGTGCTAATATTAATAATCCCTATGATTTTTCTCAACTTAATTATGACAGTAATTATGCTGTAAATATAACTCCTGATGGCTATGATGATTATAGTACATACAATAGTAGGGGGGATGTCTTTTCTAGATCAAGAGAGTTTTCTATGATAAAAGCATATACTAGCACTATTATTCCAAGTCCAGAGATTTTAGGTTTTAACATGGGTAGGCAGTATAAAGGTGATAGATATTTTTTCTTTCCATATACTCAATTTTTGCAAGACTCATTAGAGGAGGTAGACTTAGATATTGATATTGGTTCTAATAGCACTAGTGGTATTAGGCCAAATTATAAATCACTACCCCATATTTTAAAATATACATTTATTAATCAACCTCTTTCCATGATTAAAAAGCTTGGTGATTATTTAAAAGAAGAAAAAGCAGTGGCATATTCAGCTGATAATACTAATAATTATCAAATAGAAAATACTAATAGCGATATTAATGAGAAAGAAGGTAAAGAGCAAAGATTATCTGCTCTAACAAAAGAAGAGATTAGCTCAAATAATAATTTAGATGAAAAAAAGGTTTCTGATTATTCTAATCTTATAGAAAACCTTAATGAAATAGAAGGTGGTGCTGACACTAAGGCAAGTAACGAAAAAGCTTTAAAGAATAAAATAGAAGAAAATGTTGATTATTTTGTTAAAGAAATAATAAGTGCAGATACTTTTCTTTTGGAAAATGATTTACAAATTACTCTAGCTTCAGTTTCAGTGCCACAGCTAGCTAACAAACTTTGGCAAGCTGACGAGTGTCAAGCAAGAGAAGCTAATGATTTAGTAGAGAAACTCTTAAAAAACAATAAAATTAGATTAAGGTATGGTAATAAATTAAACTTTGATAGCTCTAGCCGTTTGGTAGCCTATATTTATTATAGAGATAATGAGAAAGGTGAATACAAGCTTTTAAATAATGAACTACTAAAACATGGATTAGCTAATCTTATAAGCTGCAAGCAATCTTTATATTGTGACAGTCGTATTCATCAAAAACTTAAAAGTTCTTATCAACAAGCAAAAGATAATAAGCTAGGAATATTTTCTAATATTTGTAAAAAGCAAAATGATAATAAGAAAAATAAATTAAGTGATTTAGGTAAAAACCTTTTTAAAGGTATAAACTTAAAGGCTAATCAGCTTATCAATAACTTAGGTCAAGTTATCAATAAACCTAAAAAAAATGCTAAAAGTATGGATGATTCAAATGATAATTTAGCTAATGATGACTATAATGACACTAAGGTAAATAATGATGTTTTTAATGATGATAGTGATAGTGAAGATGGTTTAGAATCTAATGATGATAACAATAATATTAGCGGTGATAACAATGATAATTATAACAACTGTATAGATAATTTGTTAATTAGCGCTATATATACTACTAAGCAAGATGATTGGATTGAGTTATATAATAATTGCGATGAAGATATTGATTTAGCTAAGTCAAATATTAGGTTAGAGAAGGCTGTAAGTTCAGATAATCCTAGTATTATAATTAGATTTAATCAAGTAGATGATTTTACTAGCTCTAATACAATTATTAAAGCTCGAGATACTTATATAATTAGTAGAGCTGAGGCCAACTTAAATTTTAATGTAGATGCAATTTCACTGAGAAATAACTTTAGTTTAGGCGATTCTGGTTATAGTGTATATTTAGCTAAAGGTCCGGTGTCCGATATTTATGATGAAGACATTATTGATTTACTTGGCTATGGTAGTTCTAATTATTATAGAGGTACCAAAGCAGCTCTTGCTATTGATGATTATTATGTTTTAAGAAGAAAAGAGAATATTAATTCCAATGTTTTTAATCTATACCCTCAACATAGATATGGTTTAAGTGGTGTTTACAATAGTGGTCATAATTATCAAGATTATATACTCTTAGATACAGGTTTAAATCCTGAAGAAAATAATGATAATTTAGATGATGACAGCAGTAGTGATAATCTTGAAGATAATAATGATGATGTAGATGATGATACTAGTAATAATAGTGATGGGGATGATACAGATAATAGTGAGGACGACACAGAGAATGAGACAGAAGAAGATCCTCAAGATAGCTATAATAGCTGTGTAGATGAACTTTTAATTACAGCTATATACACTACAGGACAAGATGATTTTATTGAAATATATAATAACTGTGATCAAAGTATTGATTTGTCAGAGGAAAATATAAGGTTAGAGAAAGCTATAAGCATGGATGATCCAAGTATTATTATTAGATTTAATGAACTTAGTGATTATCTGGCTGCTAGTACTATTATAGAGCCTTATAGCACTTATCTTATTTCTCGTGAAGAAGCGAGTTTAGATATTAATTTTGATGCTATTTCAACAAGAGCTGACTTTTCTTTTACTGGCAGTGCTTATACTGTTTACTTAGCTAAAGGACCTGTCTCAAGCCATCAAGATGAAGATATTATTGATATTTTAGCTTATGGATCAGCTAATTATTATTTAGGCTCTGGTCCAGCACCAGCCATTGATGATTATTATTTACTTAGAAGAAAAGCTGAGTCTAATAGTAGTGTCAGCAGCTTAGATATTTTTCATGATTATAGTTTAACCGGAGTATATAATAGTGATAATAATTTTTCTGACTTCATTTCTATTTATACTGATTTTTATGAAGATATTAATAATGAAGATGAAAATGATATCGATGAACCTATTGATAATCAGGAGGAAGATGATGTTAATATTATTTCTCTTTGGCATTTAGATTCTTGTTTTGGAGATTATGTCTATGATGAGTTAAGTGAGAGTGGTAGTTATCATAATTGGCAATGGTCTGCAAAAGAATCTGGTTGCGTTTTAAAGACTAACAATAGAGAAGATATTTTAGCCTTACCGGTTAGCAATGATTTAGATGCTAATAATATGACTGTAGTATGGGATTATCAATTTGAGGATGAGTACAGTAGAATGAATTTAGAGTTAGTCACCAGAGAAGGGGATAATTTAATTTTAACTCTTAGTCCATATTATATAGAACTTACTAAATCTGGTCATTCTAAGGTAAGGTATAATGACTATAGTTTGCCCCTAGATAATAATTGGCATAGATTGGCTTTAACTACTAATATTTTAGATTCTAGTTTGAATATATATTTAGATAATACTATTTTAACCACTTTTACTCTAGGGCAAAGATTGTATGATTTAGATGATATTAAATTTATGTCTGATTATAATGGTTCAGATTTACAAATAGATGAAATTGCTTTATTTGATAAACCTTTAGATGAGACAAGTTTAAACTCTTTAGGAACTAAGATAAATCCCTATTTAAGTCCTAGTTTTGTGGGAACCTTGGATTTAAAACATAGTTGGAATTTTATAGAAGGCCAAGGTGATATAGCGCATGACACTGTCAACTCATATAATTTAAATATTAATAATTCTTACTGGTCCACAGGTGTTAATGATTATGGTATTGAGTTAAATCAAAGTAGATTTGAGGTTTCAAGTGACCTATTAATAGATGAACAAAGAAAAAGTTTTAGTTTAAGTTTTTGGTATAGAAATAGCGCCTTTCCTGATGAGGGCAGAGGCAGAATAATGTTAAAGCAGGGAACTGATACTAAACTTGGACTTAAATTTACTCCCTATAACTCTTATCTTTATTATAATCATAAAGAAATACCTTTATCTGCTCACGATACTTCAATACCACATGATCCTAGCTGGCATCATTTTGTAATAAGTTATAATGCCAGTAATTATATTTTAAAGTTATATATTGACGGTATAGAGGTTTACAGTCAATACAAGCCTTGGCTTGAGAGAGCTTTTGATTATATGGAAATAATGTATGAAAACTGGAATTTTCAGTTGGATGAGATTAAAATATATGAGGGTGTATTGATCCCTTAACATATTTATGAGTTATCAACAGAATTACTATTGACACTTAGTATTTAGTGATATATAATATTTTTTCAATTTTGAATTCTTTTTGGTAAATAATTAAATACTTATTAAAAGCCTATTTTAAAGAAATGGGCTTTTATTTTTCTTTACTTTTTAGCACCTTTATTGTAATATGAGATATAAGGTAGACGGATAATTGCTCTAGCTTTTAGCTTAGAGAGGAAAGTCCGGACTCCGAATTGCTTTATGCAAAGAAAGTGGTAGTGGGTAACACCCACCAAGAGTAATCTTAGGGAAAGTGCCGCAGAGACTATACTAACCCCTTCGGGGTGAAAGGTGAAAAGTAAACTGGTGTCTATAAAAAGCAGGCTACAGTTTTCGCTTCTTGGCAACAAGAAGTTGTGGTAAACCCTACCTGGAGCAAGAGTAAACTCAGCTTTGCTGAGAACAAGTGACTCGCCTAAGCCTTCTAGTAATAGCTGGCTCAGATAGATAATTATCGATTACAGAATCCGGCTTATAGTCTACCTTATTTTATAAACTCAATAATTTTTAATATGAAAAGATCTGATTTGACTTTTTCTTTTTTACTTATTCCCATTGATTACTTAATGGTTCTTTTGGCTGGTATTAGTGCTTATTATTTACGTTTTGCTGACTTTGCTACTGACATTAGACCCATTATGTTTGCTTTGCCTTTTAATGAATATTTATCAATTATTTTAGTAATAGCAATCCTTTGGATAATAGTTTTTGCTTTTACAGGCATGTACTCAATTGGTGGTTCTAAGCGTTTATCTCATGAATTGCATAAAGTCTTTTTAGGTTGTTCCATGGGTTTAGTCCTTATCGTTATCTTAATATTCTTTCAACGTGATTTATTTAGTTCAAGGTTTATTGTTTTAGTAGGTTGGATATTATCTATTGTCTATGTGGCATTAGGCAGGCTTTTTATTCGTTGGTTGCAAAGAAGATTATTTAAGACTGGCTATGGAGTGAAGAAGGTTATAGTTGTTGGAGGTTTTAAAATAGCTGATAATTTAATTCATGAGTTTGAAAGTAAAAAGAATTCTGGATATAAAGTAGTTAAAAGAATCAGAGAAATAAATGCTGATACTTGGGAGAAACTATACTTATTTATACAAGAAAATGAAGTAGATGAAATCATACAAGCTGACTCTAATTTAAATAAGGTTGAAGTGTTGAAGTTATATGACCTAGCTAGTGAAAATCATATTACCTTTAAATATGCTGCTGACCTTTTAGGCATCAAAGTTTTAAAGACTGAAGTTACTGAGATTGCTGGTATACCAGTTGCGGAGGTAAAGAGAACAACCTTAGATGGTTGGGGTAGGATTATTAAAAGAATTTTTGATTTAATAGTATCTACAATTTTAATTATATTACTTTCACCAATACTTATCCTTACTGCTATTTTCATTAAGCTTGACTCTAAAGGTCCAGTCTTTTTTTCTAGAAAAGATGATGGCACTCACTTATCTAGAGTAGGTGAAGGTGGAAAACCCTTTAATTATTTTAAGTTTAGATCAATGATTCCATATAGTGATAGTATGCGCTATAATGAATTAGCTCAAAAAAATATTAGAAATGATGGTCCTATGGTAAAGATTAAAGATGATCCCAGAGTTACTAAAGTAGGACGCTTTATCAGACGTTGGTCTATTGATGAATTACCAGAATTGTTTTTAGTATTTATTGGTAAAATGAGTTTAGTTGGTCCTAGACCGCATTTACCGGAGGAGGTAGCTAAATATGAAAATCATCATAAAAAGAGTTTAACTATTAAGCCAGGAATTACAGGCTTAGCCCAAATTTCAGGTCGTAGTGACTTATTATTTGAAGAGGAAGTAAAGCTTGATGTTTATTATATTGAAAACTGGAATTTACTTTTAGATTTATCCATACTTTTAAAAACACCATGGGCGGTGATAAGGTCACGTGATGCACAATAATATGAAAACAGCTTTAGTACACGATCATTTAGCACAGGATGGAGGTGCGGAAAAAGTTCTGCAAACTTTCTTGGAAATGTATGAACATGCCCCTATCTTTACTTTGCTTTATGACAAGAAAAATGCCATAAAATATTATAGTAAACATGAAATTCAAGCTTCAATTATACAGAAGCTTCCTGGTGGTGTTAGTCACTATAAATGGTATTTACCTTTAATGCCACTGGCAGTAGAGTTTTTTGACTTAAGACCATATAACTTAGTTCTTTCAGATACCAGCTCCTTTGCTAAGGGTGTTATAACTGCACCTGATAGTACTCATATTTGTTATTGCCATACACCTACACGTTATCTTTGGAGTGATACGCACCAATATATTAATGAGTTGAAATATAATAAATGGTTAAAAAAGATTATTTCACTAATACTGACCAGATTAAGAGTTTGGGATAAAAGCGCTGCTGATAGAGTTGATTATTTTATAGCTAATTCCAAAACTGTACAAAAAAGGATTAAAAAGTATTACAGAAGAAATAGTGAAGTTATATATCCGCCGGTAGAGACAAATAAGTTCTACATTTCTAAAGATCTTGATAATTATTTTTTAATAGGTTGTAGACTAGCACCTTATAAAAGGGTTGATTTAGTAATTGAAAGTTTTATAAACCTAGGCGCTGACTATAAGCTAAAAATATTTGGCTCAGGTGTTGATGAGAAAAGACTTAAGAAAATAGCAAAAGGACATGACAATATTGAATTTTTAGGTAGAGTTAGTGAACAAGAAAAGATTAAATTATATAGCAAAGCTTTAGCTTTCATTAACCCCCAAGAAGAAGATTTTGGTATTACACCAGTAGAATCTATGGCTAGCGGCAGACCTGTTATTGCCTATAGAAAAGGTGGTGCTACTGAGACAATTGTGGAGGGTAAAACGGGCATTTTCTTTAATAAACAGACTGTC
The DNA here is from genome assembly GCA_964473565.1 of uncultured Gammaproteobacteria bacterium. GTDB lineage: Bacteria > Patescibacteriota > Patescibacteriia > Patescibacteriales > UBA12465 > JAIPJO01. The sequence goes on from CAYYPI010000004.1 coordinate 38,575, forward strand.
AGCTCTTTGTCTGAAGCAATAAAATCATATAGTGAACATGATTTTAATCCAGAGGAGATAAGAGGGCATGCTTTGTTTTTTTCAAAGGATCGTTTTAAAAGAGAAATAAATGATTTTATTGCCCAACATCTAAATAAATAATTTATATGAATATAGGTATTGATGTTAGAACCTTAATGGATAAATACTACAGTGGTGTTTCTACTTATTCATTAAATTTAATACAAGAGCTTTTAAAAATAGATAAAGATAATAATTACTTCTTATATTACAACAGTGCTAAAAAGATTAACTTACCCAAGCTAGAAGGTAACTACAAACTTGTAGCTACAAAATATCCAAATAAAATCTTTAATTATATTTTGCAAAAAAACCTTTCCTGGCCTAAATTGGACAAAGTTTTAGGTGGAGTTGATGTATTTCTAGCACCACATTATAATTTTTTATCGCTTAGTAATGATACCAAAAAAATACTCACTATTCATGATTTAAGCTTTTTAAGATATCCTGAATTTTTTAGCAGTAGAAAGAATTTTTGGCATCAAGCTATAAACATAAAAAAATTAGCTAATAGCATGGACATGATTGTGACTGTGTCAGAAAATACTAAACAGGATGTTTTAGAATTATTAAATATAAAAGAAGAAAAGGTTAAGGTTATATATTCAGGCTTAGAGAATAGTTTCCATGATTTGCTAAGTAATTTAGAGAATGATAGTTTAAACACTGAAATAGATCAAGGAAAACTTAGAAGTGTAAAGGAAAAATATGATTTGCCTGATAAATATATTTTAAGTCTTTCCAATTTAGAACCAAGAAAGAATTTAGAAACTTTAATATCTGCCTATAATAAAATAAGGGATGAAAATCATGATTTTAAAGATATAAAATTAGTAATTTGCGGCGTTAAGGGTTGGAAGTATAAGAATATATTTAAAAGCATTAAAAAAAGTAAGTATAGTGAGGATATAATATACACTTCTTATATTGATAATATTGATAAACCCTATATATACAGGCAAGCTAAAGTTTTTGTTTACCCTAGTTTCTATGAAGGATTTGGTTTTCCACCACTTGAAGCTATGGCCAGCGCTGTGCCAGTAGTAGCTAGTTTCAGTTCTAGTTTACCTGAACTTATTGATAAAGCGGGGATATTAGTTGACCCTAAAAGTAGTGATGAGTTAGCTTTTGCAATATCAAGGCTTTTAACAGATAAGAAATTAAGAGACTATTATGTAGACAAAGGTTTCAAAAGAGCTAAAGAATTTTCTTGGCAAAAGACAGCCCAGAATTATATAGAATTATTTAATACTTTGAAATATGGCAAATAAAAAGGTAGCGGTAGCGGTTTCAGGAGGGGTGGATTCTTCTGTAAGTGCCAAACTTCTAAAAGATCAAGGCTATGATGTTATTGGTATTCACATGCATCTTGGCTTTGAAAATGAGGCCGCTGAAAAAGCAGCTAAAGATATTTGTGATTTTTTAGATATTGATTTTGTAATTGAAGATATTAGTGAAAGCTTCAAAAAGGAGGTAATTGATTATTTTGTTGATAGCTACCAAAAGGGCTTAACACCTAACCCTTGTGTTCAGTGTAATAAAGCTATTAAGTTTGGAGTACTTTTAGAAGCAGCTAAAAAGCATGGTGCTGATCTTTTAGCTACAGGACATTATTTGCAAAAGAGGTATAGTAAATATGCTTTAGTTCATAACTTGTATAAATTTTTAGTTCAGTATTGCAATCTAAAAAAAGAACATAAACTTTTTGTTTCTAAAGATAGTTTAAAAGATCAAACCTATTTCCTCTACAATTTAAATCAAGAGATATTAGATAAAATCATATTTCCGGTAGGTAATTTTAAGAAAGCAAAGATAAAGAAAATAGCTAAAAAAGCTAATTTACCTACTTTAAAACAGGAAAGTCAAGACATTTGTTTTCTATCAGGTGATCATAATATCTTTTTAAAAGAACACTTAAAGGATAATCCTGGTCCTATAAAGAAATTAACTGGTGAAGAAATTGGTCAACATAATGGTTTATACTTTTACACTATTGGTCAAAGAAGGGGTATTGATATTGGAGGTAGTGGACCATATTATGTGGCTAAATTAGATTATGATAATAATACTTTATATGTAGTTAATGAGTGGAACCATGAAATTTTATACAAGAAAGAACTGATAGCTAAAGAGGTCAACTTCTTAAAAGACAGTGCACCTAGTTTACCTTATAACTGTCAGGCTGTAATTAGATATGGTCATGCTCCTGTTGAATGCAAAATATTTAAATATGATAAAGATGAGAATTTTAAGGTTGTTTTTAAAGAGAAGCAAAGAGCTGTAACTATTGGTCAAAGTATTGTTTTCTATCAAGGCAGGGAACTTATTGGTGGAGGAGTTATAGATTTAGAAGAATAAGATAAAGATATTTTAAAACAGGCTATACTTAGCCTGTTTTTATATTGGTGCCGATGGTGGGACTTGAACCCACAAGCCAGAGGCACGCGATTTTGAGTCGCGCGTGTTTACCAGTTTCACCACATCGGCTATTTATCTTTAAATATTTACTTTATATTGAGCTACTTATAGAGGATACTATAGTGTATTTGTGATAAATTGTCAAAGTAACTAGAATACGTTATAATATAGATAAGATAAAAAAATATGGCTCAAGTAATCTCAGTTGTAAATCAAAAAGGTGGAGTAGGGAAGACTACTACCGCTGTTAATTTAGGTGCCTATCTTACACATTTAGGTAAGAAGGTTCTTTTAATTGATATTGATCCGCAAGCTAATGCTACTTCAGGGTTAGGCGTTGATCACAAAGCTCTAGAGCATGGTATTTATGAATCAATTATTGGTCATAAACCTATTTTTGATGTTATTACTCGTACCGTGCAAAACAATTACAGTTTAGCACCAGCCACATTATCATTAGCCGGAGCGGGTGTAGAGTTAGTTAATTTAGAGGAAAGAGAATATCGTTTAAAGAGAATTATTGATTCAGTGAGAGAGGAGTATGATTACATTATTATTGATGGACCACCGTCCTTGGGACTTTTAACAGTAAATGGGCTTACAGCTTCTGATAGTGTTATCATACCTATTCAAAGTGAATACTATGCCTTAGAGGGTTTAAGTCAATTACTAGAGACGATTTCATTAGTGCAAAATCATTTAAATCCTGATTTAGGAATAATGGGGGCTTTGATAACTATGTATGATAAAAGGAATAAGTTGTCAGGACAGATTATGGAAGAGTTATACAGATATTTTCCTAATAGAATCTTTAGGTCAGTTATACCTAGAAGTGTTAGATTAGCAGAAGCTCCAAGTTATGGAAGATCAATTTTACATTATGACCCTAAGTCTCGTGGTGGGAAAGCGTATGAAAACTTAGCTAGGGAGATTATAAGTTTTTAATAATAAATAATTATATAAATATATGGCACAAGGAGGTTTAGGTAGAGGTTTAAACTCTTTAATACAATCAAATAAACCAAACACTGAAAAAGAATTTGACCTTGATTTAGCTGATGATAAGGATAGAGTTTTGCATGTAAAACCTGAGATGATTGTGGCTAATGCAGATCAGCCTAGACAAGATTTTGATAATGATAATTTAAAGGAATTAGTTTTATCTATTAAGGAGCATGGTGTTTTACAACCTTTAATTGCAATTGCTAAAGATGATAAATATGAGCTTATTGCTGGGGAGAGAAGACTTAGAGCTTCTAGACTAGCAGGGCTAAAAACAGTCCCTTTAATTGTTAGAGGTGTTGATAAACAAGAAAAGTTAGAGTTAGCTTTAATTGAAAACCTACAACGCCAAGATTTGTCACCACTTGAAACTGCCATTGCCTATAAAAAATTAATGGAAGAGTTTAAACTTACCCAAGAACAGGTTGCTCAAAAGGTTGGTAAATCAAGGCCAAGTATAACTAACACTTTAAGGCTTTTGAATTTACCTCAAGAAATTAAACAAGCACTGCTTGATAGGAAAATCACTGAAGCTCACGCAAAGTTAATTCTTAGTTTAAAAGATGAAAAAGAACAATTAAACTTATTCAAAAAGATTACCCAGCAAAATCTGAATGTTGCTGATAGCACTAAGATGAGTAAAACCTATAGTGGAGCTAATAAGACAACCAGGAAGAATTATAAAGATGAGGCTAGAGAGTTAAAACTCCAAAACTTTTTCAATGCTAGGGTGCAAATTAGAAGAAAGAAACAAGGAGGAGAAATAATAGTTGAGTTTTATGATGATAGTGATTTAGAAGAGATATTGAAGAAAATATAATTAAAATATAATTATTTATTTTATATATTAATAAGTATTTACTTTTTTTAAAAAAAGTAATAATAATTGTTTAAATATAGTTTTTTAAAATAGAACAAAAACCGATGCTATGGAAGAAAAAAGTGGCTTTAGTCTAAAAACCTACTGTGCATTATTTATTTTAGGATTAATAATCATGGTTATTGATGTGCATTTAATTGAAAGTGGCATTTTAAGTATTGTGGGCTTTGTGATGATATTAATATCAATTATGCCCAGAGATGAGCTAAAAGAAAGCTGGAGAAATGATTTTATCTTGAAAAAAGATTAAAAAAAGAAAAACACTGTAATTACAGTGTTTTTTTAATATCTAAAATTACTTTGAAAATCTTATTTATCATTGACATTTGTATAATTATTATGGTAATTTAATTTATAGTCTTTTAAAACTTAATATTAACCATAAATTATTTAGTAATGGAAAAAAAGAAAGAGTTGTATCGAGGTAAAACAAAAGCAATTTATGCTACTGATGATGAGAATTTAGTGGTCTTGGAAAATTTTGATGACATTACGAAATTTGACAATCCGGATTTAACAAAGAAATTAAGTGGAAAAGCAAAACAGGCAACAAAAACAACCTGTAATGTATTTTCATTACTTAAAGAAGCTAAAATACCGGTGGCCTTTGAAAAACAGTTGTCAGAAACTGAGTTTTTAGCACCAAAGTGCAAAATGATACCACTTGAAGTTATTGCTCGGCGTTACGCGGTAGGTAGTTACCTAAAAAGATTTCCTCATTTAAAAAAAGAGGAAGCACAATCACCGCACCGTTTTCACAGTTTAAAATTTGAGCTTTTTTTGAAAACCACAAATGGAATTATTAAATCATTTAAAGATGAAGAACTGGGAAAGGTTTCAGTTGATGATCCGCTGACAAAAGATGATGATAACTCCTGGAAACTGATGCACCCCAAAAAGCCGGAATGGGAAGAAGGGGCAGATTTGGATATTGAAATTCATCAAGATGACATTTTATCTACAGGTGTCACTGTTGATACCATTTTTGACATTACTTTGAAAACATTTTTGGTACTTGAAAGTGCCTGGTCACAGCAAGGTTGTCGTTTGATTGATTTCAAAATTGAATTTGGTATTAATACCGATGGTAAATTAATGGTCGCTGATGTGATTGACAATGACAGCTGGCGCTTACGTACCTCCAATTGGGAAGAGCTTTCCAAGGAGAACTTTCGGCAAAACATGAAACTTGATGATGTCAGCAGTAAATATGATCTGGTGGCAAAGTTAAGTGAAAAATTTCATTTACCAAAACAGGCTATTGTTTTCTGGCGAGGATCAGAAAGCGATCCTTTACCGCTTGGAATGATTAAAGAGCATGAGTCACTTGTGCACTTTAAAGATATCGGTATTTCCGGTCACAAATCACCTAAAAAAGCAATTGAAAAGCTGGAAAAAATTATGGCCGCTTATCCTGAGGGGGGTGTAATTATCCCAATTGTTGGTATGAGTAATGGACTTGGACCGATGTTAGCAGCCAGAACGAGTTGGCCAGTAATAGCTGTTCCAGCTACAGCCAAAGAAGTACCTGAAGATGTTTGGAGTAGTTTGCGACTACCCAGCAAGGTACCAATGATGACTGTTTTGTCTGCAAGCAACGCCACACTTGCTGCATTCAATATTTTGGCACTGAAAAATCCGGCAATTTACGCTGAAATGCAGAAAAGAATTGAAAAACTGGATAAATAATTATTACATTATTTATTACAACCTCTTGATTTATTCAGGAGGTTTTTTTATGAAGAAATAATAAATAAGGTTAACTTTTGTATTTGATTAAAAGTACACTTGTTTTTTTAAAAATATTATATTAATATACTATATTAAGTTCTTTAAATTTAAATATGTTTAACTAAAAAAAGTAGTCATGCAAAAACCGTGTGTTATTTTACCTCTTGATAATTTTCCAGGAGAAGAAGGTCTTCGAGCCTTAGAAAAAGTTTTGTCAAATGAGTCAGCTAAGGCATTAATAAGTCATGTTAAGCTAAATGATGCTGTTCATGGAAATGTAAGTACTGCACCAGCTCTTTTACTATCTTATATGGATGTAATTGAGAAAGCTGGGTCAAAAGCAAAAATCTTTTTAGATTTAAAGTTAGCTGATACCTGGGGGACAGTCAGAAACACTCTTAGCCATTACAAAAACATGGCACCTGACATCCTTACTATGCGTAGCAGTTGTTCACTCAGGGCTTTTGTTGTGGCTAAAAGCACTTTGCCAAACACTAAGCTTGCTTTAGTGAGCGCTTTAACAGACATGAGCAGAGAAGAACATTTAAGGAGGTATGCCTTAAGTCCTGAAGAAAAAATTCACCGGGATATGAGGGCTTTATGCCAAGAAGCTGAACTGCAAAATTACGTTCCACCTTTTGATATGGTGGTATGCTCACCTTTGGAACTTACTTATCTTATTGAAAAATGGGAAGATACTTTTGAGTATGTTGTTCCTGGTATTAGAGATGAGTGGATGTCAAAAGGCCAACAAGAGCGCTCAACCGGAATTAAAGAAGCCTTGGACTTAGGTGCTACTAATATTGTAGCCGGCTCTCAAATGTTGAAAGGTAACTTAAAGCAAGGAGTTAACGCTGAACAAAGCCGACAGCTTAGTATAGAGCAAATAAACAAAAGCTGGAGAATTAAGCTTGATCCCACTTCTTTTAGAAGAACCCTTGTTAACCTGGAGGGGTATTATGAATCTGCCAAAGAAAACGGTAGATTTAAAGGTCCTTTGGTGATGTATGCCGGTCAGTATAAAGATGAGCTGGGAGAGCAGAAAAATTATGTAGGTACGGTTTATTTAAATTTAGCTAAAATTGAAAATAAACCTAAAATACTGCATTATTATGCCAGAGTTATAGCAAATAAAATTAATGCTAATAATCTCAAGCCAGATGTTATTGCTGGCGTGCCTACCGGTGGAAATTATTGGGGCGAAGCTGTAGCCAAAGAACTTCAGATTGACTATGCTCATATCAGCAAGGTAAAAATCAGGGAAACTGATGGGGAAAAAGGTCAACGTGAAGATTCCAGATTTGATTTAAGTCGTCATGAACTAAAGCCAGGTGATAAGGTTGTTATTGTTGAAGACTTATGTAATACCTTTTCCAGTACTGAGAAGGTACGTGAAGCCATTAAAAAGGCTGGTGGTGATGTTATTGGCATTGCTTGTGCCTTTAATCGTTCTACTGATTACCAAAAAGGGTATTGGAAAGATTTGCCTATTATTGCAATTGACCAGGAAGCGATTTTGAAATACAAACAAGATGATGAGCAGGTTGCTGACTTACTTAAAGCCGGAAAGATTGTTCCCAAGCCAAAAGATAATTGGGAAATACTAAAAGAAGCTATGAATGCTTAAATAAGATAAGACTGTTTCTAATGGAAGCAGTCTTTTTTAATATGATCTTTTAATAATTGTTTTTACTGTTTTTGTCTAGTTTTAATTGTTTTGATTTTGTATTATGATGTAGGTAAAGAAATACTAAATAATTATTACATGAGTTTTGTCCACCTCCATAATCATACTCACTATTCATTACTTGATGGTCTAACTAAAATTGATGAATTGGTAAAGAGAGCTAAAGATCAGGGCTCTCCGGCTGTAGCTATTACTGACCATGGTAATTTATATGGCGCTATTGAGTTTTATCAAACTTGTAAAAAAGAAGGAATTAAGCCAATTATTGGTGTTGAAGCTTATTTAGCTAAGGGTTCAAGGTTTGATAAAAATACTAGAGAAGATGCTAGGAATTTTCATCTTGTTCTTTTAGCTCAAAATAATACTGGTTATCATAATTTAATTAAACTTGTAACTAAATCTCATTTAGAAGGTTTTTACTATAAACCTAGAATTGATTGGGAACTGTTAAAAGAACATCACGAAGGGCTTATAGCTCTTAGCGCTTGTTTGGGCGGAGAAATATCACAGCTTATCTTAGCAGGTGACCTAAAAAGAGCTAAGGAACGTATTATTGAATATAGAGATCTGTTTGGTAAAGAGAATTACTATTTAGAAATAATGGACCACCCGCAGTTAGAAGGACAAGAACAAGTTAATAAGCAATTAATTAAATTTTCCAAAGAATTAAATGTAAATTTAGTAGCTACTAATGATGTTCATTATTTAAAAAAGGAAGATGATGAAGCTCAGGATATACTGCTTTGCTTACAAAATAAAAAGAAAAGGGAAGATAGTGATCGCATGTCAATGTTAGGAGAGGATTATAGTATGAAAAGCAATGCTCAAATGAAAGAGGCTTTTAGTGAGGTGCCAGAAGCTATAGAGAATACTATAAAAATTGCTAATAAGTGTAATGTAGAAATAGCTTTAGGTGAAACACAGTTACCATACTTTGATGTTCCTGAAGGTTATGATGGTAATTCATATCTGCGTTATATTTGTGAAAAAGGAGCAGAAAAGATATACAAGGATAGTTTTTCTAACTTAAGTCAGGAAATTAAAGAAAGACTTGATTATGAGTTAAAGATTATTGAAAATATGGGCTGGCCTTCATACTTCTTGATTGTTGCTGACTTTGTTAATTGGGCTAAAGAAAATAAGATTGTAGTTGGTCCAGGTAGAGGTTCAGCTGCTGGCTCTTTAGTTTGTTATTTAAGCGGTATTACCAGTATTGATCCTTTAGAGTATGATCTTATTTTTGAAAGATTTTTAAATCCTGAAAGAATTTCGATGCCTGATATTGATATGGATTTTGCTGACACTGGAAGGGATAAGGTGATTAAATATGTTGAAGATAAATATGGTCATGATAAGGTTTCTCAAATTATTACTTTTGGTACTATGGCAGCTAGAGCTGCAATTAGAGATGTTGGTAGAGTTTTAGATGCACCCTATGAATTTTGTGATCGTATTTCCAAAACAGTACCAATGTTTACTAAATTAAAAGAAGCTTTAGAGACTGTGCCAGAATTAAAAGAGATGTACAACAATGATCCGCAGGTTAAGCAAATAATTGATTATGCTATTCGGTTAGAAGGAGTTTCTAGGCATAGCTCCACTCATGCTTGCGGTGTCCTTATCACTAAAGAGCCTTTAGATGATTATGTACCACTTCAATATGCTTCTTCAGCAGATAAAAGTATTGTTTCACAATATTCACTACACCCGGTAGAAGATTTAGGACTCTTGAAAATGGATTTTTTAGGACTTAAGAACTTAAGCATTATTGAGGCAGCTCTTAAAATTATTAAAAATACTCGTGGTCAAGAAATTAACATTGAAAACATACCTTTAAATGATAAAAAGACCTTTGAATTATTTCAAAAAGGATCTACTACAGGAGTCTTTCAATTTGAGTCCTCTGGTATGAAAAGATATTTAAAAGAATTAAAGCCTTCAGAGTTTGAAGATATTATTGCCATGGTAGCTTTGTATCGTCCTGGACCTATGGAGTGGATACCCGATTATATCACTGGCAAACATGGTATTAAAAAAGTTTCTTATTTACATCCTAAATTAGAAAAGATTTTAAATAAGACCTACGGAGTTGCTATTTATCAAGAACAAGTTATGCAAATCGCCAGAGACTTAGCTGGTTTTAGCATGGCAGAAGCGGATGTTTTAAGAAAAGCTATGGGAAAGAAGATTCCCGAGCTCTTAGCTAAACAAAAAGAAAAGTTTATTGATGGCTGTGTTAAAAACAATATTCATGAAGAACTAGCTCAGCAGATATTTTCATTTATTGAACCTTTTGCAGGGTATGGTTTTAATCGTAGTCATGCTGCCTGTTATGCTTTAATTGGCTATCAAACAGCCTTCCTAAAAGCTCATTGGCCAGTAGAGTTTATGGCCGCTCTTTTAACTGCAGATCAGCAAAATACTGATCGTATAGCTATTGAGATAGATGAATGCAGAAGAATGGGTATTAAAATAATGCCTCCAGATATTAATGAATCATATGGTTCTTTTACTGTGGTAACCTCTGGTACTAAAGATAATAAGGTAGCTGGCGAATATGAAAAAGTAGATACCATTCGTTTTGGATTAAATGCTATTAAAAATGTAGGAGAGCATATTGTAGAGGTAATTATTGAAGAAAGAAAAGAAAATGGTGTTTATGCTGATCTTGCAGACTTTTTAAATAGGATAACTGATAAGGATTTAAATAAAAAGTCTTTGGAGAGCTTAATAAAATCAGGTGGTTTAGATAAATATGGTAACCGAGGTCAATTATTTCACAACCTCAATAAACTACTTCTAGCTAGTAAAGAAGCAACACAAGCTAAAGCTAGCAAGCAAAGCTCTTTATTTTCTAATGAAAATGGTTTTGATGCTAAATTGAATGAAATTAAATTAGATAACGGACCAGAAATAGAGCAATCAGAAAAACTAAAATGGGAAAAGGAACTTTTAGGTTTGTATATCTCTGAACATCCTTTAAACGAAATTAAAGCAAGAATAAACGGCTATGCCATGCCACTTAGACAACTATCACAGCACAAAGACAAGGGAAGTGTTCGTACAGCTGGAGTAATTACGGCTGTAAAGAAGATATTGACTAAAAAAAATGAAAGAATGTTATTTGTTAAGATTGAAGATACTCTTACCAACATTGAAGTTTTAGTTTTTCCGAAACTCTTAAGTTCAAATCCTGATATTTGGCAAGAAGGTGAAATGATTTTAGTAGAAGGGAAGGTTTCTGATAAGGATGAGGAGATAAAATTATTAGCTGACAAAGTCTATGCTGTTAATAATAAAAATCTTGCAGAAGTTTTAAAAGAATTAAAGCCTAATGCCATAGTTAAAAAGAAAAGATTTTTTAGTAAAAAAAATGATAACAATGTTAATGCTAATAAAGATAAAAATACTAATGTAAATGATAAAGTAAATAATATTCAAGCTAAAGTAAATACTGAAACTAAAATTAATAATAAAGAAAATCAATTAGAAAAACTATCAACACCACTAAAGTTGATTATAAAAGAAGAGTTAGATGGTGAAGAAGTAAAAATATTAAAAGAAGTATTTAGTAAATATAGTGGTAATAGTGAGGTTTATATTTTTGAACATTTTAGTAATAAAATAATAAAAACACCTTTTAAAGTAAATCCCTCTATAATACTTATCTCTGAAATTAAAAAAGAATTTCCTCAAAAAATTCGAGTTGTGGAAACTTAGAAAAAATGTTATAATAAAAAAACTAAAAAGCTTATAAAAAATTTATTCAAGTTTTGTTATGCCAGCAAGAAAAAAAACTAACAAACCAAAATCTAAGACTTCTAGTACTGATAAGAAGAAGACAAATGCTAGTGCTAAAAAAAGTACTAGTAAAAAAGCTACTCCTAAAAAGAGCAGTACTACTAAAAAAGCTAGTGCTAAAAAAAGTACTAGCAAAAAAAGCAGTCCTAAAAAAGTCAGTAGCACTAAGAAAGCTCCAGTAAAGAAAAGTAGTGCTAAGAAAAGCACTACCAAGAAAACTGTCAGCAAGGAAAGTTCTCCTGAGAAAGCTAGTGTTGATAGTGGTAAAAAGAAGGAGATTAAAGTTGAGACAAGTAGTTCTAATAAGCTCTCAAGTGATGATATTAAAATGGATGAGAGAAAGGCTAGTGATGAGCTAAAAACAGATCTTGGTTTTGATGAAGTTATAAATAGAACTCAGATAGATAGTCAAAAAAAATTCTATCAAGAATTAAATAAAGAAATTGAGCAAAAGCATCTTGAAGGCGAATATGAAGATGAGCCTGAAATGAAAGTTGAAGTAGAGCCTAGACCTATTAAAAAATCTGTAGGCTTATACCGTAAGCGCGCTTTCTTTTTTATTGCTTTAACTGTGGTGCTTTTATTTGCTATTTTTTATTTCTCTTTTTCTAAATTAACAATTGCTATTAGCCCTAATGAAGAAGTGGTTAATAATAATGTTTTAATGGATGTTTATAATAATGAAAACAATGATTCAGTTCGCTCTAGCACTTCTTTAAATGGTAGTGTTATGGCTGTTAAAAGTAAGGCTGAAAACACCTATCAAAGTAGTGGAGAAGAAATAATTGGAGAAGAAATAGTGGGTACTGTTACAATAATTAATAATTATAGTAGTAGCCAACCTTTGGTAGCTACTACCAGACTTCTAAGTCCAGATGATAAGCTTTATAGAATTAAGGAAACTGTTAATGTTCCTGCTAACTCTAGTGTAGAAGTTGAAATATATGCTGATGAAGTAGAAAAAGATAGTGCTATAGGTCCTACAACCTTTACAATACCCGGTCTTTGGGCGGGACTTCAAGACGATATTTATGCTGAAAGTGAAGAAGCTTTTGTTTATAGAACAAAAACTAAGGATTATGTGACTGTTTCAGATATAGAAAAAGCTGAAAATGATTTAGAGGAAACTATAATTTCTAAAGCCAAGAAAGAGGCCAACAGAATGTTTGATGACCGTTATTTTATCCTTTATGATGTAGACAACAACTTTAGTTCTTTTGACACTGAGGTTAAGGCAGGGGATGAAGTAACAGAGTTTAAGCTCTCAGGAGAAAGTCAGGTTGTAGTAGTTGCTTTTTTAAGAGAACAAGCTAAAGCTTTAGCTCAAGATAGGTTGTCACTGCTAGTACCTGGAGATAAGGAATTAAAAGAATTTAATGAATCTAATCTTAGTTATGCACTTGATAATTACAACTTAAAAGATGGTACAGCCACAGTAAAAATTAATTTTTCTGGTCTTATGACAATTGATGATAATACTGAAATAATTGATAGATCACAATTGGTTAATTTAAATAGAGATCAAATCAGGAAATACTTAGATAGTTACCCTGAAATAAGAAATTATACCTTAGATTTTCAACCTGCCTTTTTAAATAAAGCTCCTAGTCTAGCTGATAGAATTGAGATTAAAGTAGCTGAATAATTTTTATTATAATTGACATTTAAATTATTTTCATTATATAATATAAGCACAATTGAACTTACCTATGATCAACGATTGCTATAGCTACCAACTATAGTGCAAACTTTGCAGCTTTAAGCCTAAGTTGAGAATAAGTAAAATTAAGCGCCTATTTTAGGAAGCTAGATGGAACCGCGGGAAAATCCCGTTCTAGTAATTTATTAGTATATAGATTTTTGGAACGGGATTTTTTATTAACCTTATATAATTAATTCTTAGATATACTTACTAAATCATTTAAATATTATTATAATAATTAAACAAATATATGAAAGATGAAAAAATAGACATAATTAGACATGGTTTATCTCACATGTTAGCAATGGCAATTAAATATTATTATCCAAGTGCTAAATTGGCTATTGGCCCGGTTATTGAGGGTGGTTTTTATTATGATGTTGATACTGGTGATAAAAAGATATCTGAAGATGACTTAAAAAAGCTAGAGGATAAAATGAAGGAATTTATTAAACAAGATTTAAAATTTGAAAAAAGAAATTTAAGTGTTGAAGAGGCTATAGTTAAAGAAAAAGAAAGACAAGAAGATTATAAGGTAGAATTAATAGAAGATTTAGCCAAGGAAGGTCAAAAAGAAGTTATATACTACAAGGTTGGCAATTTTGATGATTTGTGCAGAGGTCCTCATGTAGAAAGCACTAAAGAAATTGACCCACAGTCCTTTACATTAAATAAGGTGGCTGGCGCTTATTGGCGTGGAGATGAAAATAGACAAATGTTAACTAGAATATATGGATTAGCATTTTCAAATAAAAAAGAATTGAAACAATATTTAAATTTATTAGAAGAAGCTAAAAAAAGAGATCATAGAAAGATAGGTAAAGATTTAAACTTGTTTATTTTTTCAGATACAGTGGGGAAGGGTTTGCCAATGTTAACTGCAAAAGGTGCTACTATTAGAAGAGAATTAGAAAATTTCATTGTAAAAGAAGAAATTAAGCGTGGTTATGATCATGTTATTACACCTGACCTTGCTAAATTAGATTTATACAAGAAGTCCGGACATTATCCTTACTATAAGGATTCTATGTATGCACCTATAAGAATAGATGATGAAGAGTTTATGCTAAGACCTATGGCTTGTCCTCATCATTTTGAATTATATCTAAATAGCCCTAAAAGCTATAAAGATCTACCTATGCGTATTGCTGAGCTAGCTAAACTATATAGATACGAACAATCAGGAGAGCTTAGCGGATTAATGCGTGTTAGAGGTTTTTGTTTAGCAGACTCACATATTATTTGCGCAGATAGAGAGCAAGCGCAGAATGAAGTTTCTAAGGTCTTAGATTTAATTGAGTATGTTTGTGAAGTTTTAAAGATAGAAAAAAATAAGGATTATTGGTTTAGATTATCTTTAGGTGATAGAACTGATCCTAAGAAATATTATAAAAATGATAAAGCCTGGGATGAAGCTGAAGAAAGTTTAAGAGAGGTTTTAAGACAAAGGAAGACTAAGTATGAAGAAGTAGAGGCTGAGGCGGCTTTTTATGGTCCCAAACTTGATATTCAAATGAAAAATGTACTTGGTAAAGAAGATACTGCCTTTACTGTGCAGTGGGACTTTGTTATGCCTGAACGTTTTAATTTAGTATATACTGATAAGAAAGGAAAAGAGCAAAGAGCTTTAGTTATTCATCGTTCCTCAATTGGAGCTTTAGAGAGGATTATGGCCTTTTTAATAGAGTTTTATGGCGGAAATTTTCCTTTATGGCTAGCTCCAATACAAGTAAAACTTATTTCTGTTGGTGAGGGTCACAAGGACTATACTCAAAAACTAGCAAGTAAATTAAAAGATGAGGAGATTAGAGTTGAAGCTGACATATCAGAGGAAACAGTTGGTAATAAAATAAGAAAAGCAGTAGCTGATAAAATTCCATACATTTTAGTTATAGGTGACAAGGAGATGGAAGGTGATAGCTTAGCTGTTAGAAAAAGAGGAGAAAGGCAAACCAGTGATATGAAAGAGGCTGAATTTATATCTTCACTTAAAAAAGATATAAAAGAAAGAAAATAAGATTCAAAAACAATTAAATAATTATATAAATAAGCAACCTAATTAGGCTGCTTATTTATTTTAATAATATTAAAATTACATAAGTATTGCTAAAATTAGCGATATTTGCTAGACTTATTGCAATGATCTTTAAAATATACAATTATGAGAAAAGTAATAATATATCAGATTAGTGATGAGATTGAAATTGAAAAGTTTTTTCAACTTAAATCTTTTTCCCATACAGCAAAAATTAATATTGAAGATTTACAAATTAAGGTTTTTACTGGTTATGATAAAAAAACTTTTGTAGACGCCTTAGAGATAGCTGATTATTTAAAAACAAAAATGATCTATAGACATGACGCTTTAAATAAAAAACCAGAAAATTTAAATAAAGCATTAGCCTATCTTTCTTCTTTAATCTTTAAAGAGAACTATGATGTACTTTTCTTAATAACTTATTTCGAACAAGCAAGAATTCTTCCTAAAATCTTTGCACAACATTTTAACAAAAGTAATAAGTTGAGATTTGATACTTTGCCTGGAGCTATTTCTTGTATTGATTTTGAAAAAAAAGAGTTTAGTATTTATATTCCCAATACAATACTAAACTAAAAAGGTGCCATTAAAGACACCTTTTTTTATTTTAGACTCTATTTTATTATTTTTTATTTACATTTATTGCTTTTTTGTATATATCCTTTGCTGTCTTAAGGTCCTGATTATCATATATAATAGCACTTAAAGCTGCTAGTAGCTTGCTAGCATCTACAAGAGACCTTTGATGTACATTTCTACCAACAGCCACACCACCAGACTTAGCTTTATTAATCTGTTCGTGTACAAATTTTAAGTAGTCATTGGCGC
The DNA here is from genome assembly GCA_964473565.1 of uncultured Gammaproteobacteria bacterium. Taxonomy (GTDB): domain Bacteria; phylum Patescibacteriota; class Patescibacteriia; order Patescibacteriales; family UBA12465; genus JAIPJO01. Next base: position 54,722 of record CAYYPI010000004.1, read on the forward strand.
TTTTTTGTGAACCACCTACGCAAATAACTTTAGTGTTGCCAGCTGCTTTTATAACTTCTTGATATTTTTTAGCTGTGTTTGTAATAGTATTTTTGTATGGATATTTTAATTTAACAAAGTCAGCACCTAATGCATTAGCTACGCCAGCAGCTCCAGCATTTAAATGTATATCTTCATCATTTTTAATATGTGGACCTCTGGGGTATATCCATAAAATTGTAAGTAATCCTTGTTGCTGAGCATCAAAAATAATTCTACTTGCTTCACTTAGCATTTCTTTTTCATATTTTGAGCCTAAGTAAATAGTATAGCCAACTCCAACAATATTTAGTTTATTATTATTTTTTATCTTTATTAAATCAGAGACAGAATGTAGGGCTTGGCTATGAGCATCCTTAGTTTTGTATAAATTAGTTTTACCATTCATTTTTATGATATAAGGAATCTTTTTATACTTAGCTCCATATCTACTTATTAAGCCCAAATGAGAAGCAAAAACACCAATATTAGCATGAGAAGCAATTTTAAAAAGATGTTCTGGATTTTGATCTTCTTTAGAAATATTTTTACCTATAAAGTCATCATTTAAGTGTTCTATTTTTTGATCTCCAGCAAAAAGTAATAATTTGCCAGTTTTTTTAGTGGCAATTTGCCAATTTTTTTTATATTCTTTTTGTTTGTTTTTTGGTACTGAAAGTGGAAGAACGAAATTATTCATATGTTTTTAATTTTATTAAAATATGATATGATTTAAATATATAAATATTATATCATTATATGGACAAAAATAAAAACAATAAGAATGAAAAGAAAGAGAATGTTGACATCCGTCAATATGATAAATTTAGTGACATTTCACACAGAGAATTAAATATTGGGTTATGGATTGCCAAGAATAAAAAGAATTTTATTATTGCCATAATTGTTATTTTAATATTCTTATCAGCTGGCTTTTTCCTCTATAGCGGCTATCATTATGCATATTATCTTTTAGAAGGCAGGGAATATGACAGACAATTGGCTGAAGACTTAAGTCGCTATGATGACTCAGCTAGACAGTATAGATTAAATAACCCCATGCAAACTTTAGAAATTAACTTTGTGCAAAGCATTGAAACTGGTGAGGACACAGATTTAGTTAGTGAAATATATAATCCTAATGGTAGGTATTATGGACGTTTTGAATATTGTTTTGTGGTTGCTGACGAGGAAATATTATGTGATGATGATTTTATTTTCCCCCTTGAAACCAAGCATTTAATTGCCTTAGGTGTAGATCATAATAGGCTTGAAGAAGCTGAAATTAGATTTAGTAGTGTTTCTTGGTCTAGAATTAATGCCCATAAATATCCTGATTGGTCTAAATTCTATAGTGAACATTTAGATTTTGAAACTAGTGATATTAGATTTAGACCTGCTAGACAGAGCCCCTTATCAGATAAGCTCTCTCTTGATGCTTTAGAGTTTAATATTAAAAATAATACAGCCTATAGTTATTGGGAAGTGCCTTTAAACATTGTACTGTACAATAATTCTAGAATTGTTGGTGTTTATAAGCATAGTCTAGATAAATTTTTATCAGGCAGGCAAAGATCAGTGCGTTTAGTTTGGGCTGGTAATGTTATTAAGGCTGATGAGATAAAAATAAGTCCAAGTTTAAATATATTAGACCCTGATATTTATATTGAATATTAATATATGTTTTCTAGAATCACTTTGTTTTTAAAAAGTTTTGATTGGATTCTTTTTTTACCAGTACTACTTCTATCTTTATTTGGACTTCTAGAGATATATAGTATTGCTTTAGGACAAGAAACTTTAAGTTTGCTTAATTTTCAGAAGCAGATCTTTTTCATTGTTATTGGAATTATCTTAATGTTTGTTGTTTCCTTGATTGATAGTTATTTCTTAAAAAGCATTAGTAAGTATTTATATGCTTTTGCAGTCTTGATTTTAGTGGCTGTTTTATTTTTAGGCACAGAAATAAGGGGAAGTACTGGTTGGTTTTATATTTTTGGTTTCGGTATTCAACCTGTTGAATTGGTAAAAATAATACTATTAATATTTTTAGCTGATTATTTTTCAAGACCAAGTTTAAGGTTTAAAAAATTCAGTCATTTAATTATCTCAGGTTTTTTTACAGCTATACTAGCAGGATTAGTACTTTTGCAACCTGATTTTGGTTCTGCTTTTATTTTAGTGTTTATTTGGTTCTTTTTGCTCATGGTTTCTGGTTTTAACTTTAAATATATTTTAATGGTAGTGCTTATTGGTTTATTTATTTTTGCTAGTTTATGGCTATTTTTATTTAAAGATTATCAAAAAGACAGAATAATAACCTTTGTTAACCCCAATGAAAATAGTTTAGATGAAGGTTATAATGTTTCTCAAGCTATTATTGCTGTAGGGTCAGGCGGTATCATGGGAAGAGGTGTTGGTTTTGGTTCGCAGTCTCAGCTTAAATTCATCCCTGAAGCTCAAAATGATTTCATTTTTGCTGTTATTGCTGAAGAATTAGGCTTTCTAGGTGTATTTCTACTTATTTCCTTTTTTGCCATTTTCTTTACTAGATTAGTAATGGCAATACGAAAAATCAATAATGATTTTGGTATATATTTTGTAATAGGTGCCTTGGGCTTGATTTTTATTCAAATGTTTATTAATATTGGAATGAATATAGGCATATTTCCCGTAGTGGGAATTTCTTTGCCTTTTGTTAGTTATGGGGGAAGTGCAATTATTTCTAATTTTATTTTACTAGGAATTTTGCAAAATATTATAACTAAGTCTAAATTAAAGTATTAAATAATTTAAATATTAATGTTGATTGCTGTGAAGCAGTTAGTAATTATAAATAATAATAAGATATATGAAATTAAAAGCACAGCCAAGAGCTAAGAAAGAAAAACTTGACCATAAAACTATACCGGCAGTAGTATATGGCACAAGCATTGAAAGTAAAAGTATTAAACTTGATAATGTAGAGTTTGAGAAAGTCTATGAAGAAGCTGGTGAATCAAGCTTGATTGATTTAATCATTGATGACGAAAAAAGTGTAAAAGTGATTGTAAAAGAGGTGCAAAAACACCCTTTTAAGAACTTAATATACAATGTTGACCTACATCAAGTTGATATGAGTCAAACAATTACAACTGAAATTCCTTTGGAATTTGTTGGTGTCTCAAAAGCAGAAAAAGAGGATGGTGCTCTTATCATGAAAAACCTTGATTCAGTGGAGGTAGAATGTTTACCTAATGACTTAGTTAATCACATTGATGTTGATTTGAGTTCATTAAATGAATTTGGTGATACTATTCATGTAAAAGACTTAAAGGTGCCAAGTGGTATGGAAATCTTGGAAGAAGCTGAAGAGGTAGTAGTTAGTGCTATTGAACCAAAAGAAGAAGATGTAGAATCTGTTGAAGGTGAAGGTGAAGTTCCTGTAGAAGGTCCGGAAGCTGAAGAAAAAGTAGATGCTAAAGTAGAAGGTGAAGAAAAAGAGGAATCAAAAGAAGAAAATAAAGAAGAGAAAAAATAAAAGACTTGTTTGAGAAAAAACATTAATCAAAAATATTCATGAAGCTGAAGAGTATAAAAGAAATATCTCTAGCTATTAAAAAAAGGTGGCAACAGTTCTCTTTAGGACTTATGCTGCTTTTTTTGTTTTTAGCTATTGTTATTACTATAGCGCTATCATCTTCTTTCTTTACTGAAAGAACAAGTGTTTTTAAGCCTGTTGAGAATTTTATAAAAATACAAAAACAGGAAAATAATGAAATTAAAGAAGAGAAATGTGAGGATTGTCACCTTAATCCTTTAACTGGAGTAGAGCAAAAAGAAGAATTTGGCTTTCCTATAGCTATAATAATAGATAATCATATTGATGCTAGACCACCGTCTTCTTTATCACAAGCTCATATAGTATATGAATTGCCAGTAGAAGGCTCTATAACTCGTTATTTAGCTATTTATGACTCTAAGCAAGACTTAGATACCATTGGTCCTATTCGAAGCGCTAGGCCTTATATGTTAGATTATGTTCAAGAATTATCAGCATTATTCGTACATGTTGGTGGTTCACCACAAGCTTTAGTGGATATAGCTAAAGATAATATTTTTAATCTAAATGAGTTCTATAATGGTGCTATGTTTTTAAGAGATGAAAATAGACCAAAGCCTCATCATATATTTATTGAGTTTGAAAATCTTAAAGAGTACATTGAAAGACAAAACAGAGAAGAGGCTAATTTCTTTACTTGGGACTTCAAAGATAATCTAAATGATATAGTTGAAAATAGTGATAATTTAAATACTAATATTAATATTGATTTCGGCTCTACAGCTTATGAAGTTAGCTGGGTTTATGACTTTGAGAAAAATAATTATATTAGAACTTTAAATGATAAAGTTCATGTTGATGATAGAAATATAGATATTAGAGCTAAAAATCTAATTATACAAAAGGTTGATAGTAGAGTTTTAGATGAAAAACTAAGGTTAAAAGTAGATGTTATTGGTGAGGGTGAGGCTGTGATCTGTTTTGAGGCGCAATGTAAAGAGGGAACTTGGGAAAAAGATAGTGCAAAAGCTAGAACACGTTATTATGTAAATAAAAAAGAAGTAGATTTTAGCACTGGTAACTTTTGGATAGAGCTACTTGATCAAAATGCTGTATTGACATACTAAGTAGAACTTAATATTTCCCCTGTAAATATATAAGACGAGCTTAATAGCTCGTTTTTATTAATTAACTTAATCTTGCACTTTAAAGCAGACTGTGGGGTGTAGGTAATGTGCACACACATATGGCGGTTTTTCAAGAAATATGAGAAACTTACCT
>CAYYPI010000005.1:0-52859 GCA_964473565.1 uncultured Gammaproteobacteria bacterium
ATGAAATGATTAAAATACTTAATACTTAATCCGCCATATGTGTGTGCCTAAAACAATTAATCTATTAATCCAATATAAGGAGTATCTTTTCTTTTTATATTTTTATCTACTACTCTACTTTTAGAACCAAGATTCATACTAGAAGCAAGGAATATAGAGTCATTGCCATAGTTTTTGTGTATCTTATCACAAGCAGAAAAAAGCTTTTTTAATTTTTGTGTTTGCAGATGATTATAGAAAATATCAGACTGTCTACCACTAATATTTTTTAATTCTTTTAAAGTAACACCTGTAGCCCTATATTTTAAATAAGGTGAAAATAAGGATTTAAAATTATCAACTAAAACTTTTATTATTTCTATATCAATATTACTATGATTTTCTAACTTAATGTTAATTTTTCGATACTTAAAATCACTTGTTTTTAGAAAAAAAGAAACACTACCAGCTTGTAAGTTATAGCTTCGTGCCTTGGCGCAGGCTTTTTCAATATTTTTAGAAAACTGAGAAAAAATAAACTTAAAATCACCAGAATTTCTATCAAAAGTTTCAGATTTACCTATGCTTTGAAAAGTTTGTTTGGGCTTAGTTTTTAATTTATATAAATACTTTGTTTTTAACTCTTGATATATATCAAAGCAGGCTTTGTTAAAATTGTATTTTACAAAATCTTCACTCTTATTAACAAATCCCAAAGCAGTATTTATTTTATATTTATGAAAAAGCTTAGCTAAGCTAGCACCAACGCCCCAAATATCTTCAACTTTTAATCTACTTAAATAATACTGTAAATTATCATTATTTATATTAACATAACCAGCAGGTTTATCCCAATCAGAAGCAATCTTGGCTAATGATTTATTATAAGAGAGACCGGCAGAAAAACTTAAATTAAGCTCTTTTTCTAATTCATACTTTATTTTTAAAGCTAAGTCTTCATAACTTAAACCATAGACGCTATCTAGTCCACTAAGATCAACAAAACATTCATCTATACTATATCGCTCCACTTCCTCACTGTATCTCCTTAGAATTTCATACATACGTTTTGCAAACTTAAGATAGAGATTATAATTAGAATCTAAAACTATAGTTTGAGGAAATAATTTCTTAATCTCAGTTATTGACATTCCTCTTTTTACACCTAAAGCTTTAGCTTCATATGATAAAGCTGAAGCAATTTTTCTTTCTTTGCCAGTAACCACTGCTTTATTATTTAAACTTGGGTTTAAAGCTCTTTCGCAAGAAACAAAAAAACAATCTCCATCAATGTGTAAAATTGCTTTCTTGTTTATATCATTAAAACTCGTACTAAACATATTATAATATTTTACTTATATTTCCTGATTACAGCTTTAACCACAGCAGCTATCTTTAAATCACTTTGTGGATATATATCTTTATATTTAGTATTAGCTGCCTGCAAATACACTTTAGTTCCCTTTTTTCTTAAATATTTCATAGTCCAATTATTATCAACCTCAGCAATTACAATGTCATTCTCTTGAGCTTTAATACTCCTATCTACCAAAACCATATCTCCTGGTAAAATACCAGCATCTTTCATGGAGTAGCCGCTAACTTTAAGCATAAAGCTAGCTTCTTTATTTTTAATTAAATAATCATCAAGGCTTAATGATTCTAAGTTTTCTTGTTCAGCAGCACTAGGAAAACCAGCTTCTACCTCACCTAAAAGCTTAAGGTCATACAAAAAAGCATCCCCAGGAATCAAATTACCAGAACTATCTTTTTTTACTAATCCTTTTTTAATTAAAGTTTTAGCTAAATTAAAAGCTGAGCTCTTGGACTTATAGTTAAAAAGCTTAGCTAGTTCGCTATAAGACGGTAATCGTCTATGTTTTTGATAAAAATTTTCTAATTTATAAATATTTGTATTCATATTTTTTCTTTCTATTTTTTCTCTCCATCTCTATTATAAAGAACGTTCGTTCTTTTGTCAAAATAAAATAAATACCCTTAATATTAGGGTATTTACTTAAATTATAGATTAGACAAGTATTATATTTAGATAAGATAAAGTTTCTTAAATACTATACTTTTCAATAACCATTGAATCTAACATGTGATCAACTACATCCTGATAGCCCTCATCACCTGGATCAGCAGCAATGTAGCGTATTTCTAAAATAGTATCATCTTCAAGTGGTAAGAAAATATAAGTAGTTTCAGTACCGGCACTAATCAGAGAATAAGAATAACCAGAAATATCATTTAGGGTATATTCACTTATTTCATCAGCTACTGTAGCTATCTCATTTTCATCAAATCTAGTCTCTGTATATTCTCTGATACTTAAATCATCTCTGTTAAGCACTCTATTAACAGTAAAGACTATACCATCATAGACTTCAGTTCCAAACCCTTGTGTATCTCCAAAGTAAAGGAAGCTTACACTACCATCTTGATTTTTCTCTATATTCATACTAGGAAGAAAATCAAAACCTACCTTAAAGTTTTTACTATAATAATACTTCCAGTCAATTTCAGATACATTAAGTTCCTTTACACTAGTATCTCTATCAATTTCACAAGTATAGGTACAAACTTCAATACAACCTTCAGCTTCAGGCCCACAAGCTGAGCCACATTCATTAAAAGTACCTCCTCTTCGTTGACAATCATCTCTTAATTCTTCAATGCCTAAGTCTGAATTTGAACCATAAACAATTTTATTACTATAACTTGCTTTAATATCAATATTTTTATCTTCCCTACCTAAATTAGGATTACTATAAGTATCCTCATCTACAGGCATTGAATCTGGATCAATGTATTCTTCATCTGTATATTCAGAAATTGCTAATTCATTAACATCCGGTATTGATTGATAAATGAATATCATAGCCGCTATAGCTATAATACCCACTATAATAATGTATAAAGTGGATTTTTTCATAAGACACAAATATTAAAATTAATTATATTATTTATCAAGTAATGCCTCAAGAATCCATACTATAATAGAAAGTATGATACTAAATATAAGTGCAATCCAAAAACTAGAAATAATAAAGCCAGGAATAATAGCTGCTACAAGAAGTACCATTAAAGCGTTAATAACTAGAGTGAAAAGGCCTAAGGTCAAGATGTTGATAGGCAGTGTTAGAACTAGCAATAAAGGACGGATAACTGCATTAACTACACCTAAAACTAAAGCTACTAAAAGTCCAGCCCAAAAACCACTAACACTAGCTCCTGGTATAAGCCAAGCGCTAATAAAGATAGCAGCCGTACTAATTAACCAAGTAATGAGTAGTTTCATGTGTTTATTGTTATTTAATAATAAAATTAATTACCTAAGATTAGTTACTTGAACTTAAAGTAACAGGTATACTATAAGTCATTAGATTCTCTGGTAGTCCTGATGGATTAGCTGACTCAAGTATTAACAAAGCTTCAGTTTCTTCTTCAATTTCATACTCAATATTACCGCTAAAATCTACAGGTTCTTCAGTCATCCAATCACCTAAAGCAGTGACATAAGAATCGGCTATAATTCCAGCATTTTCCCTATCTATTAACTTAACTGTAAAAGTTCCTTCAAAATACCAAGGGCCAGTAGCTTCACCTTCTATATTGACTGGGCTACTAAGAGTTTCATTTTCTTGTGGGGCTTCCAAGCTTAAACCTTCGTCATTTTCATAATTTAACATATCTTCCTGATTTTCATTATCTAAATTTTCATTATTAGTAGTTTCATTTAAAACAACATCATTATTTTGACTTACGGTATTGTTTATTTGTTTATTATTCTTTACAAAAAACCAAATTAAAATTATAGTTAAGAATAACACAAGAATAATTATAAGAGATTTTGTGGATTTATTGTTTTTCATATATTTTTCTTGTTAATTATTAATATAAATTATATTATACATCATTAAAGTACTTTTTTCAAGGATTATTAAGAATTTAAATTCAAAATACTATATATTATGCATAAATTAATTTATGAAAAGAATCTATTTAAACAAGGCTACAAGTATATTGCCGGAGTAGATGAGGTGGGTAGAGGGCCTTTAGCTGGACCAGTTGTTTCTGCTTCTGTATTAATTGATATTAATTTTTTAAATAATATCAAGAATTTAAAGGGCTTAAATGACTCTAAAAAAACAAGCTTGGAAGACAGAGAGAGGATATTTTCTATAATTCATGAAAACGTCATATCAGTGGGAATTGGTGTTTGTAACCCTAAAACTATAGATAAGATTAACATCTTACAGGCGTCACTGTTATCATCTAATAAAGCGGTACTTAATTTAAAAACTAAGCCAGATATCGTTTTAGTAGATGGTAATTATAAAATTCCAAAACTAGACTATCCTCAAGAAGCTATTGTACAAGGAGATGCTAAAATAGCAATAATTGCTTTAGCTTCTGTAATTGCTAAAGTCTATAGAGATAAGTTAATGACAAAACTTGCATATAAATATCCTGGTTATGACTTTGAAAAAAATAAAGGTTACGGCACGCTCTATCATAGAAAAAAAATAACTGAACTTGGACCATGCGCAATACACAGGCGCAGTTTTGCTCCACTAAAAAATGAAAAAAGTGATCTTATTCTTTAATTTTCATCCTTTTTTCTTGCAAATAAGACATTAAACGTTGGTAATATTCTAGATTATTAAGGCTAGCCATTTTTTGACCTAAGGCTTCATTTAATTTGAAAAGGTGACTTAAATAAGCAAAGCTATTTTCTCTAAGCAATTTTATATCACTAGTTTTATTAATAACTGAAAAATTATTTAAATACTTTGAATTAGAAATATTGATAACTTTTGGTTTTAAAATATTTTTAGTAGGTAGAAAAAGTCTTCCATGCCTTGCTTCCCTAGTTGGTATTACGCAATCAAATATTTCCCAGCCCATTTTTTCACATAAATAAATATGTTCAATAGTGCCTATACCCAAAGCAAATTTTAAATACTTATCATCAATCAGCTCTGCTGTCTCTTTTAAGATTTTAGTTAAGAAAACACCTTTTTCATCAACTGGTCTGGCTCCAAAACCAAAACCATCAAAACCAATTTTCTCTAAATCTTTATATGACTTGGTACGCAAATCCATGTATTTACCACCTTGAATAACTGCAAAAAGGAGCGGTCTTTGGCTTTTCTTAATCTTTCTCTTTTTAATTTGTTTCTCATATTCAATTTTACACCTTTTTGCCCAGGCTGTGGTTCTTTCAATAGATTTTTTTAAATCTTTTTTACTCATACTATAGGGAGGGCAATCATCCAAGCAAACCATCATATCTGTACCTAAATCAAACTGAATCTGAATTGATTTTTCTGGACTTAGCTCATGCCAAGAACCATTTAAAGGAGATTTAAATACAACTTTATCTTCATATATTTTTCCCATTTTAGGATTTTTGTGTATTAATGAAAATACTTGAAAGCCACCGCTATCAGAAAGAAGGAAACCAGGATAATTCATAAACTTATGAATACCTCCAGCCTTTTTAATAATATCTACACCAGGCTGTAAATAAAGATGAAAAGTATTTACCACCATAGCCTTAGTTTTTGTCTTTAAAATATCCTCATTACTCAAGCTCTTCAAAAAACCCCTAGTAGCATCAGGCATGAAAAAAGGGGTTTTTATTTTCTTGTTTTTATATTTAATTTCTTTGATTTTTTGAGTCATAATAATTAGGGAGCAATTCTACCATCACTACTTAAATTAGCAATCTCATCTTCTTCTAATTTAGAGGTCGTGGCTGGAGATTTAATGTTTAAAGTATCACCAGTAACAGTGTCTGTAGCAGTTATAGTGGCTCCAGGACTGATGATTAATATTTTATTCTCATCCTCATCTCTAGGCTCAACACTTATTTCAAACTCGGCAATGAGATTGTGCTGCGTAGTGCTTAAATAATCTATATTCCAAATAATTTCTCTAGTTTGTGTATTAAAACTTAATTTTCCAGTATCAACACTTTTAACTCCTTCGTATTCAACATAATTAGGCAATTCCAGCTCTACTAGAAGATCCTCTAAATCGTGTAAATTATTATTAATTTGCCAATAAACTCTAAAAATGGTTGTTTCATTAACTTCAGGCGGTAGAGGTCCACTACCTACTGGAATATTTTCTTCATTAAAGTATAAAATAGTTTCTTCTAAATTCAAATCTGAATTAAGTTGATTTATAACTTCATTACTACGATTATCTTCTTCATCATTAAATTCCTCATTTTCTTTCATAGAAAACTGAGCATAACTAATAATTTCTAAGTCTTGACCGATATAGGATTCTTGAAATTCTTTAACAGGCAAAATAATATCAATAGTTCCTGATTCTTCAGGCTTGATTTCAGCTAAATTAGGAATTTTCTCCTTTGACCATGCAATAGTATTAGCTCCTATAACACCATTGTTTTCATCTTCTATATTTTCAAAATCAACTAAATCACTATCAACTACTAACATAATAGTTAAATCTTCTATAGCAAGCTCACCTTTATTTTGATAACTTAAAGTATAATTTAAATTCTCTCCAAAATTAACTGGTTCCCCATTTTTAGAATCATTAATCATTAAACTTAAGTTTAAATCTGATTTCATGATTTTTAAATCGATGTCTCTATTTAAAAATATATATTCTTTATTATTAACATTTTGAACAAATGAAAACTTTATTTTTTCCTCATCATTTATTTTTTCATTTACACGATATCTAAATTTTAATTCTTGAGCACTAAAATTTCTATCAAAACCACTAATACGATAAGTGTTTCTCTCATGAGAAATTATTTCTAAATCAGATTCTTCCCCCTCCCCTTCTTCAGGTAATAAAATATCAATGTTTTCTGAACTCTCTATTTTTAAATCAAAACTATTAATATAATTTTTTTCCTCTTGTGCAAATAAAATTGAAACTTCGTGAGTCTCACCCACTAAAGCTGTGCTTAAATAATCAAGATCAACATTAAAACCATTACTTTCAATTAGAGTATTCATATCTACTATTTCTTGAAATTGACTAGAAAAATTACCTGGCATGTATGTTAAAATAGCCTGACTTAAATTAGGACTACCAGAAGGTCCAATTATCATTGCTAATATATCAACTTGAAGTCTTTCTTTAGGCTCCAGACTTCCCAAATACCAGGAATTATTGGCACTGTCAGTAGGTATGGAACTATCAATGAAAATAAGGTTGTCAGCATAATTCATATCAAGCTGCATATCAAGAATCTCAGTATCACTTGCATTAAAGACCTCAACAGTATAGGTAAATTCTTCACCAGCAACAACTGACTCTGGTCCATTAATTCGCAAATCAATATTTTTTGATTCACGATTTGATTCATAAAAATACCAATAAGCAAAATATGCTAATACAAAAATAAAGGCTAGTATAAAAATAAATTGAATAAGCTTAAACCACCAAGTTTTTTTAGCCTTAATCTTTAACTTGCTAACATCCACCATCTGTCCTTGCTTATCTTTATATATATCACTTAGATTTTTCTCTATTTCCTCACTACGTCCACTTTCTTTAACACTATCTTCAAAATCATTAAGCTCTTCTTGACTAGGTAATGGACGTTTAATAAAATCAGATAAACTAGATTTCTTCTCCGTTCTTACCTTAATTTTTTTCTCATTAATATTATTATCCTCTTGCTTAGAGTTATTATTTTTATTAGTCATATTATTTATCTATACTTATTTGTTGCCATAAAGCACCAAAATATTTATCAGTTTCTAAACTGGAAATAATATTCCAGCCATTATTTTGTATATTTTCTATATTTTCAGATGACCATAAAACTTTATAATCATCATTATTAATTTTTAAATGTGAAACTATAGTACTGTTTACTGAACCGGGCTGTTTTTGTACCAATAAAGAATATGGTGTTAAGCTTGGAGTCTTTCCTAATACTCTATGCTTTATATCATCAAACCAATCATAGTCTGGCTCAATAGTGTTAAAATTAAAGGGCAACTTATATTTTAAAGTAATCTCTACGGTTTCACCTGGATCAACCATTGACCAATTCGCAAAGACAGTTTTGTTAAATTCTTGATAAATTTTAGTTTTAGTAACTGGATCTATCAAAGCTTGTCGCTCAGCTTCTAAACTATCTAATTTTTTAGCATGATCTTCTGGGTAGGAAAAATATTCTCTATCAGGCGTCTTAAAGCCTGAAGTTGAAATAAGGGTTGAACCTTTAGGAACATAGACTCTCATCCAATTAACATTACGCACACCTGTAAACTCCTGTCGTTTAATACCTTGATGACTACGAACAATCTTTACCGTATTAATAATAGAACCATCTTCTTGAATTTGACTATAATGTGCAATATCTTGTTTTATGGCCCTGTCTGTTTTTTGACCAGCAATATTTGTATTAATTACTGACAGATAATCATATTGGCTATCTCTAACCCTTCCTGCCCATGAATTTTTTTCTGCTAATTCTTGCATGTCATTGTCATTAAAGTACAACAAGGCGTGCTTCTCTTGAAGATTATTTTGAATACTAGCAATCATAGCTATTAATGACTCTGCGCTAATTCTTTCAGGCAACTCTTTTAATAACTTATCTAAAATGTCACCAATTATTTTCTTTGGTTCTTTATTTTGCTCTTCAATAAGTTCACCATCAGCTGTAGTTTTAAGCACTGTTTTTTCTTCTACAATTGGCTGTACTGTTTCCCAGAAATTCTCATGACTAATAACCACACCATACTCATCTGTCATATCAATTGGGCCTAAAATCTTTAATAAATCTTCAATTACAACAGGGGTAAAAGAGATTACACCATCAACTGTAGGGCCATCACTTTTTTCATAAAACCAACTTATATTCTCAGCTGATTTTTTCCAATCAGGCCACCAGTTTGAATCCCAAAAATACCATCTAGGACTAATTAACCACATAGGTTCAGGGGATTCTATATTTAAATTCATACCTGCTTCAGTATCATAAGTACCACCTTTAGGGACCTCTAAGTTTTTAATTTTTCCATTACTAAAATCAATTAAAGCGTAGCTACCCATAAAGCCACCACTGGCTCTGAGCTCACTATTATTTTGAAAAATAAACAAATACCTTTTATCTGAATCTATTCCTAGAAAAGGTTTTAGGGTTTCAGCTAGAATAACAGATTCATTTAAACCTTCTGATAATATTTTTGAGGCCTCTTTTATCTGAGTAAATTCGCTTTGATAATTAGCTGGCAATAAACTGATATTAATTTCATCTAAGGTTTGACTCAGTGAGCTAGCAGAAGCAGATGCTTTTTTACTATGAACTAGAAAATTCTCTAAATTTGAAGCTAAATTACTATTTTCATTATTATTCAAAAAACTATCAACAGCTAAACCTAATTCCTTTCCTGTTTGAGATATCTGTAAGCCAGCCTCTAAAAATAAAGGTCCTTGCGAAGCCATTTGATGTTTAGGATTTTTTGACAATGCTGCTAAATCAAATATAAATTTATCAATACTTTCTATTTCGGCTTGTGCTGCTAAAAACTCATCTCCAGCTAAAGAAAAATAATTACTAGCATCGTTCATTTCCAAGGTCTTAGCTTTATCTGAGGCTAACATTAAACTTTCCATAGCTGATTGTGAATGTAGATTTAATTTACTTTCTAAAACATTAAAATTAAAAACATTGTAATAACTTAAAACTTTAAAAGGTAGTATTAAAATTAATAATACAAATATAAAACCAAAAATAGCCTTTAAACCACTCACTTCTTTAAGTTTATTTATACCTATAAAATCATTTTCTGGTTTTTCAATTTCTTCTTTGCTTTTTTGCAAAGGAAAAGGATTTTTTAGATCTTTATCCGGCCACTTAACTACAGTAGCAGTATCAAATTTGTTTTTTTTCTTTCTTTTCTTTTTAAATTTTAGCTTATATAATAATGATTTCCTTCTATTTAATTTCTTTTTAATTTTCTTATATATCCAATAGTGAAAGTAATTTCTTTTCTTTTTTTTAAATATTGGTTCAATAATTTGTTTGTGTATTTTATATGGCACTCTCAAGATAGCAACTATTAGTTTAATTAATTTCAGAAATGTCAAAACTAAGGGCCAGAGTAATAAATTTTTAAAGTAATACTTTCTAAATCTTGGTAACTTGAACTTTAATGATAATCTTTTTTTCTTTTTCTTATCATCTTTATTATCACTCTTATGTATTACGTTGCTGTTAATCTTTTCTAGTTTAGATTCTGAAATTTTCTTTAAATCAACAACAAAACTAGACATGTCTTGCCAATTATTTTGATTGTTTATATTCAATTGATATTTTCTTTTTTTTCTTGGCATGTAGATTTATTTAAGTATTTCTAAATATAATCTGTAAGTGGAGTGCGCACTAGAAAACCAATGATATTGCGCTATCTGCACTTTACCCTTCTCGATTAAATCCTTACGTAAATGTTTATTTTTAATAATCTTTTTAATTTTCTCATAAGCATCTATATTTTTATAAGGATCAAAATATAAAACAGAGTCTCCTAGAATTTCAGGTAAACTAGCTTGATTAGAGCTTACCACCGGACAGTCATAGGCCATAGCTTCAAGTGGAGGTAAACCAAAACCTTCATAGAGTGATGGAAACACATAAGCTAAAGCATTCCTGTACAAAGAAGCCAAATCTTTATCAGGCACATAATCAGCAAAAATCACGTCTTTATCAGACAATTCTAAGCTTTCAGCATGCTTTTTTAAGCGTTTATAAAAATAATCATTTTTTCCAACTAAAACTAAAAGTAAACTAGGAAAATCTTTTTTTAGTTTTTTAAAAATATCAAGTAGACCTTCTAAATTTTTATGGGGGTAAGCATTACCAACATAGAGCAAGTATCTATTATCACCAATCTTATAGTCTTTTAGCAGCTTTTTGTCACTGTCACGATTTACATTATCATCTAAAACTAAATCAGACACACCCTCATAAATAACATTAATTTTATCTTTTTTCACCTTAAACTTTTTTTCAATATCTTTTTTTGTAAACTCAGATACAGCAATAATTTTTTCTGCTCTAGCAATTGCCATAGAAATGACAAATTTATATGCCAAGTATTTGATCTTGTAATAAAGAGGCGGAAGTAATGATGCTTTTTGCGTAGGAAAACGAGTTAATATTAAATCATGGATAGTAACAATAAAATTTACTTTTGTTAAAACTGGAACATTAAAATGGGTGAAATGTATTAAATCTAATTTTTCTTTATATATTTGCCAAGGAAAAAATATTTGCTCTGCAAAAGAATACCAACGACTTTTTACTAAAACTTTTTTGACATTTTCTTTCTCACTTGAAAACAAATCATAATTTTCTGGGCTTAAAAAAATAACATAAAAATTCTCTGAATCCATTCTTAAAATATTATCAACTATTTCTTTTGTGTACCTTCCTAGACCTTTTCCAATAGGGCCATAAAATCTAGCATCTATACCTATTCTTTTTTTATTACTTTTATTCATATTTCATTATTTCAATTTATTTCTATATTATTAAAGCTGCTAACAAAGTTATTATTGCAAAAAACAAAACAAAATAACCAAAGTTAATTTTTTGAGCAAGTTTAAGTAAATACTTAATAGTTAACCAACCAAACACAAAAGAGGCTAACAAAGCCACTAAGGAATTAAGGTTAAAACTAAACTTATCTAAATTTAAAACAATATTCCCTGCTAAAACTAGTGGTAAGCTAAGTAAAAAACTAAGCTGCAATGCACTTTGTTTATTAAACTTTGACATCAAAAGAGCTGATACTGTTAAACCAGATCTTGACAAGCCTGGCAAAGCGGCAAAGGCTTGTACTACACCAATCATTATACCATCAAAATAACGTAAATCCTTTTCATCTTTGTAACCACCTTTTTTAACTCTTAATTGTAAGTAAGCAGTAATAAAAAGCATTACAGCAATAATAATAGTAATTACCTGAGCAATAGCAGAGATATCAACAGTAAATTTATCAATAATTTCTAAGAAAATTATCCCTAAAACACCACTAACTAATGTACCTAGAATTAAAAAATTAAGTGTTTTCTTATTTTCATCACTAGCTTTCTTGTAATTAAATAGGTTTTTCAATAAAATCCATACCTTTTTTCTGAAATAAACTAAGGCAGCTAGAAAAGTACCAAAGTGTAGAAACAATGAATAATGAATAGCCTCAGAGAGCGTTTCAGTGCTAGCAAAAAAATTAGCTTTCATTAAAACAATTATTCCCTCAGAGCTAACAGGTAACCATTCAGCTATGCCTTGTGCTGCCCCAATAATTAATGACTCAATCATAAGTTTTAAGCAAAGGGTAAATTCTCAGGCGGTGAGCTTTTTGAATTTACACTAGTTTCTTTATTATTTGTATTAGCACTATCATCTTCAATATTATTATCTGAAAAAATTGATTCTTCTGAAATTTCTTTTCTATGTTTATCCTCATTATCTGTACTATCAAGCTCTTGTCTAGCTTCATTATAGTCTGGCTCATCTTTTTTATCTTCAGAATATGGAATTTCTCTTTTTTCTAAAACTTCATCTAAGTTATATTTTTTATCTTCACTTTCTTGCACCTCAGATAAAAATTCAGGCACATTTGATTCAATTCCAGCTTCAATTTCTTGAGGTAAGCTAGAAGGCGCTTCAGCTTTTCTGCCAGGAGCTTTTTGTAGCAATGGTGACTGCACTGAAGCTTCCACTGGAAAGTGCCATAAAGTAGCCAGCTCTTCAATATTCATAATACCTGGCATCCTACCAGCACTAGCATCTCTGTTTACATAATTAAATATTATATTATTTTTCTTACGAACAATACGTTTATTTTTTTTAAAGTACTCGGCTTTAGTCATAGTATACTTTACATCAGGTTTTAAATTATTTAAGTCTAAAGCAGCAAACTGTTTCATGTAACCAACAAAACCATTAGCCACCTTACCTTTATTCATATCTTCTTTTCTGGCAACATAGACAGCTCTTACTTTGACTCTAAAACCTAATTTAGATACTTTATCATGAACTCCCTCCACTTGATGCTTTTGTTTAGGGGTTAATTCTATCATTGATAGTCCACTTTCTTTAGCAGTTTCCTCCTTTTTTTCTATATCACCCCAAATACTATAAAAAACTTCACTTAATTCACCTAATAATTCTAAGAAGTGCATAAATATACCTTTCTTACCAGGTGTCTTTTTTTCTAATATCTTATCCACCACCTTATCACCTTCATCCATCCAGTCAAAACCTATTGGAACTACAATTATTTGATACCAAAATTGTTCACCAGGTCCTAAAGAGCTACATAAATCCATAAGTGCTGCCGATGGATCCTTAAATTGGGTTTCACTAGGTCCAATCATATGCTCAAACTTAGAATAGACTTTAATTGGAAGCATGTGATTATTAGCATGTATATACTCTGAACCCCATAAATCATACTCATCATCAGGATACTTGTGAGGAACATCATTAACATAATCATCAATCTCACTAATTTCAGCGTCTGGATACTGTGAATATACAGCGGATTCAACTAAATTTCTAAACCTTTCAGGTGTTCTAATGATAAACTGGGTATAACCTTCAATGCTAACAATCTCTAAACTAAAACTTAATTGTACTTTACCTTCAAACCATTTTTCAAAAAAATTAATTGATCCATGGGCTCCGGATAAATATGTAAAGATATTTTCTGCAGCCTTAGGTGTTTGCTCATTACCTCTTGGAATATCTATGGCTAATAAAGTATATGTTACCGTAGATGACCACTGCTCTATTTTTCTCATCAACCATACCTGCAAAACTCCATGTAAGAATAAAACAGCCAATATCATCCATCCAAAATAAATAAAAAAACGCCAAAACATAAGATCAGCTGGCAAGGATAGGAAATCTTGTATAGGTGTTAAATCAATTAATATATTCATAATATAATATCATCCTATTTAAGTATATTTTACCATACTTAGGCAAAAAATAAAATCCCATGAAAATGGGATTTTATATAATATATAAAAAGTATTTTTTAGTTTTTTTTACCACTCTTTAAGAGCATACAAACCTCTACCAACTAACTTATATCTATCATCTAAAATAAGCTCATTATGTACCGTAGCGGCATTAGCTTTTTTCTTATCAAAACCAACTTCATTAATTCTCTCTGCAATTTCAGTAAAATGCATTGGTTTTTGATTATTATATTTTAATACTAAATAAATCTTATCATTAATTGTTTTAGGTTTAACCTCTTTTGAATCACTAAGACCCCATTCGCCAAATTTATTTTGATCTAAATGTTTAATGGTCTGTAGGAAATTATACAAAGGTTTATTATTATTAATCAAATCTGGATCTTCAGGAAAAACACTGTGCTTAAACACTTCACTAAGATCAGCTCCATCTTTATTTTCTAACTGATTATTATATTTTTTGTATGTCTTTAAGCTTTTCAGTATTTCTAAAAGCTCTTGTGTCTTCACTGTTTCACGCATAGACTTAACTTTTTCCACAGCTTCATTAACTAACTCATCAAAGTGTTTGTCAGAAATATCTTTTAAGCTATATGAAACATGATAATCATTATGATTTAAATATTTAGAAATATTTTCAGGAAATAGTTTAGAAATAATAAAATCAAAATGTTCTTTATATAAATTTCTTTCTTTTTCAGTTAATTCTTTTTTTCTTAATTCCTGTAAAGAAATAGTTAAAATATCTAACATAAACTCCTGTCTCATAAGACCACCATGTTCTTGCAGTAATTCAGAAACACTTTGTTTAACATCTTTTATATATTCATCTAAAGAATCTAGTTTGCGTAATTTAGCTAAACTAGCAGTTTCTATTTGTCTAACTCTTTCACGGGTAAGCTTGTGTAAACCACCAATAGACTCTAAAGTTTCCCTTTTTTTGCCATGAAGACCATGACGTCTAGTTAAAATATCTTTTTCTCTATCTTTTAATCCAGAAAAGATTTTATTTACAATAGAAATAGAGTCTAGCTTTGCTAGCTCTTCTTGTTTTTTTTGTTTAATTAAACTTTCTATATACTTTGACATAATTTTTCCTTTATTTTTTTTACTATACATTACTCTATCACAAATAAAATAAATAGTCAAGCTTTTATATAAAAAGATAAACTACACGCTTTGTATAGTTTATCTAATATATTTTTTTCTAGAATACCTAGACTATAAATTAGTATATTATTCTAATCTATCATTTCCCTCTTCATTGTTTTTAGCTTTTCTAAAATTACTTAAATAGTTAATAATTTCAATAAGTATCCAAGCTACTATAGCATAAACAATTACTGCAAAAAGAGTGGAAAACTCTATAATTAAGCCGTCCTCTAAAACTGGCGCAGAAAACATACCTCTAAATGGATATAATAAAGGATCAGAAGTTTCATATATCCATGAAACAAAAGGAGCCGAAGTGTTAGCACCGAAAAGTTTTAATACAAACCTCATTAGTAAAAATACCTCTACTAAAGAAAATACTATATTCACTGTATTTTCTAGAATTTTTTTATACCACATATAATATAAGTTAATTATAAAATATTAAAGTACAAGTAAAAAACAGTATAACAAAAAATTACTAATATTTCAAGTATTAGGCAGAAATACTTAGTTAAAGAAGTTAAAATAATTACAATTTTTATCTTAACTTAGCAATCTTTCTATAGTTTTTAATTAGTTTAAAATAGTTGTTTAATTGAAATCTTTCTTTAAATAAAACGTAAAAAAACATCAAGATAACTTTAAAAGAAATTAGGGTTTTGTTATAAAAACTTTGTAATTTAAAATATTTTATATAAATAATATGTTGATTTAGAAAAGACATCTTCCTAGCAAATTTACTCTTTTTTGCTCTGCTTTTTTCTTTCTTGGTAGTTCTATCATGATAAATGTAAGCATTGTTTACTGTTTCAGCGCTATAGCCCCTTAAAAATAGTCTATAAGCTAAGTCAGCATCCTCCTTATACATAAACATATTCTCATCAAAATACTTATTATCGTTCTTAACTTTATTTAAAGCACTCATTCTATAGATTCCTGCCGCTCCTGAAGTGCCAATAATGTGATTATTATTATCTTTTAAGGCCTCATCTAAGTTAACTCCTTGTCCTTTGTCTATAAAGCGAAGACCTGGCTTTAAGACTATACCTAGACTATCAACTAGTTTTGATCTATTTAAATATGGAAAATTCCACTTTAATATTATAGGGCTAACTGCACCTAAACTTCCTCTTTTTTTGATAGCTGATAAAAGCTGTGAAATAGAATCTTCTTCAAGATAAGTGTCTGGATTGATAATAAGAAAATAGTCAGCTTTTAGATTATTAGTTTTTTCTAAAATTATATTATAAGCTTTAGAAAAACCCAGGTTTTTACCTGAGCTTAATATTTCTATCTGAGGGTATTTTTCTTGTATATAATTTAAATTACTTAAATCATTAACACTATTATCAACACAGAATAATTTATAATCTCCAACTTTATCTAAGGCTTTAATTAGACTTGGTAAGAAAATATCTAAGTATTTATAAGTATCTTTTTCATAACTTATGAAACCGGCTGCAATTTTCATGTTATTAAATAATTAAATAATCATATTATCTGCTAATTTCTCTTTAGCAATTTTCTGGGCTTCTAATAAACTATCATGAGTTCCGGCATCCAACCATTTGCCATTTACCTTAGCAACCTCTAACTCACTTTTACTCAAAAACCAATTATTAATATCTGTTATTTCTAATTCCCCTCTATCGCTTGGCTTTATACTTTTTGCTACTTCAACTACTCTGCTGTCATAGACATATAGTCCTGTAACAGCATAATCACTAATCCATTTTTTAGGTTTTTCCACAATCCTTTCCGCTTTCTTGTTATCATCAAACTTAACTACTCCGAATCTATGTGGATCTTTAACTTTTTTAGCAAAAACTTTTGCCCCTCCTTGAAATGAACTTAAATCATGACTAAAATCATCCTCAAAGATATTATCACCTAAAATCATAGCTACATCTTGATCATCAATAAAGTTTTCTCCTATTAAAAAAGCTTCAGCCAAACCTTTGGGTTTGTCTTGTATTTCATAGGTAAATTTAACACCAAATTGCTTACCACTGCCCAATAAATTCAAATAATCACCTGCTCTTTCAGGTGCAACAATAATTAAAATTTCCTTAATACCTGCTTTAATTAAAGTATTTAAAGGATAATAAATCATTGGTTTATTATAAACCGGTAATAATTGTTTGCTGGTAATTTTAGTTAAAGGTTGAAGGCGAGTACCTGAACCTCCTGATAATATAATACCTCTCATAAATTTAATTTTAATCTAATAAATAAGCTCTTAAAGCTTGCTTCCAATATCGCAATGGTCTAGTCTTAGTATTTGCTAAAACACTGTAGTGTGGTCTTTTAGCTGGCCTTTTAAATTCACTTGCTAAGCTAGCTTCTATCTTAACATCTTTTTTTAATATATTAAAGAGTTCTAAGGCACCTTGATACCAAGTTGCCTGTCCTTTATTAATTAAATGATATATACCAATGGGATAATTATGATTAATTAAATATTTAGTGCTTTCAGCTAAATCATGAGTATAAGTAAAACAACTAATTTCATCATCAACAACCTTAAGTTTATCCTGAGTTTCTGATAATTTCAACATTATATCAAAAAAACTACTCTTAGATTCTTCACTATAACCCTTAGGGCCAAATAGCTTAGAGGTTCTAATTAAATAATAATCAAGCCCCCTAACCTCTAGCCTTTCAAGTGCTTTTTCACCCATGTACTTACTATAGCCATACTTATTAACTGGATTTGGGACTTCATGCTCTAAATAAGGATCCGTCCTATCTTCTTTGCCAAAAACATAATCCGAGGAATAATGTACTAATTTAATCTTATTTTTTAAAGCAATGTTTGCCAAAAGTTCAGGTAATTCAGAATTTAACTTTAGCGCCACTTCCCACATATTTTTATCTTCTTCACATTTATCTACATTATTATAAGCGGCACAGTTAATAATTAAATCTAAAGACAAAGAATTAAGCTTTTTTTCAACAACAAAAAAATCTAAAAGATCTAAATCTTCCTTATCAAAAGAAATTAAATTATTTTCAGGACTAAATTGTTTTTGTATTTGTGTCCCCAAATTACCCTTAGCCCCTAAAACTAAAATATTCATAGCCAATTTTTTTCTTGCCTAATTAAAATGTCTTTAGCTTGAAGTGGTTTAGCCATAACCTCTTTAACCACCTTCTCCATTCTAGCACTTTGAGAGCCTTTAACAAGTATCAAGTCATTTTCTTTAATTTTTTCTTGTAAGAATTTACCAGCTTCTAGGTTACTATTAAAATAAAAACATTTCTTTTTGTCAAAGCCTAGCTCTATTGCTCCTCTAATAATATCTCTAGACTTCTCTCCTACTACAATTAAAAGTGCGGGGTTAAGCTCTGCTACCTTTCTGCCCACTTCCCTGTGACCTTCTTGAGTATATGGTCCTAACTCTAACATTTCACCCATAACAACAATATATCTTGAATCTTTAAAGTTCATTGACTGCATTAAATTTAAAGCAGACAAAGAAGAGTTTGGTGAAGAGTTGTAAGTATCATCAATTAAATAAGTATTTTTTATACCTAAAATAACATTCATTCTAGCTTTTGGCATCCTAAAATTATTCAAACCTTCTAAAGCCTTAACTAGATTTAACTTTAAAGAAATTGCACAACTAATAGCAGCTAAAACAGCATAGACAGCACTAATACTAGTTGCTTCTGGTATTTTTACTGGCACAGTGGATCCCTGCCAGTTTAATTTAAAGTTAATACCTTTAATCTTTTCTAAACTAATATTTTCATCTTTATGACGTTCAAAATTGTATATTAAATCAAAAGCATGTAAGTCAGCATTTTTATCTAAACCATAACTTATAGCCATAGCTTTACTAAGCTCTCTCATCCCTCTGCTGTGTTCGTTGTCGTAATTTATAATAGCAACTTTTTCCTTTTTTAGAGCTTTGATAAGTTTAGCTTTCTCATCCTTGATATTTTCCAGTCTTTTAAAAAACTCCAAATGCGAAGAACTTACTCCTGTTACTATAGCAATATCAGGAGGAGCAATACTAATAAGATAATCCATGTCGCCAGGCCTATCAATGCCCATTTCTAAAATTAATACTTGTGGATATTTTTTATTATTTATCACTAATAATTTTAAGGCTTTTAAAAAAATAAATAGCCAATTAAACATTGACTTACCAGGAGCCTCTCTTATTCCAATAATAGTTAAAGGAACTCCTATTTCATTGTTAAAGTTTTTATAGGTAGCTCTAACCTTAAAGTGCGGTCTTAATACCGCCTCGCAAGCCTCTTTAGTTGTGGTTTTACCCACTGAACCAGTAATACTAATTATTTGAGGTTTATATTTTTTTAAAACTAAACGGGCTAAATATTTTAATTTCAGAAATAATATTTTTTTCATATATTTATCTTTCCTGTGGTACTTTGTAGTACTTTAACAGGAAGTCACTTATTTTACCAAAAAGAGGTGCAGCTGAATCAGCTGAATACTTCACTGTTTTGGGGTTATTTAACTTAGTTAATACTACAAACTTAGGATTGTCAATAGGTAGTATTCCCACAAAATTATGAACATAGTTATCAGCACTATAAGCTCCTTTTTCAGCTACCTGAGCCGTACCAGTCTTACCACCTATATAATAGCCATCTACAGCAGCTTTAGTGGCATGACCACTTTCAATAACATTTACTAGCATTCCAGAAACTAAAGAAGCGCTTTTTTGAGAAATAACTCTTCTAATAACTCTAGGTTGAGTAGTTTCAACAACCTCATCATTAAACCTTATCTCTTTGACTAAGTAAGGCTTCATCAAGACTCCGTCATTAGCTATAACTCCATATGCCATAATAAGTTGAAGAGGTGAAACAGAAATTCCTTGACCAAATGAGGTGGTAGCTGCATCAATCTCTCTAATATTATTGTTTAATAAATTATTCATATTACCTTTTGCCTCTGAACCTAATTCAATTCCGGTTTTTTGACCAAAACCAAAATCTTTTAAATAATCTGAAAAATTATCAGCGCCAACTTGCTTCATAGCATAAATAGCACCAGTGTTTAATGATTTAGCTAAAACAGTGTTCATATTTACCCAACCATGAGGTCCGTGACTAGAGTAATCTGAGTTCTTAATTGGTTTATGCCAACCTTCTATCATAATCTTACCTTCATCTTGATATGATGTATCTGGGCTAACCTTGCCTCCATCTAAAGCAATAGCCATGGTCATAGTCTTAAATGTAGAACCTGGCTCAAACTGCTCAAAGACTGCAGGATTATTAAATAAACTAATATTCTTTACATCACTATAATCATTAGCATCAAAATTAGGATAAGAACACATAGCTATAATTGCTCCTGTTTTAGGTTCTAAAACAATAACTGTACCACCATCAGCTTGATAATCATCTACAGCTTGCTCCAGCTCTTGGCAAACTCTAAACTGTACCGGACGATCAATAGTTAAGACTAAATCTGCTCCATCCTCAGCCTTAAAGTATTGTCTATTACTAATCATAACAGTATTACCAGAACTTTTTTGTCCACTAACTGAACCAAGGGAGCCATATAGCTCTTTATCAAAGAATTCTTCAAGTCCATAATTACCTATTTGTCTATTTTGGTCTTGCCTAACAAAACCCGTAAGTTGTGAAGTTATATTTTTTTCCGGATAATATCGGTATTTTTCTGTTTGTTGTGATATGCCAGGATAAATTATTTGTCCATCTTCTTTAATTTCTAAATCTAAATCTAAGTTATTATAGTTTGTATCTTTTAGGTATACTTTAAAGTTCCTAATACTAAGCAAACCCTCAGCTAGGGGTTCGTCACTAGTACTAGCTAAATATCTATATAATTTAAAGATCTGATCTTCAGTTAATTTGCTAGCAATAGGTTCATAGGGGTCATTAAATTTTCTTAATTTTTTTAAAAATGAATCTATTATCTCTTCTTTTTCTTTCTCTATTTCTAAACTTATAGCTATATCCTTTCTTTCTTTAAAATCTTGATTATCAACACGATTTTCAAAATGAGCCTTGGTACTATTTATTTTTTCTTGTTTTTCTCCATTTGAAATATCTAAGCTATTTATATATGATATTTCAGATTCTAGATCTTCTTTCTCCTTTTCTTTAATTAATTTTTTAGCTTCTTCTTGTATTTCTTCATGATATAGAGCTAGATAGACTTTTTCTGCTAACTTTTCTTTGTTGATAGCCTCTTTAGGAATGAAAAAAAGTGAAGCAAAGTCTTTGTTAGTAGCAATGGTAAACACCTTTTCATTAGCACTATCTGTCATGTAAATACTGCCTCTAGATGGTGTTAAATCTGCACTAATATTATGTTGTCCAGAAGCCATAGCGCTATAATAATCATGATTCTTTATTTGCACTGTGTATAGCTGAATTACTAAAGTACTTAATAACAAAAAAATAACCGCAACAACAAAGTATAAGCGATTATTATATTTTTTATATTCTTTTTTTTGATTATTCTTTTTTTGTTTCCACATAATTACTAATCAGCGGATACCATGAAATATTTGAGAATATCTATTACAGCATTAACCTGTGGTAAAAATTGTGATAATAAACTCATAATTATTTCTTAGCAACTGTTGTGTTAGCAACTGTGATATAAGTAATATCCTCAACAGCCACCAAATCTAAACTGCTAATACGAGATTTCACATCATAA
This sequence comes from uncultured Gammaproteobacteria bacterium, assembly GCA_964473565.1. Classification (GTDB taxonomy): domain Bacteria; phylum Patescibacteriota; class Patescibacteriia; order Patescibacteriales; family UBA12465; genus JAIPJO01. Next base: position 21,818 of record CAYYPI010000005.1, read on the forward strand.
AGCGACTCTTTAGTCACAGCTATATCCTGATAGTTTGCATTCTCAACTGCTAGGGCTCTAACTTCAGCTTGTTTTTCCTGTAAGTCAAAGCCCTTAACGGTTAAATCATTAACTCCGGCAACATAATAAATTAAGCTAAAAGCTAGGCACACGACAATGGTAGCATTTAGCCAACTTAATAGTTTGCTTTTTTTAGACACACGACTTTTTTGTTGTATATAATTCTTTTGCATGGGAATATATATTATAATTTTTGCGCTATTCTGAGCCTGGCACTTCTAGATCTAGGATTTTTTTCTAATTCTTCTGGACTAGGTGTAATTCCTTTAGGCTCTATTATTTTAATTTTTGCTTTATGTTCACAAACACACATTGGTGCTTGGGGTGGACAAATACAGTCTTTGGCTTCCTTTTTAAAATAATGCTTCACTATCCTATCTTCTAAAGAATGAAAGCTAACCACTGCTAAACGTCCCTCTGGTTTTAATAATTCAATTGCTTGTGGTAAAAATTCTTCAAGATTTTTAAGTTCTTCATTGGTAGCTATGCGTAAGGCTTGAAAAGTTTTAGTTGCTACATTAACATTTTTAGGCCAAAATCTTTTTGGTACAGTTTTCGCTATTAAAGCTTGTAAATCTTTTCCGGTTTTAATAGCTTTTTTCTTTCTTTCTTTAACAATATTATTAGCAATAGACTTTGCAAATCTCTCCTCACCATATTCTTTAATAATTCTTTCCAATTCTCTTTGTGAGTAAGTATTAACAATACTTTGAGTATCATGTAATTCTTCCCTACTAAAGGCCATATCTAGGGGTGCTTCACTTTGAAAGGAAAAAGTTCTATCTCTATCATGTAACTGATCTGAAGATAAACCTAAATCAACTACTATGCAATTGAATTTTTGTTGTAAAGAAAAGTGTTTTTGAACTACTTCTTTAATCTTTTTAAAATTATTGTGCTCAATAATTAAATTATCTAAATTCTTTTCTACTTTAAGTTTAGTTGCTTCTGCTATAGCCTTCTCATCAAGATCTAAACTTAAAACAATTCCTTCTTTTCCCACTTCTTTAAGTAATTGCTTAGTGTAACCCATAGCACCCATAGTGCCATCTATACAGAAATCACCTTTTTTAACTTGTAAATTATCTATTACCTCTTTAAGCATTACTGGTACATGAATACTAGACATATTAAACTCCTAGATCACCTAAACTTTCTGCTATATCATTACTATTTTTCTCAGCTTGTTTCTTATATTTATCCCAGGCTTTTTCATCCCAAATTTCTAAATGATTATACAATCCTGCAATAATTGTTTTTTTCTCTAAATCAGCAAAATCTCTTAAGTATTCAGGTAGAGTAATTCTTCCCTGACTATCAAATTCAACATCCATGGCTCCAGCAATCATATGTCTAGCAAAAGCTCTTGCCTTAGCTTGACTAGTTGGTAAACTGGCAAGCTTCTCTGCCATTTTCTGCCACTGTTCTTTGGAATACAAAAAAAGACAGTTATCTAAACCTTTAGTTACCACCGCTCCTTTTTTCAAAGAAGCACGAAACTTAGCTGGTATAGCTAACCTGCCTTTTGAATCTAAACTATGTTTGTACTCTCCAATAAACATACGTTTATTATTTAATAATTCACCTCAATTCACCACTATTCACCACTACGACTTTATTATACACCACTAATACACACTCGTCAACTATTTTAAAAGTCAATAAATATAGGCTAAAAACGTATTTTTTAACATATATTGATTTAAAATAAGAAAAAAAATAAAAAACTGTGGAAACTTATCCACAGGCTTTTATTTTACTTAAATTTCAAGAAAAGCTAAAAAATTGAACTTAAATTTAAATTTTCTTTTTTGAAATTACAATATCAGGATCTCGATCATAATCAGGCTTGACTATTTTAATATTATTAATTTCTATAGTTTTTTTCTTAGTAGAACTTAACTTTATATTCTTTGCATAAGCTAAGGTATTAGCAACAATTACACCTAGGCGTAAACCTGTAAAACTACCACCATCATTATTAACAAGAATTTCCTTAATTTGTGACCACTTAACATTATTGTCTTTCAATAAGCTATCTATAGTTAACAATAATTCATTTGCTTGTTTTTTAGAGAAAATATCTTTTTCAATAAAATAAAGAGTCTTCCCTTTATCAATTATTTTGACTATTATTTTTTTATTGTCTCTACTGTCTATATATAGTTTCATATTTTTCAAATGCTTTTTTAATATCTTCCATAGCCTCTATTCTAACTAAGTCTTGTCTTAAAGATCTAGCTCCAGGCCAAGAGCTAATATACCAAGATAAATGTTTACGCATTTCTTTTAAGCCAAAATCTTTTTTATATTTATAGGCAAGCTTACTATGCTTTAAAGCTATCTTAATGATTTCCTCTACACTATAATTTATACTACGACCTTCTTTAATTTCTTTAAATAACCAAGGTCTACCCATAGCTCCTCTGGCTAAACCTAGTCCATCTGCCTTGGTTTTATCCAATGTCTTTTTAGCACTACTAAGATCTTTTACTCCACCATTAGCTAAAATAATACCCTTAAATCTTTCCCTGGCTCTTAGTATAAGATCATAATCTATTTCTCCACTAAAACCTTGATTCAAAGTTCTCCCATGTATCATTAAAGCTTTAATATCTAAGTCGCTAATATAATCAAGAAAATTTATTAAATCAACTTGCCCTGATTTAGTTCTAGTTTTAATAGATACTGGCACAGAGGCTTGAGATATTGTAGCTGAAATTATTTTCTTAGCTTGCTCTTTTTCCTTCATTAAGATTGCTCCAGCTCCTTGTTTTAATACTTTATTAACTGGGCAACCAAAATTTATATCAATACCATCTGGTTTAATCTCTTTTTCAATCACCTTCACTGCTATTTTAAAATGTTCAGGATGATAACCAAAAAGTTGCACAACATAAGGTCTTTGTTTTTCTGTGTAGCTTAGCATCTCTAAGGTTTTTTCTGGGTTTTTAGTTAAAGCAGTGGCGCTAGCCATTTCACTGTATAATACATCAGCACCATATAATGAACACATTTCCCTAAAAGCTATATCATTAATACCTGCCATTGGCGCTAAAGCTATTATTGGTTTTTTAAAATCATTCCAAAAATTATTTCCCATATTTACTTCTTTTTCAATTTATAACCATCCTCACTATCTTTAATTTCAAAACCCATTCTTTCAATTTCTCTGCGTAAGTTGTCAGCCTCAGCAAAATCTTTTTCCTCTCTAGCTTTTTCTCTTTTTTGAGCAAGTACCTCCACTGTGCTGGGTATCTCATTATCTAATTGTTTCTTTATATCTAAACCTAAAAATTTATCAAAATCTAAAATAGTAGCAAGCTTATTAGCATCACTTAAGGTCTTATCTCTTAACATGGTTTGAACTAAAGCTAGGGCTTGAGCTGTATTTAAATCATTATTAATATGACTAATGAATTTATCTTTATATACTTGATTAACTTTACCAGGCTTAGATTCTAAATCTTGAACTCTTTGATATAAAGAACTTAGTGCTGACTGTGCATTTTTTATAATATCAAAACTATATTCTAATGGCTTCCTATAATGTACTTGCAATGTACTCAAGCGAAAAGCTAGTGGATCAATATTATTATCAAGTAAAGCTTTTTGCAAAGTTAAGAAATTGTCTTCACTTTTAGCCATCTTTTTTCCACCCTCTATATTCATAAAGGCACTATGCATCCAATAGTTAAAAAACTTTTTCTCAGTAGCTGCCTCGGATTGAGCAATTTCATTAGTGTGATGCACATCAATGTGATCTATACCACCACAATGAATATCTAATTGCTTTCCTAATCCTTTTAAACTCATAGCGCTACATTCAATATGCCAACCAGGAAAACCTATTCCCCAAGGTGAGTCCCATTCCATTTGTCTTTTCCTGTCTTTAGGTGAGAACTTCCAAAGAGCAAAGTCAGTAGGATTCTTTTTTTCTATATTTTTTTCCACTCTAGCTCCATCTCTTAAATCTTCTAATTTTTGCTTACTCAATTTATTGTAATCACTTATTTTAGAAGTATCAAAATATATACCATCAGAAGTTTTGTAGGTATAACCTTTTTTTTCTAAAGTTTTAATTAAATCAATTTGTTCTTTAATAGTATCAGTAGCTTTATACCAAATATTAGGTTCAATTATATTTAAATAATTTAAGTCCTCAACAAAAGCCTGGAAATAATAATCAGCTATCTCCCAAGCACTTTTCTGCTCTCTTTTAGCTCCCAACTCCAACTTATCTTCACCCATATCTCCATCCCCTACTAAATGACCAACGTCAGTAATATTCATTACATGTTTTACCTTATAATCATTATATAAAAACATTCTCTTTAAAAAATCTTCAAAAAGATAGGTGCGCAAATTACCAATATGAGCATAATTATACACAGTAGGGCCACAGGTATATAAACCCACTTCATTTTTCTTAATGGGTATAAACTCTTCTTTTTTTCTATTTAGTGTGTTGTATAAATAAATTGTTTTCATATAATACTTTTTATTTTTTTGAGTGATTTTTCAAATTCTAAGATATTAGTTTCTAATTTACTATTTAAATTATCAAACTTAAAACTTTCTAACTGTTCATCCATTGACTTAATAAATTTAAAAATAAGATTTTTTTCTATTTCATTCATTTCCTTGCTATCAGTATTTAAACCTTCAAGTAATGATTCAAGGTCTTCTTTACTAATTCCTAGATATAAAGCTGGTAAATTATGAAGTTCTTTTACTTGCAATGACCCATCTTCTTTAAAGCTTAAACCTTGTTTTAAGCTGACACCCCCTTTTTCCATGATTTTTCTTATTTTATCTTTTTTCTTTTCACCACCATCATCACCAGAGTGTCCCAAAACATCATCAAAGCCACAGACAATATTACCTGTTTCTTTATCTAAAATAATATTATCTACGCCATGTTTATAGTCATCATACTTGGATGATTTACAAACCAAAAAATTATCTTTTAAAGCTTTATCTAGCAATAAAGTAATGGCTGTCTCTGCTAAAGAAGATTTATTAAGCTCTTTATCTTTTAGCCAAGTTTCCTTGCTTTTACCCATTTCCTTTGACCAAGTGTCTTCTCTTTCCTTTACAAACTCTATATCGCTCTCATTACTTAAAGACACACTGCAATCACTCATGAAAATATTGGCATACTCATTATTAAGATGAGTAGATAATTCATTTATCTTTTTATCCAAGAGAGGCTTATATTTTTCCGCCTTAAACTGTGGTCTTTCTTTAGGTATACTCTCTAAGTCTATTTTTCCTAATATCTTTATCATATAAATAAATAGTAGCATGATAGGAACTAGCAAGGCAAGAAAAAAGTCCTTCTTTAAAGAAGAACTTATACGTTTTTTATTCATCACATAGCTACACAGAAAATGAGTTTAAATTGAAACAGCTTTAATTTCTCTGCCTATACATATAAAAAAATATATAAAATAGACTAATAATATAGCTGCACTCATCATTATGGCAATAAAAATAACTATTGGTAAATAGAAATCTAATTTTACTTGCCACCAGACTAAAAGATCAGAAATAAAATATTCCATAACTATTATTTTTTTGTATATTTACTTTAACTTTTTTTACTACTTTTGTCAATAATAACCTGGTTTAAAGTTCTTGTTCTATTTCTTCACCGCTTAACATATCCTTAACCTTGTATTTTCCTTCCTTATACTCCTTATCTCCTAAAATAATAACTTTATTAATATTTTTTTTATTGGCATACTCTAGGGCCTTACCAATCTTAATCACTTCCAAGCCTTCTTCAATATTATAATTTTCTTGTCTTAATTTTTTTGTTAATAAAGCTGTTTCTTTTTTTAAACTATCATCAAGTAGTGGTAAGTAATATTTATCCTCTTTTTTAATTTGATCCAGTAAATCCCAAGTTTCTAAAAACAGCTTGGTTGTTTCATCTCCAGGAGCAAAACCAACAGCTGGAAAAGATTTTTGTCCAAAAATGTCAGCTAAGGAGTTATACCTTCCTCCACCAAACATAGCCCTGTTATTATCTTTATTTAAATCAAATATTTCAAAAACTAAACCATCATAATAATCCAAACCTCTAATCACAGCTGGGTTAAAAGCAATATAATCACTATAGCCTAAATCAGATAGCTTTTGCATAACTATAGTGATATCACTTAAACCTTGACTACTCTTTAACTGAGGTAATTCTTTAAGAAGTTCTTTATCATCTTGAGAATTCATAAACTTAGAGATAATCTCAAAAGAATCTTTTTTAATATTTATATCTTTAAAAGCTTTTTCAATATCAGCACTTTTCATCTTATTCCATTTATCCATTAACCTAGTTACAGTGAGTTTATTAGTATCTTTAATATTGGCTAAATCTAAAACTGATTCAATTAAATCTCTACTATTAATATACAATTTAAAAGAATTCTTAGGCGCTTTAAAGGCTAACATAATATCTAAAGACATTTGCATAATCTCTCTATCTGCCTCTAAAGAATCACTTCCAAATATATCACAATTCAATTGCCAAAACTCCCTATTTCTTCCACGCTGTGGTTTCTCATTTCTAAGGAAGTTAGCTACAGAATATAGTTTAATTGGCTTTTGCTCCTGATTATATATTTTAGAAACTAAACGGGTAACGCTAGGGGTCATCTCAGGTCTAATAGCTAATTCTCTGCCGGCTCTATCAGTTATAGTCATCAGCTCCTTATTACCAACCTCCTCGCCTGATTTTGCTTTATATATCTGAGCGCTTTCTAAAATAGGTGTTAAATAAGGATCAAATCCATATGACTGACAAACCTTCTTCCAGGTATCAAAAATATATTGCCTGATAGCAAATTCTTCTGGCAACCAGTCACTGGTTCCCTTTATTGGATTGTTTGTTATTTCTTTATTCATATGTAATTAGTGTAGCGCAGTTGTATTTTTTTTTCAATAAAGGTGTTAATAATAATTTAATAATAAGTTTAGAATTTTTTAATAGCATTAATTATATATTAAGCTTAATTATAATTAATTTTTTATTTATGAAAATCTTAATAATTGATGATGACAAAGAAATCGTCAAATTCTTAAAACCTAGCTTAGAAGCTGAGTTTTATGTGGTAGATCAGGCTCATGATGGAGAAAAAGGTTCATTCATGGCCAGAACTAATCATTATGATTTAATTATTTTAGATTACATGATGCCTAAACAAAATGGATTAGAAACATTGAAGGAAATACGTAAGGATAAAGTACAAAGTTATATCATTGCTTTAACGGTAAAGTCTGAATTAAAAGATAAATCTAACTTATTTAAAGCCGGAGCTGATGATTATTTAACTAAACCTTTTATTTTCGAAGAATTATTACTAAGAATTAAAGCAATATCTAAAAGACCGCCCTTAAAAAATATAAAGATTTTAGCTCTTGATAATCTTAAATTAGAAGTGGATAGTCAAGAAGTCTATAGAGGCAAAAAGAAAATATACTTAACCAGAAAAGAGTTTTGTCTCTTAGAATATTTTTTAAATAATATTAACAAGGTTTTATCTAGAGCTTTGATATTAGAAAATGTTTGGGATATCAATGCTGATCCATTTTCTAATACAATAGAATCGCATATATTAAATTTACGTAAAAAAATAGAAGCTCCTGGCAAAACTAAATTAATACACACTGTAGCTGGTAGAGGTTATAAGATGGCACTTAAACTATAGTTAAAGAAATTTCTTACCTTTAATTTTTTCAGGTAAATACTCTTGATCAGTACTGTCCTCTAAAGGACTGTATTTATAGCCTTTACCATAATCAAGTTTTTTCATTAAATCAGTAGGAGCATTTCTAATATGTTTAGGAACAGCTAAATTACCAGAATCATAAACCTCAGCTTGAGCTTTATTATAGGCTTGATAAGCAGTGATACTTTTTTTAGATTTTGCTAAATATATAACTAAGTGCGCTAAATGCACTTTACACTCAGGCAGACCAATCTTCTTGCAGGCATCAAATACATTATTAGCTAGAAGTAAAGCACTGTTATTAGCAAGGCCAATATCCTCACTGGCAAATCGAAGTAATCGCCTAGCAACATAAACTGGATCCTCACCACCCTCAATTATTCTAGCTAACCAATACACACTAGCATCAGCGTCTGAACCACGTATTGATTTGTGTAAGGCTGAGATTAAATTATAATGATTATCTGCTGCCTTGTCATGTAAAAGTTGAGGCTTATCTAAAACTTGCTCTAATTCCTTTTCTGTTACCTTCTTATAACTATTATCTAGCTTTTCTAAAATATTTAAAGCCTGACGAGCATCACCATTTGCTAAATGAGCTATTTTTTTCAAGACTTTATTATCAATTTCAAGACTAGTTTCTGTAAGGGCTCTAGTTAATATCTTCTCTATATCTTTTTTCTCTAAAGATTCTAAAACAACAACCTGAACTCTGGAAAGTAAAGCAGAGTTAATCTCAAAACTAGGATTTTCAGTAGTTGCTCCAATTAAAATAATCGTTCCTCTTTCTATATGAGGAAGCAAAGCATCTTGTTGAGATTTATTCCAACGATGAATTTCGTCAATAAAAACTATAGTTTTAGCTCCCAATCTTTGATCTGCTTGAGCTCTAGTTATTACTTCCCTTAAATCCTTTAAACCACTGCTGACTGCACTGAGTTCAATAAAGTTAGACTTGCTTTCTTTTGCAATTAAAAAAGCTAAAGTAGTCTTCCCGCTTCCAGGAGGGCCCCAAAATATTAAAGAAGGAATCTTATCTTTCTTTAAACTTAATCTTAAAAAAGAATTGGCTTTAGCAATATTTTTCTGACCAACGAAATCAGAAAATGTCTCAGGTCTTAATCTATTAGCTAAAGGTTGAAATTTATTATTTATCATTGATATTAATTTGTTTAATATCCTTAATAGTTTCTCCTAAAAACCTCTCTCCTAAACTTTTCAATCTATTACTTTTATCTGTGGTAAAGAAAAGTCTTTTTGCGTGCTTAGAAGTTTTTAATTTTATATCTTTATGCCTTAAAAGATAATCCTTTAAACTAAGGGCTACCACCTCACCTGGATCTGAAACTAAAGTTCTCTTAGGCATAATTTCTCTAATAGTTTCTAACATATAAGGATAATGGGTGCAAGCTAATATTAAAGCATCCACTTGTTTCATTTTTAATTCACGTAAATAACTTTTCAATATTTTTCTAGCTTCAGGTTTGTGAGCCCAATTTTCTTCAATTAAAGGCACAAGTAGTGGTGTCTCTTTTTCAATAACTTCTAGTTCTGGATTTAAAGCCTTAATCTCTTCTTCATATATATGAGAATTAATAGTAGCTCTTGTCCCTATTACTCCCACCTTTTTAAGCTTTTTATTTTTAGCAACCGCTTCTGCTAGTGGCCTAATAACTCCTAAAACTTTCTTATCTGGATATTTCTCAGGTAAATACTCCATCTGTATCTTTCTCAGCGCTTGACTAGAGGCACTATTGCAAGCAAATATTATTATCTCTGCTCCTTGTGAAAACAAGAAATCCACTGCTTGCTTACTGTAATGGTAAATAAGTTCTTGTGACTTATTACCATAGGGAACCCTGGCATTATCTCCTAAATACAAATAATCATATTCAGGTAAATGCTTTAGAAACTCTTTTAGAACTGTTAGTCCACCTAGACCAGAATCAAAAACCCCTATCATATTATTTAAAGTTTCTTAACAATGAACGACAATAATCATATTCTTCAGGATTAACCTGATCTTGAGTAATTAAAGTCTGACATGTTTCTAACTCTTGATTTAATATTTCTAGTTTTTCGCTAGACTCATTAATTTGGTTTATCTTTTCAGACTGAATATTATAATACAAATAAGCACCAGCTAAAACTATAATTAATATTATTGTCTCCACTAGTATTACTTTAGTCTTAAAAGATTTCTTATTTTTCTTTTCTTTGTAATCTTCAAGATTGTCTTCAAATTGAGATTCATTTTCTATATCATTTGTTTTGTTCTCTTCAGACATATATTCTTTTTAATTATTACTTATATTAAAGCTTAGCAGTAATAATAATTATTTACTAGTCCAAGCACCATCAGCAAATATTACTTGACCAGTAATATAGCTAGCTTTATCTGAAGCAAGAAATGTAGCTAAGCCTGCTATTTCTTTTGGCTCCCCTACTCTTCCCATGGGTGTAGAGCTAGTAACTAGTTTATTAAAATCAGGATTTTTTAAAAGCTCTTCAGTCATAGCTGTTTTAATAAAGCCTGGGCCAATGGCATTAACGCGAATATCCTTTTTAGCTAAATCAATAGCTGAGGCTTTAGTCAATTGCACTACTCCACCTTTAGACACACAATATGAAACAGCTCCTTCAAAACCAACTTCTCCTAATATTGAGCTCATATTAATAATTGATCCTTTAACATTATTTTCTTGCATGTACTTAGCAGCTTCTCTAGTACCATAAAATGTTCCTTTTAAATTTATATCAATTACCTTATCAAAGTTTTCATCATTTTCTTCTAAAATACCTCCTAAAGAACCAACACCAGCATTATTTACCATTACCTCTAAACTGCCAAACTCCTCTACTGCAAACTGAACTAATTTTTTCACTTCTTCAGACTTAGAAACATCAGCTTTAAAATATCTAGCATTTTCTGGTAATTCATTTATTTTACTTACATCACTATAGACCACCTTAGCGCCTTGCTTAATAAAATCATCAGCAATTGACCTACCAATACCTGAAGCTGCGCCTGTGACTATAGCTACTTTATTTTGTAATTCCATATGTTTTTATTTTTAATTTAAATATTTATAATTAATTATTTAGTTAATGAAGTCTTTAGTAATTATAACACAAAACTATAATCATTAAATTTGTATTCTATTGAATAACTTAGAACCAATAAAAATAGTAACGAAAGCTAATGAAAAAAGTATTACAATATTGAATCCCATATTAAAATAACCTTCTGAACTTAAGCTTTGTCTTAAACCATCGACTCCATAAGTTAGTGGGTTAATCCTAATAACGTAATATAATGTTTTATTAATCCCTTCCAAAGGAAATAGTGATCCAGATAAAAAGAAGGTTGGCATAACAATAAAGCTCATAATTAAATGAAACCCTTGCATATCTTCAAGTACTGAAGCAATAGCTGTACCAAAAGCTGTGAAAAATATTGCTATCAAAAACATAAACAAAAAAGCTAGTGGTAAATATATATATGACTCAATACTAAAGCCAAAAAAAGTTGATATTAGTAAAACAAATATACCTTGCAAAAAGGCCACTGTTGCTCCGCCAAAAGTTCTTCCTAACATTATATTAAACCTAGAAGCAGGAGCTACTAAAGTTTCTTTCAAGAAACCAAATTGTTTATCCCAAATTACTTCCATACCAGTGTACATGGCAGTAAAAATTATACTCATAGCAATAATTCCTGGTGCTAAAAACTGAATAAAGTCTCCTTGACCACTAGCTTGATACATAGGGCCAAAGCCAAAGCCAAGTGCTATTAAAAAAAGTATAGGTTGCCCTAAAGATCCTAGTATTCTAGCCCTTGAACGTGTATATCTTTTTATTTGCCTAAGCCACAAAATGTAAATTGTATTTAACATATAATTACTTCTTTCTGATGTATTGTTTAATAACATCTAAATTATCACCTCTTTCTTCTCTAATGTTTTTACCAGTTAAATTAATAAAGGCTTCTTCTAAATTAGCGCTTTGCTTTTTTTCTAAAATCTCAGCAACGGTTCCCTGGCTAACAATTTTGCCATTATCAATAATTGCCACTCTATCAGCAATTTTTTCCACCTCATCCATATAATGAGTAGAAAAGAAAATAGTAATATTTTCTCTTTTATTTAATTTGCTAATATAAGACCAGATGTGCTGACGTGTTTGAGGGTCTAATCCTAAAGTAGGTTCATCTAAAAATAATATTTTAGGATGATGAAGTAAACCTCTAGCAATTTCTAATCTTCTTTTCATGCCACCTGAATACTTTTTAACTATCATATTCCTCTTATCCCAAAGCTCTACCATTTCCAGTAGCTCTTTAATCTTCTCCTTTCTTTCTTTCTTTGGGACTCTATAAAGCACTGCATGAAAATGCATGTTTTCATAAGCAGTTAACTCAATATCTAAACTTTGATCTTGAAAAACAATTCCAAAAGATTCTCTAACTTTATTTTTCTCCTCTAAAATATTATAGCCATTAACATAAATACTACCACTAGTGGGTTTTAAAAGAGTTGTTAATATCTTTATAGTAGTACTTTTCCCTGCTCCATTGGGGCCTAAAAAAGCAAAAAACTCACCTCTTTTAACATTAAAAGTGATATCATCTACAGCTTTTAGATCTTGAAACTTCTTTGTTAAGTTTTTTATTTCAATTATATTGTCGTTTTCCATACTATTTATCTTTGCTTTCATTTTCTTTTCCATAATACCAAGCAGCTAAAAAGGTAGCAACTGGGACAGAAAAAATTAAACCTATAGTTCCACTTAGCGTTCTAATAATCTCAGTGGCTATAAGCTCTGTATTAATAATATGCTCTATGGAGTTAAAGGGACTCTCACCTGAGATAAATAATATTAATAGTGGCAAAGATACTCCAGCATAAGCTAGGAATAAGGTGTTAGTCATGGAAGCAATATGAGAAACTCCTACTCTATAAGTTTTCACAAATATCTCCTTAAACCTATAACTCAAATTACTACTAGCTATTTCTTTGGCTGTGGAAATTTGCGATATCACTGCATCATCTAAGACACCTAGTGCACCGATAATAATTCCTGCTAAGAGTAACCCTTTTAAGTTAATAGTAGCTCCTTCTATATTAAATAAAAATAAGATATCTTCACTGGCAGCACCTGTTAATTGCGCTAAATTAACAAAAAGCCAGGAAATAAAAATAGTAATCACTAAACTAAAAAATATACTTGCCACTGCTAAATGAGATTTAACCTTAATACCCTCAGTTACGTAAATAATAACTAACAATATTAAAAGCGAACCTAAAATGGTAACCATTAAAGGATTAGCTCCAGCTAAAATTTTAGGAATAATATAAGATATAATAATAAAAAAAGTAAAAGATAGAACTATTAAAGATCTAAAACCTTTCCATCTACCAACAATAAGAAGTATTGCTACAAATAAAGCTAGTAAGTACCAAATACTAGCAGTTCTATAAGGTTCTACTATATAATAAAAATCTTGCCCATTTGCTGCTTGACTATGAGCCATTAAGACTTTATCTCCGACTTCATAAGTTTGGGCGCTTAAAACTTCTAAATCACCAATACCTTCAAAAACTATTGTCTCATTCTCATATTCACCTTCTAAACCTAATAATTTTAAATTTTGTTGAAGCTGACTACTTTCATTATTAAACTCAAGCAACTCTTCATCTAAAATCTCAACAACTTCAGCCTTAAAAATGCTTTCCTCTGAAACTTGATTATTAACTTGCGCTTTAGAGCTAAGAGGAAGCAAAGTAATAAATACAAAAATTACTAGTATTATTTTTTTTGTAATTTTTTTCATATATTATATTTTAACATAATCTGAAAATTATTAGAATCTTGCCATAGTTTAAATATATTGTTAGAATACCAATACCTACCCCCCAGGTATATAAATAACATTAAATATATGAACAAAGACACTAAAGAATACAAGAAAACATTAATCAATTTAAAGAAAGCTTCTTCTCAAATTAAAAACATAATAGAGATGATGGAAAAACAAGAATATTGTATTGATATTATGCAACAAAATTTAGCTGCTATTGGACTACTCAAATCTGCCCACAGCCATCTCATGGAAAACCACTTAAAGACTTGCTTTTCTAGAGCCATGAAAAGCAGTAATGAGAAGATGAAAGATAAAATAACTAACTAATTTTATGAAATAATTTAAAAACATCTACTTGGTGATACCCTTGATATTTAACATAGTTTTTAGACATCATTTCATCAACACCAACCGTAGGCACAAAGTATCTTTTGACCTAAAGACTGGCTTTGAAAAATTTTTTGGTGATTGCACTCACGATATAAAAAAACAAAATACTTAAGTAATTCTATTTAATATAATGTTTTTAAACCAAGAGCTTCACTCTAAACACACACCTGCTAAAGTAGGTGGTTTTTAATTCTTATAACAAACACCTAGTTGAGCCTTAAAATATCATCAATAATTTGTCTATCATTTTTAAGTCTAGGCACTTTATATTGACCTCCTAAGCGCTTGTTAGCTTTGAGCCAATCATAAAAGAGATTCTCCCTAGCTACAATGATTTCAGGCATTGAGAGGGTCATATCGTTATATCGTTTAGCCTCATAATCAGAATTTAATTTCTTTAATTCCTTATCTAAATCTTGAATATAGTTATTAAGATCTTTAGGAGCTTTGTTAAACTCAATCAACCATTGATGTCTACCAGTATTTTTTTCAGACATAAATACTGGAGCTACTGTGTACTCTTTAATTTCAGAGTCATGAAGCTTATTAGTTTCAGTTAAAGCTTTCTCTGCATTATCAATAATTAACTCTTCACCAAAAGCGTTAATAAAACTTTTAACACGTCCACTAACTATAATTCTAGGTGGTTTTAAGCTAGTAAATTTGATGGTATCACCAATCAGATAGCGCCACAAACCTGAATTAGTACTAATAATTAAAGCATAATTTTTATTTAACTCTACTTCATTTATAGTATAGATTTTAGGGTTTTCATTATCTATATCTTCTAAAGCTAAGAATTCATAGAAAATAGAAGAGTTAAAAGACAAGAGCATATCACTTCTTTCTAAATCATCCTGAAAAGCAAAAAAACCTTCAGAGGCATTATAAACTTCTAAATAATTAATGCTTCTTTTTTTAAATAATTTCTCAAATTGAGATTTATAGGGTGAAAAACTAACGCCACCATGAATAAATAATTCAAAATTTGGCCAAACTTTATGTAAATCATCTTTATCTTCAAGTTCCAAAACTTTCTTCATTAAAAGTAAATTCCAAGACGGTACGCCTGAAAAACTAATCATATCTTCCTTTCTGATAATATTAGCCATTTTAGCAAGCTTTAGCTCCCAATCACTCATGGTAGCAATTTTAAACTTAGGACTTCTTCTTAGTTTGATCCACCAAGGTAAAAACTTTATCAAAAGTACCGAAATGTCAGAAATATATTTATCTTTTCCTAAATCTTTATTTTGTCTACTGCCAGCTAAAGCAAAACTTTTGCCGTACAATAATTTTGAACGCTTAACTTGATTAAAGTATGTAGCTAGTAAATCTTTGCCAACCTTATAATGGTTAGCCTTTAGACTTTCTTTAGTCACAGGGATAAATTTGCTCTTAGAACTACTAGTACCTGAGGATTTAGAAAATAAGTTAATTTTCCCAGGCCATAGAACATCAAGTTTGTTCCCTTCTAGAATTTCTAATATATAGGGCTCAAGATCTTCATAGCTAGAAATAGGTACCTGTTTTTGATAATCTTTGATATTACTAATATTTTTGTAATCATAATTAATTCCCCACTTTGTATTTTTAGCTCTAGTAATTAAATCTTTAAAAATCTTCTTTTGACAAAAAAAAGGATCTTCTAAATCCTTTTGCAGTTTTTTATACTTTCTTTGAAAAAGCAGTTTTCCTAAATTCATATATTATCTTTTAACAGCTAGTTGACCACAAGCAGCCTGACCTTCGTTGCCAAAACTACTTCTAAGAGTAGTTCTGATTCCTCTTTTCTCTAAAACTCTTTTAAAGTTTTGAATTTGTTTTTCTTCACTGGACTTAAAAACTCCTGAATCATTATATCTAATTAAATTCAGCATATATAATTTCTTATTTAAAATGTCAGCTAACTCATTAGCTAATTTTATACTATCATTTACACCTTTTATCACCACATACTCAAACATAACTTGGCGACCAGTTAACTCAATATATGAATCAACTAGTTCTAGCAATTCTTTTATACTTTGTTTTTTATTAATAGGCATTAAGTGACTTCTAAGCTTGTCATTAGGAGCATGAAGCGAAACAGCTAAATTAACTTGTAATTTAGACTTAATCATTTTTTCAATTCCCTTTCTAATACCAACCGTAGAGATTGATATTTTTCTAGCACCAATATTAAATTTGTCTTCACTATTTAACATTTCAATAGCTCTAAAAACATTATCAATATTTAAAAATGGTTCACCCATACCCATAAAGACAATATTATCTACTTTTTCATTTTTTTCTTTTAATTTTCTAGCAAAATATAATACCTGCTCCACAATCTCTTTAGCACTGAGATTACGTATAAAGCCCATTTGTCCAGTAGCACAGAATTTGCAGCCCAAAGCACAACCAATTTGACTGGAAACACACACAGTATTTCTTTTATTTAAGTTTTTAATAAGTACAGCCTCTACTTTCTGCTTATCTTCTAAAGTAATCACCGCCTTAACAGAAGCATCCTTTAAAACTACTTCCTGAGCATTTATTTGCAAAGAGCAGCTATCCTCCAACTTAGCTCTTAAATCTTTTGGTAGAACACTAGCTTCCTGCCAAGATGATATAAAATCTTGGTATATTAGCTTATTAATTTGTTTAATCCTAAAACTAGGACTAGCCTGAAGAAGTTCTGTTAATTTATCTAAATTCATATTTATCTTAATTTACTCTCTCTAAAATAATTAATGCGACTTAATTCTTCTTTTTCGTATAGGATAATAGACTACTCCTATAATAATAAGCACTAAACCAACAACAAAAGCAATCCAGCCTATATAGGTAAAAAGGATATTATTATCAAACAACTTGATAGCGGCAATACTTAAAACAAAAGAAGAAAAGCCTGTTCTTATATAAGCAAGAGTATTGCGTTCGTTAGCAAAAACTGTTCTCTCTTGAGCAAGTAATTTACGTGATTTTAATGTTTTATCTATATTATTGTTATCCATAATAATAATTATAAATTATATAGTCATATATGTTTATATTGAATATGTTTCTAATTATTATTATACAATATCTTGAACTCTTTTCCTAACTTATCTATTTAAGTTTAATATAATAACTTAAGTTAATATATTAAATAAAGCAAAATAAACAATAATAGATAGAAAAATTAACTAGCGATAACCTTTGCTACGCATGCAGTTTTCATAATAATCATCCATACTTATTCCTTGCATTGTTTGGGCGCTTTTTTCTGCTTTGCTAGCACAATTCCTAGCTGCTTGATAGGGGCGAAAACTAAACCAAAAAAAAGAGAAAATTAATATTATTAAAATTGTAACTACAATGAATTTCTCTTTTTTAGAGAAAAAATCTAGTTTGTACATAGCATTATATTTATTATTAATTAAATTATTTCTAAACTTTAGCTTATCTATTTATATTATATGCTACTTTAAAAAAAAGAAATAGTAACGATTAATCTATAAAGTCAATCTTTACAATCTCAATGGTAGGGGTATAATAATATAGGGCTTTATTAATAATCATATTAACTTTTTTACTATGGCTAGAATAACTGCAAAGGGATATTCTTTCAATGATGTCCTAATTGTACCTAAATACAACAAGATTGCTTCCAGGCGTGAAGTTAATTTTCAAACACAAGTCACTAAAAACTATAAAATAGATATACCAATAGTAGCAGCTAATATGGATACAATCTGTGAAAGTGAAATGGCTATAGCTTTAGGAAAAATGGGTGGACTAGGTGTAATACATCGATTTTTAAGTATAGATCAGCAAGTAGGAGAAATTAAAAAAGTTAAAAAGCATAAACTAATTACTGCAGCAGCAGTAGGTGTAAAAGATATTGAAGAGCGCGTAGATGCCTTAGCAAAAGCTGGGGTAAATATTTTAGTTTTAGACGTAGCTCATGGTCACTCCAAAAGAACTGGCAAAACTCTTGATTATATAAAGGAACGCTACCCAGAAATTGATGTCATGGTTGGGAATATTGCCACCAAAGATGCAGCTGAGTATTTTATTAGTAAAAGAGCTGACGCTATTAAAGTAGGAATAGGACCTGGTGCCATGTGCACCACTAGAGTTATGACAGGGGCTGGCATACCTCAAATCACAGCTATTATGGATGTCTATGAAGCTAGTCAAAATAGAGTACCTATCTGTGCTGACGGAGGGATTAAATGTCCTGGAGACGTTGTTAAAGCAATTGGAGCTGGAGCTAACACTGTAATGATGGGCTCTTTACTTGCTGGTACTAAAGAAAGTCCTGGTAAAATAATTATTAAAGATAAAAAGAAATTTAAAGAGCATCGCGGTATGGCTAGTTATCTAGCTACAATCAAGAGAATGCAAATGGATGGTAAAAAGGTAGAGAAAGATGTACATGTTGAAGGAGAAATGACACTAGCTTTATATCAAGGACCAATCGCTCCAGTTATTAATAAATTCTTAGGAGGCTTAGCCTCAGGTATGACTTACACCGGCTCTAAAATTATTGATAATCTAAGAGGAAAGGCTGACTTTATTGAAATTAGCTCAGCAGGATACAATGAGAGCATTGCTCATGGAATAATAAATAAATTATAATTAAAAAAAGAGGTTTATCAAAAGGATAGAAAAAAGGTGCAATTTTATTTGCACCTTTTTTATATAATACAAGATAAAATTATAAACCTAATTGTTAGATTCTAAATGCTTATTGAAAAAATCAATAGTTCTCTGCCAAGCTAAAGATGAATTCTGAGTAATATTGTGATCATCTCCTTGATACTCGTGGTACTCTACAACTTTACCCTCTTCTTCTAGTGCTTCTTTTAAACTTATAGATAACTCCAATGGCACAACTTCATCTCCAGTAGCTTGCTGAATTTCTATAGGCGCAGAAATATATTCTAAATAATTATGAGCTTCTAATTCATTCCAAAACTCAGGATTTTCACTAGGTAGACCATTTTCTTGAATCAAGTTATGACTAAGGTCTTGCAAAAAAGGAATATCATCATTATATGTCTCTAACATTTCTTTATATGTGCTAACAACTCCTGCCCAAAAAGAATAGGCTTTAATATCTTCTGTTATTAATGCAACCTTAAGACCAATCTCTCCTCCATTTGAATGCCCCCAATAAGCAAGTCTTTCTTGATCAACATCTTCATAATTCTTTAAATACTTAATAGCATTCATAGTATCAATTATATACTTTTCAGAAAAATGAGCACTTACGGCTTCTCCCTCTGAATCATCATGGCCTCTTAAATCAGGTTTATAGGTCACAAAACCTGCTCTAGCTAAAGCAGCTTGATATGTAGGGTAGCTATTTATTGTTGAGTACTCATCAGGAGGGATATAGCCATGGACAAACATAATCGCTGGGAAACCATCTTCTGGCATCTCCATAAGTGGCACAGTTAATAGTCCATCAATCTCCAAACCTTCTGACTGATAACTTGCAATGTATCTTTTATAATTATAACCATCTTCCAGCTCTTCTTTAATTGTAAAATCACCTCCTTGATAGTTATTATTTCTAAGTGCTTCTATAGACATGGGATGAGGACTCTTAGAATTAAGCTCTATGTATTCAGTATTATCTTTCTGCTTTAATGAATTAGACTCATTAGACGAGTTCTTATCTAGACTTGAGTTATTTACGCTTAAATTTTCATTATTTTCTGAATTATTTAAATACTTATTGAAAATAAAGAAACTGAGTATCAGTATTAAAATAAAAGATAATATTATTAATAATATTTTGTGTTTATGTTTCATATTTTTATTTTTTAATAATTATTAATTAACTATATAAAAAGTTATGATTAAAATGTATATATAATAATTTTAACAATTTTTGTAATTTATAACAATTTAGTTCAAGATTTATTTAAGAAAATAATTATTAAAACTAATTAAAAAAAAATATAGTATTTAAACTATATTTTTATTAATGCACTCCGTTCGTGTATAGAACTCCGCTTTCAAGAGGCTTTCAATGGTTCTTGAGATTTTTCCATGGGCTTGTGAGTATGATTATATTCTATTAGAAATGAGACAAATGTAATACTATAAATGAATATAATTTTCTCAAATTGACAAATATTACTTTTATAATATTAGCTCTAATACCTTCTTTTTCGACCTTTACTGCGACCGCCTCCTCTGTTATTAAGTATTCTAAGCTCTGGCCAGAAACCAATAACATGAAGAAATAATCCAGTCGAAGCAAATACAACAAAGTGAATTATATATGGCCAAATCATGCAATAAATATTCTCATCAAATATTTTTTCAAAAACTAATAATAAAATGGTTTGAAACCCTAAAAAAGTTCCACTACCTACGAAAGAATTAAAACCAGGAGAGAAACCATTAGCAGAATTATAATGAGACGTTCCATTTCTCGTTGAAAACTCATAAACAACCCAAATACCCAAAACCAACACCACTAATATCCACTTCCATGGCCACAAATAAAAAATTATCTGCCATATATAAGAAGATATCGAAGATGCAGTTGGTATAGCTAGTGCTTGGCAAATCTCTTTTATTAACATTTTTTATAAATATATATCAATTAATTTTTCTCCATCCCATTTTGTAAAACACTTAACTATCTTTTCTTTTATAATTGGCAATTTGTTACTTACCTCTTTGAAAACCTGTTGTAAATCATCAATATCATATGTAGAGTCGTGTAGATAAAAAATAAGGATATCAGCCTTCTCTATTTGATTATCCTTGTCTTTAATTTTTCTAACAATCAGATTCTTAAGATGTTCTGCCGGAATCCAACCGACTAATACCTGTCCTATTAAGGCTGTTTTGTTTTTATTGTTTATATCTTGAACTACTTTAATTTTAATATTTTCTCCATCATAGTCACTAATACCTCTATTTTCTAATTCTTCAACTTCTTTAAAGGCTCCATCTATTTTATTAAAATTTTTTATCTCAAACTCAACCGCCTTCCCACTTGAAATATTTTCCAATCTACCCCATAAGGCACTATACTTTTTTTCAAAATTTTTTAATAATATACTTTTTATTTCAATATTTTTATTATCACTATTTTTGCACAAAATTAAATCATTATTTTCCTCTTTAGAAAAAACAGCAAAGTCACGATCAGATAAATCTTTATTAATTAAATATAAAGAATGTAATTCTGCATACAAAGAATACCACTCGTTTTCCGTGCTATTCTTCTGATACTTATTTAATCTAGATATAAATTTATTTCTATCATCATTGGTCCTGTGATATTGCCACAATCTATCAATTAAAATACTTAGTCCATGTTTATTGCAATATTCAGGAGCATTATCTATGAAATTTTTCTTTAAATCTTCAAATTTTGTCATAATAATAATTCAATAAGAAAATGCTTTTGAAAATATTGTCCGATTTAATTTCAAAAGAAGAAACACGATCCACCACCTTCATGTTTTTTTAAAAGTTTCCTTCGCCTTAGAAAAATTTATTTCCTTACTTTTATTCACCACCACATTTCTTGCTTTATCACAATCAATGCAAAACTTATTCCACAGATTACCATCTTCTTCAAACAGATTTTTACCAGTTATTTCTTTTAACACTTTATTCAACCTCTCTTTAGTTCAACATTTTTTTATTAATATCTTTTCTATATCAAGATCTGCCAATCCTAGATTTGTGTAACCTTAATAGATAAATGATTCTAGAAATATCTTCAATAATTGATATATTTTTACAATTTTCTTTCAACCGCAATCTAGAAAGTTTATCGATTATCTTATTATAAATTTAGAATCATCTAAACTAAGCGCCATGTAATTCAAGGTAAAATATATAAAAAACCATAATTATCTGATAAAGCAACTTCAACAGCTGTGACTAAATCAACTAATATTAAAATAAATCAAAAATAAAAGAAAAAAAATGCGTAAGAATTTAAATAATAAATTAGCTCTAATAAATAAAAAACTAACATTAAGCTAAATTACTTCATTATTTTTAACTCTTTCCTAATATCTAAATAATCTGGTAACTTGCTTGAAACTAATTTCCAAAATTTATTTGAATGATTAAATTCTTTCAAATGACACAACTCATGAATAACAATATATTCCGCCATTTTATTCTGTAAATAAACTATTTTGTAATTAATATTTATATTACCTTTTTTCGAACAACTCCCCCATCTGGTCTTCTGATTCTTGATTTTTATATTGTTTATTCTAAACTCATTATTTTTATTATATTTTTTAACAATATCCTCTACAATTTTATAAGCCTTATCTTTTTTCTTAAAAAAATCATCATCAGATAAATTATTGAATGCTTTATTTTTGTGATCATTAAAATAGCTTATTTTTTTAAGCAACCAATTTCCCTTTTCTTTTAAAAATTTTTCAACAATATTTTCATCAGCTGTGCTCGGTAAAGTCACAACAACGCTTGCATCGCAATACACAGCCACCCGAAGTCTTTTGGCTCGTTGGCTTTTTCTTATTTTATAATCAATTTTCTTATCATTAATTTTAATCCTCCTGCTCATATTAGAACTTTTTAATAATTACATCTACCAATCTGTTCAAATATTTATTAAAATCAGTGATTTTAATTTTATTCTTGTAATCAATTAGAATTATTACTTGCAAAACCTTTTTTATTTCTTTTATAAACTGCTCTCTCTTTGATGATTCCTGCCAATCCTTATCTAGAACATTTTCAAGTCTTTTAGTCATTTCTCTTATAAATTTAATAATCTCCTTTTGATTATCATTTTCAATATACTCACCAGAAACAACATATAAACCATACTCCTTTAAATTCATACCTAGCTCTTTTGCTTCCTCACTTTTTGATTTAATATCATTAAGTAGATTATAATATCTTTTAACCCTCTCGGCTAAATCAATTTGATTCTTTTCAAACTCGTTCCTGATGGTAGACAGCCTTTCACTAAACTTTTTAAAAACTGGGTTGTCATCAATATTGGCGCTTATTTCTTGTTTTAACATCTTCTCCAAGTTTAATGCTTTCTCCTCATCATCCATCTTATCTAGTCTTTCAAGCGTATACAAATCATTAACTTTAAGCTCTCTGAAATTCTTAGTTATACCCTCATAATCAATCTCATCTTGAATTATCTTTTTTACTTTTTCACCATATTCTGATAATAATGCCATATCATTATCAATTGCTCTAAATTCTTTCGCAAAAGCTAAATAAAAACTTGTGATCCACTCAAACTTTCGTAAATACTTTTTTAAAAATGGATCGGGAGAAAGTATCTCAAATAATAATTTTAATTTACTATACTTGTTAGCGAAATATACTTGTTTGTCCTGATTATCAATAAAGATTTTCAAACATCTTCTCAGATTATCCATTGATGGATCCTCAATATTTATATTAACAAATACATCCATTACATCTTCTAAAATTCTCTTAAAATCTTTCTTCATTATATCCAAGTCAATCATTGCTGAATCAACAATGTTTTCATCAAAATTCAATGCATCATACAGATTTTTTGTAATACCATAATAATCAATAATTTTCCCGCACCCCTTATTTGGATATACTCTATTGGTTCTAGCGATTGCTTGAAGCAAATTATGATCACGGAGTGGTTTATCTAAATACATCACTTGCTCAATCGGAGCATCAAAGCCAGTCAAAAGCATATCACAAACCAATAAAAATTTTAATGGATGGTTTGTGTCCTTAAAATTCACAATTATTTTTTCCCTTTCTTTTTTATTTGTATTATATTTTTTTAAATCATCTCCATCGCTGTTTCTATCTCCCGGAGAATATACAACAGCAGTCCATTCCTTTGGCACTAATCTATCGAAGTAGTCTTTATATTTTGCAGTCGCTTCTCTGTCGTAGCAAACTACTTGTGCTTTAAAGCCATTTGGCTCTACATACAACTTATAATGCTCGATGATATCTCTCGCTATTGCCTCCATTCTCTTTTCCAATTTCACAATGACCTCTTTCTTTCCATACTTCTTTGTTAATTCTTGTTTCTGTTTATCATCTAAATCTCTGGTCAATTCATCAAATTGCTGATCAAGCTTATCTTCATCAATAAAAAATTTGGAAAGACGTGCTTCGTAGGTCACTGGCAAGGTCGCACCATCGTCAATTGCCTCTTGTATGGAATAATAATCCAAATATCTCTCCCCTTCTTCTCCAAAATTTCTATGAGTATTCAAGGTTACCTTATCAATAGGGGTACCAGTAAAGCCAAAGAAAAAAGCATTTTGCATTGTATCTCTCAAATTTATAGCAGACACCCCCTCATTATCTCGATGAGCTTCATCTGATAAAACAATAATGTTTTCATCCAAATTTTTTATATCATTACCTAATTCGGAAAACTTTTGTATTGTTGAAATAAATATGCCTCTTTCTGGAGATTTAATTTTCTTTTCTAAATCCTTTCTTGATTCAATTCTTGTCACATTCTGTCCTCCGCAATTTATAAAGGTATCGTAAATTTGGTCATCAAGATCAATTCTGTCTACTAAAATAAAAACTTTAGGATTTTTTAAACTTTCATCAAATCTCAATTTCCAGGCAGAAAAAAACATAGTTAAACTTTTACCACTTCCTTGTGTATGCCAAATAAGACCTCTTTTTTTACTTCCATCCACAACTCTTTCAACTATTTTATTTGTAGCTCTTATTTGTTGATATCTAGCGATTTTTTTAATAGTTTTCCCTTTTTCTTTTTCAAATACAATAAAATTTTTAATGACATCAAGCAACCTATCTGGAGACAATAATGCAATTAATGTGTTCTCTAATTCTTCATCATCTTTTCTCTGGTCTTCCTCTTTCCAATGATTAAAGAATTGCTTTGGCGAATATGTTGAGCCGTAAACAGTATTTAAGCCATCGGTTGAAATATTAAAACAATTTGGCAAAAACATTTTTCTAGCAACTCTTTCGTATCTTTTGATTTGATCAATTCCGTTTTCATAATTAACAGTTAAGGATATGGTCGGACTTTTTGCTTCAATATCAACAATAGGCAATCCGTTTAAAAATAACATTATATCGGGTCTAATGTTTTCTGTATCTCCTTCAAAGTAAAATTGATTAGTAACAACAAAATGGTTATTTTCAATATTTTTAAAATCAACGATAAAATAATCCTTTTTTTTCTTTTCATTGGATGCTCTCATGTTGACGCCATATCTCATCAAATTTAAAAAACCTTCATTGGTATCAATCTTCTTTATCTCCCTATAAACCGATTCGGCGACATCCTCGTCTACATCATTGATCTTTTTTACAGCCTTAATAATTAATGGCTTTATCAAATATTCATTTTCGAAATCCCGAAAACCAGAAAAATCTTCAGGCTTAATATTTTCATAACCCAATTTTTCCTTTAAAAATTTGATTATGTAATTTTCAACTGTAGCTTGCTCGTTAAATTTCATATTATTTTTTATTGGTTATTTCAAAAATATTGTAAACAAATTTATTTCCGTTTAATGTCTCGGACTTTGAATAATTAGGGATCACATTTATTATTAAATTATTAAGACGCAAAGCCTCTTTAGTTGTAAACATTCCAATTCCATCACCAGCCTCATTTTTAGCATTTACCCCTGAATACCCTTCTTCAAATATTTTCTCAATTTCGTCTTTTTCAATTCTAATACTCATCATTTCAATCTTAATTAAAAAATCTTTTGCTGACAATTTCTCAAAATTAATAAAGATCTCTGAATTTGGCTTAGTATATTTAACAGCGTTCTCAAAAAAATTGTACATAGCCAAATTAAATATTTTATAATCTAAAACAACTTTATTTTTTTTGGCATAATCATCCTTAATTAAAAATTTAACCTCAACCTCTTTTTGTTTTAAATCTTCAAAAAAAGGCTGCGATATTCTCAATAAAACTTTCTTTACATTATGTTCAATAAAATTGTAATCACCACTTTCATCAAGTGATAGAACATTAAAACACTCTATATGTGCATTTACATCAAAAATTCTTTTATTTAAGTAGCATATAACTTCTGCGGTTAAATCTATGTCGTTTGATATTTCATCTTTTACCTTTTGCTTAAAAGTATCATATCCATAACTGTGCGTTGTAACATTTTCACTGATCAAGCTTTCCATTTTTTGTTTCATCTGGCCTTGAATATTCTTGAGGGTATGAGAATGACTTTTTATTTTATTTGTATAATATTCAAAAAAGATAGGTGACATTAAACCCAAAGCATTCAATGTTTTATTAAATAGTTTCTTGCTTACATAAAGATCGTCGTCGTTAACTGATATCAATCTTGTGATTATGTTACCATCTTTTTTGACTCCGCTCCGTATTCTCTTACCTGATAAAATAATTTTTCCATCACCGGGAATTTTATCAATATTTTCACAATCGGTTATATTGGAAGACAATATTCTATTGAAATTGTTTTTAATTTCAAAATAAATCATTTTAATTTACTTATCTCTTCTGTAATTATTTTAATAAATTCATATGTATCAGAATTTTTTGCTAAATAATTATCAGCTGACTTAATGTCGTCTTTTAAACTAAATCTATTGTGCCCAGAATACAAAATTACTCTTTTTGAATCTTTGTAGGTATTTTTTAAAGATTTAATAATTCCAATGCCCTCCTCATTTTCTGATAAAGTTTTCCCAACACCTTTAAAATCCACAAAAATTATTTGAGCTCTTTTAACAACCTCATCTTCGATATTTTTTAAATCTTTAATTTTATCAACAACCCAACCAGCTTTTTTTAAATTTGAAACGATGGCAAAATCTTCATCATCGACAAAAAGAATATGCACATTGGATTTGTCGTGTTTTTTATTTTTTCTCCAAAACAACAATAAATCTTTCAAGTTAAAATTATTATTTTCAAATTTAAAAAGATTAATTTCACTCATATTATTAATTTTATACTCTTATTCTACCACTCAAAAGGTCGTTCATAAGACCTTTTTTAAGTTGAATAAGTTTATTTTTAAATTGTTTATTAATTTCAATTTTTTTATCAACTCCTGACAAAACTTTCACAAATTTTTTTTGTTCATCAAGAGGGGGTAGTAATATTTTTGCTTCCTTAACCCATTTAAAATGACGGTTATACCCTGTGTTTGGAATATCTAAATTTAACAAAGAATAATATAAAAATTTTGGATCATTTTCTTTTTTACTTTGAAAAAGTTTTATGCCATCTGCTCCCACAGCAAAAGGTTGATTAATAAATTTTACTACTCTTGTGTGATCTCCAAACAAAATAACTGGATAATTATTATTTACCAAATTATTATCATCAGTATAGCCACTTATATATTTTTGTCCTTGGTCAAAAATTGGATATTCACCTTTATTTTGATATTCTTTCTTTTTTAATCCTTTTATTTTTTTAAATGAACACAAGTCAATACAACTTATAAAACTAACTTTTGTTTTCAACTTTTTATTGAAAAATTCCCACATTAACCCCTTTTTAAGTTTTTCTATTTTTTTTATTATTTCTTCAGTTCTATCAATATCTACATCAACTTTAAATAAAATTTCAGCAATTTTGTCTTGTTCGTTTTTTTCTTTAGGAACCACGATATTCATTTCCTGATATTGAGATATATAATATCGTTTATGATTGCCTACAGGAAAGTTTATTGATTTCATTTTCTCAAAAATAAATTTAAGGTTAATCTCTTTGTTTTTTTGCTTTAGTATCTTTATTGCAGAAGATTTAATTTTAAAAGGAAAATCGACGAATTTACTATCTGTAGTAAAATCGTCAAAAATTATTACTGGTATATCTTTGTAAATCCCAAAATCTTCATTAGTATAACCTAAAATAAAAGACTTATTAGCAGTCAATACTGGAGTTTTATTGTTTTTATCATACGCAACGCTTTTAACGATATAATTATCCGGCCTCTCATAATCCAATAAATCGCAAATTTTTTTCAGTTCCCATCCTTTTGGAATTGTTTTTTTTTCTTGATTCATATTTAACCTAAATGATTTTTGTTATACTCTGCTTCAGCTAAAGCATCAACATACTTAGCCCATTTTGCATTTCTCTTATGATGAAAATATTTTTTAAAGCCACTAAATCTGCCTTCCAGTTTCTTAACTTCATCATAAAGAGGCTTCATGTTTTCTGATTTTATGCCATAATCTCCATTCACTTGTTTTATTACCAGCTCACTATCCATCCAAACCTCAATATCATTTCTACAATATCCGGATGCTAAATCTAAGGCAAAAATTAATCCATTATACTCAGCTTGTGGTACTGTCAACTCACCAAGATATTTTGATTTTTCTAAAATAATATTTTCTTCCTCATCTAAAATTATCATACCACAAGCAGATTTTCCTTTCCTATTCTTCCCTTTAAGTGGGCGTTTTCTATTTTACAACAAGCATCAGTTATTATTTTAACTTTTTTATATTTAGCCATTTTATTAATATTTTAATTCTTTTAAATATTTTTTAACCTCTTTATCGATCAAATCCCTCTCCTTCTCCAACTTGGCAATATCTTTTAAAACTTCTTTTACATCAACAAGTTCTTCTTCATCGCTAGAATCAACATATCTTCGCACATTTAAATTATACTTGTTCTCTTTTAAAACCTTTAGCTCAACCACCTTTGCAAACTTATCTTGATCTTTATAAATATCATAGGTATTAACAATTTTCTCTATGTCCTTATTTCTGAGTTTATTTTGATTTTTACCTTCTTGGTATTCTTTCTCGGCATCAATAATTAATATTTTACCTTCTTTTTCTTTTGATTTATTCTTATTGAATATTAAAACAGCAGCAGGAATACCTGTTCCATAAAATAGTTTTGATGGCAAAGCAATCACAGCTTCTAAAATATCTTTTTCTATTATCTGCTTCCTAATTCTCCCTTCAATTCCACCTCTAAATAAAACTCCGTGAGGCACAACTACACCAGCCCTACCATTAGAATTTAAAGATTTAATTATATGAAGAATGAAAGCATAATCAGCATTTTTTGTTGGTGGCATTTCATAATCATCAAGTCGCCCGTATTTATTTGTTTTAAAGGCCTCATTCGCCCATTCTTTTATTGAATACGGAAAATTTGCAACCACAATATCAAAGGTTTTTAGACTGCCGTCATTATTCAAAAATTGCGGATTCGATAAAGTGTCTCCTCGTCTTATATCAGCTCCATCAAGACCATGCAAAAACATGTTTATTTTTGCAATCGCATAAGTTCCAAGGTTCTGCTCTTGGCCATAAAGATATAGCGTGTTTGCAATTTTCTCCCCTCTCTTCTTTTTTAAATAACTATATGCCTCCAGTAAGAATCCAGCGGAACCTACTGTTGGATCATAGACATGATCTTTTTCATGTGGTTTGAGAATATTAATGATTACCCTTTCAACTTCACGAGGAGTGTAGAATTCTCCACCTTTCTTGCCTGCATCTGCCGCAAACTGCTCAATCAAATATTCATAGGCATCGCCAAGCAAATCGGAACTAATATAATTACTGGCAAAGTTAAATTTTGAAAAATGATTTATTAAACTTTGTAAAGTTTCATTTGGAAATTTATCCTTGTTAGCAAAATCAAGATCATCAAATATTTTATCAAGCTTCGGGCTGTTGGCGTTTGTTAGTTTATCAAAAATTTCATTTAACTTCTGTCCAATATTCTCAGATGTTTCTTGAATCACCGACCAACGACAATCTTTTGGAACTTGAAATCTGTGATTATGATCCATTCGAGCAATATCCCTATCTTTAAATTCATCCATAGCCTTATCGTATTCCTCATCCCAAACATCACTAATTCTCTTGTAGAATAAAAGTCCGAATATATATTTTTTATAATCAGAACTATCAATTTTTCCACGTAAAATGTCAGCACTCCTCCAAAGGAATTGCTTTAATTGGGCAAGAGTCATTTTATCACTATCAAGCCCTTCCAATATTCCTTTATCATCGATTATTCTTTCAATGTCTTCTGGGCGATATTTTCTGTCTTTTCTCGGACCAACTCTTAGTGGGGTTATTTTCCCATCCTTTTCCCAATTCCTTAAAGTGTCCTGATTAACACTAAGCAAATCAGCGGCCTCACTTATATTTAATAATTTTTTTTCCTTTTTCATATAAAAATTTTAAATCAATTTTAACTATAATATCAGAATAGCACATCCACGAATAATGTCAAATAGAATATACATTTTTTCATAGGTTTTCATAGGTTAAGATGTTATTTTAATTTTTATTTAATTTTTTTTACTTAAAATTAGCCAATTTTTGTGGTATTGTTATAGGACTGAATATAAGCTATAATGTAAACAAATAAAAACAGACCATGACGGGGTCTGTAATTATTAGAGGGACTCTTTTTCTCTCTTTGGGAGATCCTTCCCTATTTATAGTTTGATATGTGTACAACTTAATTTTATCATAAATTTGGATTTAAAGAAATAAGGGATATAAAAAAAATATATAGATAGGATACTTGATGCTTGTCTATCTTATTTTACGATTTCATGTATAGAATGCTAATCTCTTACGATTTGATTTCCCCTAGAACAGATTATGAAGAACTTTATGACTACCTTCAATCTTTCAGGCAGTCAAAACATCCACTAGAATCTGTTTGGGTTGTTAGGACCAACAAGAAACAAGATGCTATAAGAGACGAACTCAAGGAAATAGTTGATGCCAATGATAAGATATTGGTAGTTGATATAACTGGTTGCGCAGCAGCATGGCACAATATTCCATCTGAAGATTGGATAAAAATAGGACAATAGAATAAAATAAAAAAGAATAAGACCGTCACTTATTCTTTTTTATTTGTAGTAATTTTTTACCCATCAAAAAACAGGACTTACTTTACCTCCACAGGTGCGGGGATCTATTCACACAAGATATTCTAAGCACGGGTGGGAGGAATCGAACCCCCGCTAGAGGTTTTGGAGACCCCTGTACT